>JBOGNK010000125.1:0-32040 GCA_050747085.1 Candidatus Acidiferrales bacterium
AGCTGAACATTCCTTCCTGCTGGTTATCGTCTCCGCGCATTCGCTCGTCTCCTTGACCTTCTTCACTTCAGACGAGTTCTTTCAATTAAAGTTGCACAAGGAATGGGTTTTTCAACAAGCTGCTAAAGGGTGGGCGTACTCGATGAATTTAATGCGTAAAGCTGTTGGTCCATTTCTGCTTGCATATGTTCTGGCGATCGGGGGTCCGGCGTGCATTCCGGCCGCGGCACAGCAAATCACAGGGACCATTCGCGGCACGGTCACCGACGTCGCCCTGCAAGGCCAGGCGCCGGAAATCTCCGGATTTTCCGCCCAACGTCCGAACATCGTCGGCAATCCGTTTACTCCGGGCGCGGTCGCGGCGAATCCCGGCTGTGTCGCCCCAACACAAACGCGCACCGTCGCGGCCTGGTTCAATCCCTGCGCGTTCGCCGAAGCAGCCACTGGCGCCTTCGGCGACGAAGGACGCAACGCAATTCAGGGCCCGGGGTATGCCAACTGGGATTTCGCCCTGCTCAAGGACATTCCGCTCACCGAGCGCGACCGCCTGCAGTTTCGAGCCGAGCTCTTTAATATTCTGAATCATACGAATCTGCGTCTGCCTGTGTTGGACATCCAGTCGCCCAACGTCGGTGCAATTCAGCGGGACGTCGGTCCTCGCGTGATTCAACTGGCGCTCAAGTTTTTGTTCTGAAACAATCCACGAATCCATTCGTATCCGGAGCCGTTATGACCTGGATCAAAACCGTCCCACTTCCCGAAGCGAGTGAAGAACTCGTCAAAGCGATCGAATCGGAGCGCTCGCTCTACCCCCAGGAATACGCCACGCCCGTTTTTCGCACGGGCGACGTCTCCGAGAGCATTGTCGGCTCGCACACGCTGCTGCCACAGGCGCTCTTTCACGCGTTCTCCACGTTCGGCGCTCTGATGTCCCGCGACCTGCCGCTCGAACGCCGCCAGCACGAAATGATCGCCACCATGGTGTCGGTCACCAACCGGTGCTTTTATTGAATCGAGTCTCACGCAGAGTTTCTGCGTCGCGTCACGCTCGACGAAAATCTGATCGAGCAGTTGCGCCGGGACTACACGAAGGCTCCGCTTTCGAAGCAGGACCGCGTCATGCTCGACTACGTCGTGAAGCTCACAAAAGACGCCACGCAGTGCTCGCGCGACGACATCGCGCGTCTCCGCGAAGTCGGCTTCGACGACCGCGGCATCCTCCAGGTCACTCTCATTGCCTCCTGGTTCAACTACATCAATCGCGTTGCCGACGCTCTCGGCGTTGGCCGCGACTGGACGCCCGACAATCTCGTCCGTCCGCCGGATAAAACTGCCGCGCCATAACCTCACGCTGCGCAAGACGACGTGCTGGCCTGGACAGGAACAATCCCATTGCGCGCAGCTATCTTCTCGCAATCCCAGCAATCACTGTCATCAACAACATCGTGCCGACTAACGCACACCCACGAACCGCCGCGAGCACGCACGAAAAATCCTGCCACGCGATGCGAGCCATCAGCGCCGGCGCGTTGTAGCCAATCCAAACCCCCGCGCCCCAGATTGTTCCCCAAGTTGATCCAAAGACTGACCCACCGCAGATCGAACTCACCGCCGCCGCTGCGACGATTGCCACGGTGCCCGCTATCCGACTGGCTCTCATTGAATTTCCCTCTCGAACCGTGCTGGGCGTGAGCGCCGTTTTCACCTTCGCTCCCATTACGCCCGCTTTCACCAACTAGTCGGAAACGAGCGCTTCGTTTCGACATCGCACCTCGAAAATTCCGGCCGGCTACTCCGGCGCCCGCCTATCTACTACTCGTCGAGCGTCCGCCTCGACATGGCAACCACATGTAAATAAAGGTGTTTGCCAACACGGCTATAATCGTGGCGTTCGCGTTGTCCTTCGAAGCGCGGCTTTGACCGTGCTCACACAGAGCGGCAAAAAAAGTTTGGGCGTGATGTAGAGAACGGCAATCCTGCTCCGACTAGCTTACGAAAACGCGCCAATCGGCACGAAACAGAAGGCGCCAAGAAGCCGGGCGAGCGCGAAAATCGAGAGGAGCAACCAATGAAATACATTTTGCTAATGTCCGGCACGAATTCCGGCGTAAACGGCTACCAGGCCTGGTCGCAGAACGATCGCGACGCGCACATGGCTGTCCTGCGCAAGCTTGGTCAGGAACTCGCCGATTCCGGCGAATTCATCGCCACGCAGGGGCTGTCCGCGCCGAACGAAGCGAAGCTCATCATCGGCGAGAAAAACGGCATGCCCATCACCGACGGCGTTTTCCCCGAATCGAAAGAATTCCTCCTCGGCTATTGGATCGTCGACGTCGCCACGCCCGAGCGCGCCTATGCCATCGCCGGAAGAATCTCAGCGGCACCGGGCCGCGGCGTGCCGACGAACATGCCCATCGAGGTACGTCGCTTCGCGGAGTATCCGACGAAAAAGTAAGAAGCACGCGAACGTCGCGCTGCTCAGCGTGAACTGAAAAGCGCTGCGCATGTCCGTCGGAGAAAAGGTTGAAGGAGCAATTCCATGGGCGGTGACTTCAGATCCATCGACGATTACATCGCCGCGCAGCCAGACGCCGCGCGAACCGCGCTCAATCAAGTTCGAAACGCGATTCGCAAAGTCCTGCCTCGCGCGGAAGAAGGCATCTCGTACAAGATCCCGGTGTACCGCCTGAATGGCAAGCGCATCATCTTCTTCGCTGGCTGGAAACAGCATTATTCTCTGTACCTGGCCGGCGACCGCCTCGTCGCAGCATTCAAACAGGAACTTGAGCCGTACGAGATCAGTCGCGGCACGATCCGGTTTCCGCTCTCCGAACCTGTTCCCATCAAATTGATCCAAGCCATCGCGAAGTTTCGAGCAACAGAATCCTCGCAACGCAGCGAAACAAAACCGCCTGCCTCTCGCAGGACGCGCAGAACCACCAGCAAGAAGACAGGCGCTAACAAGCCTGCCAAACGAAAGGAGCGAATACGATGAAATACATTCTGATGATGAACACAATGAAGCAGGGGCAAGAGCAACAAGGGATTCTCTCGTGGCCGAAGCACGACATCGACGCGCACATCGCTCACATGATCAAGCTCAATCAGGACCTCGCCGCATCCGGCGAGTTTGTCTCCGGCGAGGGTTTAACCTTTCCCGATCAGGCCAAGCGCGTCCGCGCCGGCAACGACGGCATGCCCATCACCGACGGCGTCTTCCCCGAGTCCAAAGAATTTCTCGCGGGCTACTGGATCGTCGACGTTCCCACTTCCGAGCGAGCTTACGCCATTGCTGCGCGCGCTTCTGCGGCGCCCGGACCCGGCGGCAAGCCGCTCAATATGTGGATCGAGGTTCGTCCGATCATGAGCGCACCGCCCAAATAACGGCAACAACCACGCCGCGCTCTCTATCGAAAGGAGCCAATCCGATGAAATATATTCTGATGATGACCGCCAACAAGTCCGAATGGGACTCGTTTGCGAAATGGTCGAAGGAAGACCTCGCTTCCAACGTCGCCTTCATGCGCAATTTCACGAAGCAGCTCAAGGAAGAGGGCGTGTTCGTCGCCACCGAAGGCCTCGGCTGGCCGCAGCAGGCGAAGATCGTGCGCGCCGGCGCGAATGGCGTGCCCGCCACCGACGGCATCTTCCCCGAATCGAAAGAATTTCTCGCCGGCTACTGGATCATCGACGTTGAGAGTCCCGACCAGGCCTATAAAATCGCCGCGCGCGTTTCCGCCGCGCCGGGTCCCGACGGCAAGCCGGGCAGCATGCCGATCGAAGTCCGCCCCGTACTCAGCGGCTTCTCCGACATGGGCCTCTGACGCGCAACAACGCGAGCCGCGTTCGGCGCCAAAGTTGATCGGACGACGCATGACGGAACAATCGCCAACCATCGCCTTCGAGCACCTGTTGCGCGAACTTGCGCCGCAGGTGCTTGGGGCCGTTATCCGCCGCTTCCACGAATTTGCGCCTGCTGAAGACGCGGTGCAGGAAGCGCTGATCGCGGCAACGATGCAATGGCCGCACGACGGCGTCCCCGAAAATCCGCGCGGCTGGCTCATTCAGGTTGCCTCGCGCCGTATGGCCGACTACATTCGCAGCGAGTCCGCGCGTCGCCGCCGCGAGAACGAAGTTGCCGAGGAAGCGGCACGTCTGCCGGAGCCTGTCGCGATCGAGGCTC
The DNA here is from genome assembly GCA_050747085.1 of Candidatus Acidiferrales bacterium. Lineage (GTDB taxonomy): Bacteria > Acidobacteriota > Terriglobia > Acidiferrales > UBA7541 > Palsa-295. The sequence goes on from JBOGNK010000125.1 coordinate 4,184, forward strand.
GCCCCGAAGACGACGATACGCTCGTTCTCCTGTTCATGTGCTGCCATCCCGCGTTGACGCCGTCGTCCGCAATCGCTCTCACGTTGCGCGCCGTTGGCGGTCTGACCACCGCCGAAATCGCCCACGCGTTTCTCGTGCCCGAAGCGACCATGGCCCAACGCATCAGCCGCGCCAAGCAAACCATCAAGAGTTCCGGCATTCCCTTCCAAATGCCGGTCGCCGACGAACGCGACGAGCGCCTCCGCGCCGTCCTCCACGTGCTCTATCTGATTTTCAACGAAGGCTACGCCAGCAGCGCCGGCCCGCAACTGCGCCGCGCCGATCTTTCGCAGGAGGCGCTCCGCCTCGCCCGCATCGTCCGCAATCTTCAGCCCGACGATCCTGAAATTGCCGGACTCCTCGCCCTCATGCTCTTGACTGACGCTCGCCGCGCCGCCCGCACCACCGCCGAGGGCGAAATCGTTCCGCTCGATGAACAGGACCGCTCTCTCTGGGATAAGCAGCAGATCGCCGAAGGTGTCGCTCTGCTTTCCGCGGCGCTGCCGGAAGGAGCCGTCGGCCCGTATCAGTTACAGGCCGCCATCGCTGCCGTCCACGACGAAGCCTCGCGCGCGGAATCGACCGACTGGCCGCAGATTCTCGCGCTCTACGAACTGCTCAAACGTATGTCCGACAATCCGATGGTCGCGCTGAATCATGCGATTGCCGTAGCCATGGTCCAAGGCCCGGCAAAAGGATTGCAACTGCTCGCTGCGCTCGCCGACGACTCGCGCCTCGCCAATCATCATCGCCTCGACGCCGTCCGTGCGCATCTTCTCGAACGCGCTGGCGATCGCGATGCCGCAATAGAAAAATATCGCGCCGCCGCCAGCAAAACCGCCAGCCTCCCCGAACGCAACTACCTCCTCGCCCAAGCCGCCCGCCTCGCGGCGAAGTCTCGGCCTTAGGTTTACATGTAGCGCCGGGGCCTTTAGCCCAGCAGCCTCCGGATTGCACGTTATAGCTTTTTTCACCTCCTGAAATTGCGTTCCCAAACATATCGAAAGTGTATCGAGAAGTTTTCGGTGATGTTGCTGATTTAGTGGCAATTAGGCTCGATTTTATCTCGACCGGTGTATCGAGTAAGAGAACGGTTGATGGAAACCGCCGAGCCGTTCGGTAAAGGCCGGCGCCTCGGGGCTTCCGCCGCGGCTGTTCCGGTTTCCTTTCAAAAAACTTTGCTCGCAAATCGTCAAAAAGTGTGTCCATCAATTTTTCAATTTTCATTGATGTGAAATGAGTTGTGGCGAAAATTGATGGCACAGCGTGTCCATCGCCCAAGGTGGTGAAAGTAAGGCTTTGCGAGTGGCGAATTTTGTTGTCGATACCTGGGAGCAGGGCCCCATTTGTGTTGCCGTTGCCGCGCTGTCGATGCTGTTGGACATAAAAATAATCCACCCTAGCACATATCGTACAAGTGGTCACTATAAAATGAGGCACTAGAGCCCTGGGAGCCCGTTCCATTTCGGTGCGGCTGTGGGAAAGCTCAGGGGGGCACCAGGACAGTGGTGTCGGCCTCTGGAATGATGGTGGGTCACATAACGCGCCAAACACCACCCGGCTCTGCCGGATTCAAACGACTTAGCCCTTCTTCATAGCCGCAAAAGCCGGTCAAAAGTGGGAATTCGGGGCACTTAGCGGGCACCTGAGGATCACACTCTGCTGCGATGCTCTCACTCACGCGGTAGCGCGCCTGCCTTGGGCGCGTGACCACCGACTCCAATGGCTCCAACAGAAATTTTTGGGGTAATCTGCTTTTCGCTCGAAGCTAACCCCAAGAGGCCAAAAAACATCGCATTCTGGCACACTTTTGGCAAGGGAGCGCGCATGCGTGGTCGTACGATACGGTCAAGCTGCCTTTAGCAAGTTGTCGGACACCGACGGCGTCATCGCGGTTCGGGGCTCAACGTGGAAGGAGACCAGTTGGTCAGCATCCCTCGGCGAAGGAACTCCCGCTTCGCGCGAGTGGTGATATCGCTTTGCATTCGTGGCAGCAGACGGTGGTCGCAGACATAGGCCTTGATGTGAAGCCTCGCGTAGGGCCTCTGTTCGAATTTGTCCTCGATCAAAACGAAGACCGGCTTGGCGGAGTAGAGATAGGGACAGGTATAGGCGGCGTCAAAACCGACGCGAATAGCCTCGTCAGGGTCGGCATCGGGCGGCAGGTAAAGACAGGTTTCGACCTGACACTGCGGCACACCTGAATTGGAATCGAACACCTTCCCACCTAGGATGTCGGCATTGGGGATCGTCACCATGGTATCGCCAAAGGTGTAGAGCTTGGTGCTGCGCAGGCCGATATGCACGATTTCCCCGTACGCGTCGCCGATCTGGACCAGATCACCCAATTGGTAAGGCCGGTCGCCCAACACGACCAGCCCTCCGATCAGATTCTTAATGAGGTCTTGCGCGCCCAAACCGATGGCAATTGCCGCCGAGCCGATTAGAGCCAGAAACGTTCCCCGCGTGGGCGCCAACAGCCGGAACGAAATCAGCATGGCAGCAAACCACAGAGTGATCCGAATAATCGGTTCGGCACCCTTGGCGAGGAAACGAATGCGAGGCCCTCGCCGACTCAACAAATCAAGCAGCCGGCTCGCGTAACGGATAACCACCGCAGTGACGATCAAGATGATAAATACAGAAGCGATGCGGCCGAGCGTGAAGTATTGAAAGATGTCTCGTGTCGTACTGGCCCCACCGAATTGCATATTTGCTCCTCCCTATAAAAGATTTTTCTCGTTGAGAGCATCCCGTACGAAACGCCCCGCCTGGGGACGAACGCGCAGCCCGGGACTGGCCGGCTCCGGTTCCAGAATCTCAAGCGCCACCAGGCGTTCGAGTCGGCATCGCGCCTCTTCAATGCTAGTGCTGAATACCTCGGCCAATTCATCTTCGGTGACGCTGGCGTGCTGAAGGATCGCTTGCAGAGTGAAGAAATCATCGGACTTCAACTCGGCGTCAAGACCACTGTAGTTGGGATCAAGGGGCTGGAGCATGTGCACGACAGATCCCTCGATGCGTTCAATACTGCCCAGCCAAAGTTCGAATGCCGATCGAAATAGGCCTTCCGACTGGCGATAGAGCGCGTCGAAGAACATCTGTTGCGGAGTCAGTTCGAGCCCAAAAAATCGGCGCAGCCGTTTGACGCGCGGGTCGCCCGGAGGCGCAGGCGCGAACTGCAGGCGCAGGCCTGAGAGCGTGTGACGCTGCAGGATCGCTTTGACCATCTGTTCCTGAGTGACCGCCATCGCGTTAATGCGGTGGGAGAAGTTTCGTCCGAGGCTCGACACCGCATCGAGATAGCCGAATGACGCCTGATTCAGGCTGAGAATCCACAAGGTCGACCCCGAAGTGGCCGTAATTAGCTGTAAGAAATCGCGCAGAATGTCGAACCCATTCATGCACCGGAGAAATGTGCGCTCAAGCTCCTCGATCACCGCAACCCGTCGCCCTTGGCTCAAGGCAGCCGTTAGGTCGGCGCTGGCCGAAATGCCGAAGAGTTCTCTCAGGAACTCAGACATTTGGTCGGAACCGAGGATCCTCGGACCAAACTGCCCTCGCACCACCGGCACGCCCGTGAATGCGACACTGGAAGCGCAGTTGAGCAGGCTGGTCTTTCCGCTTCCGCGAGCGCCTACGATGACCACGTTCATGCTGTGGCCCGATTGCCAAAGCGAAAATGCCTGCCTGAGACCCCTCATTTCGATTTCGCGCCCCACCAGGAATCGCTGATCTTCGACCGGCGCCAGACGAAACAATCGCTTGTAGAGAGCAGGTAGCTGCCGAGTCCTCGTTTGAATTTCAAGGATGGCGCTTAAGCGCGGTTGCTCGACGACAGGCTGGAAACGCGGAGCGACCGGTCTTTCCAAACCCAATTTCCAGGAGGCCCATTGAAGGATGTTCCCCAGCATCGTCCGGGAGCCCCGGGACCCTGCCCGAATTGTGTCCAGAGCTAACGACCCGAGGTTGCGAACGACACGCGGACCGCCCTCGCGTGTGAGCAGAGCAAGCAGACCGAGTCGGCCCATTTCGAGGGCAGTATGCGTCTGAAGGAAAATCAGCGCCTGAGAGTGGCAGAGCCCCGATTCCGCCGCCGGTTGCGGATCAAGCAAGATTTCTCTGCGGTGCTGGAGGAGCGCGAGGGCATTGGCCGCGGCTTCGCGGGGAAGCTTATGTACGGTTTCTCCTTCCGACTGCCCGGCTTCGAGTGCAAACGCGACCACTTGGCGAGCGTGCTCAATATCCCGGACGATGGCGGTATTTTCGGTCTCTGCTTCACGAAAACCCTCGCGCGCCGGGTCCAGTCCCGCGTGCTGGAGTGCTTGCAGCAGGATGCGTTGTGGATGTAGCTGTCGCCAAGGTTTCCTCCAGCGCAGAAAGGCGCGGTCCGGATGGACGACTTCGACAAAAGCCGGAACGAAGATGTGTGTGCTAGAGGAAATGCGGTCGGACCAGTCGCGGGTGCGCTGCTCGGCGGAGAGCAAACTCGCCTTAGGTGGCGGGAACCCTTCGCGATTGCGCCGTTCGACGCCCGCCTCGATCCAGGCGACTGCGCGATCCATCTCCTCGGTGACATCGTCGTTTTCGGCGCGCAGTGATTCGAGCGCTCGGCGCGTCGCTTGGGCTGCGTCCCGGGCAACAATCGACAGTTGGCGCTCGAGATCGATCACCGCGTGTACGGCACGCTGTTGCCGATGCCAGTTGGTGAAATCGGTCTGCCATCTCTCAGAGATCTTATGCCGATGGCGCTCGGAGAGTTCGGGCGAGCGGCGCAATACGGCATCTCCAACCCGCGCCGGAGAAGCATCGAACCAACGCCGGTAGGATTGAACCAGGTGTTCGGCCCGCCCGGTGAGAACAGTTGCGGTCCCCAGCCACCATTTTCCCTCTCTGGCGAGCGCCTTCTCGCCCCGGCTGGCGCTTGCCAGCCTCGCCAGCTGATGCCGGCGATAAACTTGCCACGCTGCGACGAGGTGCAGTCCCGTCCGCACCAACACGAGCTCAAACGCTCCATCAATCGAGGCGCGACGGTCCACCCGCCCCCATAAATGAGTGAGCACGATTTCGCGAAGTCTCAGCGGTCGTGGTGGTCGATGCCATTTCGCCCATGTCCTTCGCCATCCGCTGGAAACGTCTGGGCCGATCATCTGTATCAGTTCCGCTCCCGAGATCGTAATCTCAGCCGGCAATCCCCGCGCCAGATCGTTCATTTCCAACTGGTGCTGTTCAATCGCCGAGAGGGCTCTCCCGATCGGGCCGACTTTCTCAAAAATTCCCATCGGATCGGAGAAAAGGTGATTCTCCAGTTCGCCGAACAAGCGCTCAAAGGAGTCGACATTTCCCGGATCGAGCTGGTCCGGCGTGGTCACAGCAAGTTGATCTCGCACTCGCTCAGTCAATATGCGGATGTCGGCCACAGCCGCAGCCATCTCGGCAGCCAGGTGTTCATTGGCCAGTTGGAGCCTGTCATGGAATTTCTTCCAAACGTCGGCGAAGGACTCAGGCATGTAGTTTGGTCACTCCTCGCGCTCCAGCAGGCAGCGACGGTGGACCATTCTATATCCCAATTCTGGCGCGTCGGGATAGGATTAGCTGACTTGCCCCGATTCCCGAGCGCGGGCTGTTCACCCCCTCTGAAGTTGAGGCCGGTAAAGCAAGCTGCCGCATGTGCGTGCTTGCCGATCAGGTTTGAGAAACAGAAGCACATCGGCGGAGTCATCCGCGAAGTTAAAAGGCGATTTCTGCCGCAAGGTTTGGAGCATTCTGGACACGTATGGAGCGAGGATTAGATCAGATCACTCTTGCTATTGGTCAGGCCAGAATACGACGAATTTCGGTTGCAGGGACTCGATTTGAACTGACGCATTTCCAGGGGTTGAGAAGCGCTCCTGCTTGTGAGCATGAAGGCACTCATCGTTGATCGTTATGGAAGCAAGGATCGCGGACGGATTGGCGATATGCCAGAGCCGGAGTTGCGGGAGAACGACGTATTGGTCCAGATCCATGCCGCGAGTGTAAACCAACTGGATTCCAAAATTAGAGACGGGGAGTTCAAACTCATTCTGCCTTATTCCGAGCCGAGACGAGCGAAGTTCGAGCGATTGTCGATGGGAATACTGGTGCCATGACCCCGGGGTTTTCATGTAATTTTCAGGTGGGGGCGGTACAAAGAGCGCGGATGGTGCCATACCTGCCCGGCGGCAGCCTTCGGCTCTTACTGGCGGACTTTGGTCCTCTGCAGTACTCTTGGCGGAGGAGCAGAACCCCGCCCATAGCGGGCGCGTCCTACTAATAATCGAGCGTCACGCGAGGTGAAATTTGCGAAGAACGGTGCTGAGAACGATCGGCGTGTACGTGGGATTTCTGATGCTGGCGGCGTGCGTGGTGATGATGGGACACGTGCTCGCGCCGCATAAAGCCGGCGCATCGAGTCTGAGCTCTCGCGCAGCCACGCATAAAGCGAAGGCCGCGAAGGCAGATACGGGGTCTGGCTATCATCTGGCGCACAAATTCAAGCTGGGAGGCGAAGGCGGCTGGGATTATCTGCTGTACGACGCAAGGATGGATCGCCTGTTCATCTCGCGCGGAACGAAAGTGCTGGTGGTGAACCCGAAAACGGGCAAGCCGATCGGCGAAATCCCGGGATTCACGCGGTCTCATGGAATCGCGCTGGCGCCGCAGTTCAATAAGGGATTCGCGACGGACGGCGATCCAGGCAGCGTCACCGTATTCAATTACAAAACGCTGAAAGTGTTAAAGCACCTGAGCACCGCGCCGGACTGCGACGGCATCATTTACGATCCGGCGACAAAGCGCGTTTTCACGATGAACGGCGATTCCGGGTCTTCGACGGCAATCGACGCGGCGTCTGGCACAATTGTCGGCACGTTCCCGCTGGGCGGCAAGCCCGAATTTGCGGCGTCGGACGGCAAGGGGCATGTGTTCGCGAACCTGGAGGACAAGAGCGAGTTGGTGAGAATCGACGCGAAAAACCTGCAGGTGACCGACACGTGGCCGCTCGCGCCGTGCAAATCGCCGTCGGGATTGGCGATCGACGCGAAAAACGAGCGGTTGTTCCCCGGCTGCCACAGCGGCGTGATGGACTTCGTCGACGGAAATTCCGGCAAGGTGCTGGGAACCGTTCCGATCGGCCAGGGAATCGACGCGACGCGATTTGACGACGGAACCGATTATGCCTTCGCGTCGTGCGGCGATGGGACGATTACCGTGGCGCACGAGGAGTCGGCCGACAAGCTTGTGAAGGTCGACGAAATCAAGACGCAGCGCGGCGCGCGCACCATGGAGTTCAATCCGAAAACGCACATGATCTATACAGTGACGGCCGATTTCGGTGCGATGCCCGCCGCGAAGCCGGGACAGCGATTCAGGCGGCCTCCGATTCTGCCGGGAACGTTCGTCCTGCTGGAATACGAGCGATAAAAGCAGTGACTAGCGACGAGTGACTAGTGGCGAGAAAAGACAAACACTGAATCGCAGAGGCGCAGAGACCGCTGAGAAAAACGGAAAGCTGAACCATAGACGAACCGCTACAAGCGGACAGGCACTGAGAACAGCGAAGACCACGGAGAGATTTCCACAAGACGGAAACCGCAGAGAACGCTAACGACTTCACACCAGGCAGCAAGGAACCAAGCTGGCGCAAAGCGGCGCGGTGAATCGGCCGCTGCGCAAACGCAAAACAACTGCTACTACTTGAGGTCCCGCCAGTTGCGGCCGACTTTGGTTTCCGCGACGATGGGCACGCGGAATTTGTGCGCGCCTTCCATCACTTCCTTCACCAGCTTCGAGAGCGCGGGAACTTCGTCCTCAGGCGCTTCGAACAACAATTCGTCATGGACCTGCAGGATCATGCGCGCCTTGAATTTCGACACGAGGCGGCGATCCAATTCGATCATCGCGAGCTTGATCAGATCGGCGGCGGCGCCCTGCATGGGCGTATTGAGCGCCGTCCGTTCGGCAAAATTGCGGATAGCAGGCTGCGGCGACGTGATTTCGGGAATCGGACGAACGCGGCCGAAAAGAGTCTTGCTGACGCACGTCTTGCGGACTTCGGCGACTTGCGCGTCGAGAAATTTTCGCACACCGCTGTAGCGCTCGAAGTATGCGGCAATGAACTGCGCCGCTTCTTTCTGGTCGATCGAAAGATTCTGCGCGAGCCCGAAAGGCGAGAGGCCATAGATCACGCCGAAGTTGATCACCTTGGCGACGCGGCGATGTTCGCGCGTCTGCATCAGCGGCGCGACGCCAAAAACCTCCTGCGCCGTGCGCGAGTGGATGTCTTCCCCACGGCGGAACGCTTCGGTGAGGATTGCGTCTTCAGATAGATGCGCGAGGATGCGCAACTCGATCTGTGAATAGTCTGCGGAAAGCAGCAGGTGGCCGGGCGAGGCGACGAACGCAGCGCGGATTTCCCGGCCAAGCTCCGTGCGCACGGGAATATTCTGCAGATTCGGATTCGACGAGCTGAGCCGTCCCGTTGCCGTGCCCGTCTGGCTGAACCGCGTGTGGATGCGGCCGGTACCGGGATGAATCAACCGCGGGAGAACGCCCGCGTACGTGGATTTGAGTTTTGAGAGCTCGCGAAATTCGAGAACTTTCTTAGGCAGCTCGTGGACGAGCGCGAGTTCTTCGAGAACATCCGCAGCGGTGGAGCGGGAGCGCGGGCGGCCGCGCCCCTGCTTCGGACCTTGCAGATTCAGCCTGTCGAAGAGGACGTCAGCGAGCTGCTGCGGCGAGTTGATATTGAACTCGAAGCCCGCGAGATCGCAGATGGATTTTTCGAGTGAGCGCAGCTCCTGCTCGGTTTTGGACGAGATGATCTGCAGCTCGTTCTTATCGACAAAAACTCCGGCGGCTTCCATCCGCGCAAGAACGGACGCGAGGGGCAAATCGATCTTTTCATAAAGTTCGACCAGGCCCTGCTTCTCGACTTCTTCCCGAAGGATGGGCGCGACGCGAAGAAGAAAGTCGGCGTGCTCTCCATGCGCTCCGGAAAGAGTGCGGTTCAAGGAGCGAAGAACAACTTCCGCGAAAGCATGATTCGCGGTAGTCGGACGGAGAAGGTAGGAATAAAGTATCGTCGCGTGCCGGATTCCAGCAACGCCTTCGCCGCGATTGCCCGCAGATCCGCTGGTATCTGCACCGCCGGGCGATCCTGTTTCGCTTGCGAGGAGATGAAACAGTTTCGGGTCGTGGACGACTTTTGCGCGCTTAGGATCGGCGAGCCAGTCTTTCATCCCAGCGAGCGCTTCGTCCCCATGGCCATTGGCGATTGCTCGGGCCATGCCGTCTTTTGCCGAAACTTCCACGCCAACAACGCGCGCGCCAAAACCTTCTTCGTCGGGATCTTCCGTATCGAGCGACAGCCACGCCGCGGTTTCGTGTCCCGCGGAAATCGCGCTGAGATATCTTGCAAGAGCCGCCGGCGAATCGAGAGTGGCGTAGTCGGTGTTCCGATCGTCGGCGACCGGCGCGAAATCCTTTAGCAGCGAAGTGAATCCCAACTCAACATAGAGATCGCGCAGCACAGCAAGGTCAGGCTCAGCCATCTGGAATTTTTTGAGAGCGAGCGCGACAGGCGCATCCGTGGGAATGGCAGCGAGCTGTTTACTGAGGCGAACGAATTCGCCGTTCTTTTCGAGAGCCTCACGATAGTTCGCGCGCTTCACTTCGCTCGCGTGCTTCAACGCTTCCTCGGCGCTGCCATATTGCTGGATCAACTGACGCGCACCGACTTCGCCGATGCCGGCCTTGCGTCGTTCGCCCGGAGCGGGCTTCTCGTTGGGATCGCGCGCGCCGGGGATGTTGTCGATCGAGTCGCCCATGAGCGCCATCACCTCGACGACTTTTCCCGGCGGCACGCCCATGATTTCCTCGACCTTCGCGGCGTCAATCACCAGATCACCTTTCATGGGATTCAGCAGGCGAATGGAATCACCAACGAGTTGCATCAGATCTTTGTCGCTGGTAACGATGAAAACATCGAGCTTGTTTTCGGTGGCCTGGCGCGCCAGCGTGCCGATTACGTCGTCGGCTTCGTAGCCGGGGCATTCGATCAGCGGAAGGCGCATCGCTTCGCAATAACGGCGAACGTAGGGCACCTGGATCGAGAGATCGTCCGGCATGGGTGCGCGCTGAGCTTTGTAGGCGTCGAAGAGCTTGTCGCGAAACGTGGGTGCGGCAGAATCGAAAACGACGGCGAGGTAGTCGGGCTTCCAGTCCTTCAGAAGCTTGCGGACCATGTTGGCGAACAGGTACGGGACGTTGGTAGGCAGGCCTTTCGCGTTGCGAAGCCGCTGCGGCATCGGCGCGTAGAAGGCGCGGAAAACGTAGCCCATCGCATCGATGAGGAAAAGGCGCTTCCCGTTGTGACTGTTATGATCCGGCATCGTGGTTGTAGCGCGACGGTCCACACAATGACTCGCGGCGCCCGCATTGCAAAAGAACGAGTATAGCAGAGCGGATCGAGCGGACTTAGAGCCCGGGACTCGGCACCGGCTCGGTCAAAGTGGACGGAGATGTCACAGGGCGTGGAAAGAGTGATGGATTCTCGAGCTCTTATGATTTGTTCTCATCCAACGCGATTCTCGGCGGAACTTACGGCCGAGTTTGGTCCAGCCCGCTAGCCTTGGACGGTGTGATAGAGCCGATACGGCTCATCTTTGATCGCGATGAACGAGCGGAATGCAATTGGACCGCGATCGGACTGAACCATCCAATCATCGGAAGACTGCGAGGATGTCGTCGCCGCCAGCAACTGCTGCCGCGTGGCTTGGCCTGAGTCGTCTCCGGTCGCAAAGAGAGCGACTGGGCCGCGCATCAGCGCAACCGTGTTGGCGTTCTCCGGCGCGATTGGTTCGAGACGGAAGGGCATTTCCATTTCGATCTCGACCCTGTCGCCGCTCTTCCATGTGCGCTGAATAGCCAAGAATTTGCCCGGAGTGATCTCGTTATCAATCCGGCTGCCGTTGACGCTAACGACCGTCTTCGTGCCGGCCCACGCGGGTATGCGCACGTTCACGGGGAACGTCTCTGCACGGTCAAGCGCGAGCGTCATTTCGATTGTGTTGGCTTTCGGATATTCGGTCTTCTGCGTGAGCGTGCATTTCGTAGAGCCCTGCATCCACGTGATACGCGAGGGCAAGAACAGATTCACGTACAAGCCGTGGTCGCCAACGAAGTAGGAACTGATGCCATAGTCGGCTGTTAGTTGCGGAAAAGTTCCCGAACAACACGGCCATTTCGACCAATACCAAACCTTCTTAGCGTCCTTGTTGTTGTAATCGGAGTAGTAGTAGCTGGTCCCATCCGGTTGAATCAGACGAGCGCCGGCGATCGTGTTGTAGAGAATGCGCTCCATGCTGTCGCCGTAACGGGAATCGCGCGTGACGCGCAACAAATAGCGCGTAATCTTGAAGTGTCCGTACGAACCACACGGTGTCTCAAAACTGTAATGTGTTGCGTTCAGGCTCGCATTCAGGCCGCCACGCCCCGGCTCGACAAAAGCTTCGTCCGGTCCCCATCCGCCGGTAGCGAAGCTCTGATCCTCGACCATTTGGAGGCCGTTTTTCGCTGCGCGCAGGTACTTCTCATCACCTAAGACCAAATAGCCCTGCATAGCGGAACTGAGACAATTTACGTGGCTGTATGCGTGTTCGAATGGCAGAACGTTCGCATTCCTGGAGAGTGGCTCAAAATAACCATCCTCCAGATAACGCTGCCCGAGCTCGAGATAGCGAACGTTGCCGCTGCGCCGATAAGCGAGGAAGAGGTTTTCGGGCAGAGTGTATGTCTCATCCCACGTGGTCGCGACATCCGTATAGCCTCGGGCACGCTGCTCGTATCGACTGAGAGCGCGATCGGGCAAATGAGGCAGCACCGCCTGCGTAGCCCTCCAGTGCACTTCCATGGCGATCGGATCCTGCGCGAATTCGTGCGCATCGATCAGGCCGCAGCTCGTCTTGTCGTAGGTATAGGCCGGCAGACGATATCCGACGTAAAACTTCCCCGCGGGATCGACGGTTTCGGCAAAGGCCCGCACCAGGCGGTGAATTTTTTCCTGCGTGGGTTTCGACCCCGTCACCGCATAGGCGCGGGCCAGCCCCGAAAGATACTGGCCAAAGCTGTGCCCGGGTATGAAGCCGTGGAAGTTGTCGGCGGGATTGAAGTCGTCCGCGTTGTCGTACCAGCCACCCATGTCCGGGCCTGGTGCCGCCACGCCTTCTCGCTGACGGAAGGGCTTAAGCAGCGCATCGTCGTCGAGGTTCAGGAAGATCTGATGATTGTGGTCGAACTGCTGACGGAAGAGGCCATCGAGCAACTCAACTTGCGAATATTGGACCTGCGACAATGGAGCAACCACCGCAACCGGCGGCGAGGATTGCGCCGAAGAGCCTGGGACCGAAGGTAGCGCTGCCGAAACGGGCGTTAACCCCGCCTTCGTTGCTTTGGCAGCCAGCGTGCCGCCTGCAACTGCAGCACTCAGCTTCAGGAATTGCCGTCGCGATGAACTCTTCATCTTCAGCCCCTTGTTTGGAGACTTGCTTCAGTGGCTCACTGGGTGGTCTCCGCAGACAGCCACAACGATAGTTCCAGCGCGTTAGCGGTGTCAACGCGATGGGGCAGAGCCAACTGGGAGTGCATACCGCACAACGATTGCCGAGTTCTCGATTTGCGAGGGCCCGGCCGTAGGTAGTGTCGGCCGAGCCCCGTTGTAGCAGCTGTCGCTAGAACGTGAACCGCGCCGCCAGTTGCCACCATCGGGGCAACTGCTGCGACGTGACCTTGCCGAAGTTGGGATCGAGCGGATCAGCATCGACGAATCCGAGATTCGCCCGATTGAAAATGTTGAAAAATTCAAAACGAAGCTGCAGGTTCAGCCGTTCGGTCAGGCGATTATCCTTATAGAAAGCGGCGTCGGTTTCGGCGAAGTTAGGTTCGCGAAACTGATTCTGCTTCTCGTTGCCTTCGTTTCCGGCCGTCGGCTGTGTGAACTGTCCAGCCGAGAAAATGCCGGCCAGAAACGCCTGGCGGGAGTTGCCCTGCGCATAGCTCGCGACATCCGGATAGTCGAAGTTGTCGCCGTCGGCGTTGTAGTCGCCACTCGTTGTAAAGAGGCCTGTGATCGGGTTGGCGGCCGACGGATCTGAACAGGGTGCACTGGGGCCTTCGTTCTGGCACGTAGGAACAAAAGCGTGCCTGTTAATTACTGTGAATGGGTAACCCGATTGGAAAATGCTGGTGCCGCTGATGCCCCAGCCGCCGGTAAGGTGACCAATGAGACCTTGGCCGCCATTTAGGCCAGGAAGCTGATAGTTGAGCGTCAGCGAAAGACGGTTCGGCGCGTCCCACGGAGAAGGCCCGTAGTACTGGGACGGGTACTGCAATGTAGTCGGGTATTCCCCAGCATCATCCTTCGATTCTGAGCGCATGTACGAAACGTCGAAAAACCCGTGCGAGTATCGCCCGCGAAAATCGAAATTAATGGACTCGTAATTTCCATGGCGATCGTTGTCGGTGTAGATGATTTGGCCAAAGCTCGAGTTGAGCCGCGTCGGAACCAGGCTGTTGTTTTGAACGAGGTCGCCAGGGAAAGCGTTGATGTCGTCACCATAACTGACGATACCGGACTGGTCGCCGTTGCCAACGAGATGATACGAGTGGGAACCGGCGTAACCAACGCTCGCGACATATGCGGTGCCGATTTTTCGCTCCACAGTTGCAGACCAGACATCCGCGCGCGGGGACTGCAAGTTGGGATTAATGGCACCAATGTTGATTCCAGCGCCGATGATTCCTCCCTGGGAATCCAGGCAACCCAGCGACCCCAATGCCGGACACAGCGACGTGCCGACCAGCGACGGAGCGGAAGAATAGAAACCGAAGGGTGGCGTGTTCCCGTTGCCGAGGGCGAACACCGGCTTTACGGCTCCTGTCGAGAAGAAGGTGGGATTGAAGGCGCCGGGTGGATCCCACCGGAACTCTTCCTGAACGTTCGCCTGAGTAAGCCAGTTATTGAAAACTCCGAATCCACCTCGAACGACCCAGTCACCGCTGCCCGTAGGATCCCAGGCAAATCCAGCCGTCGGACTGATGAGATTGTTGACCGAATGGTTGAGCGCATTGTGTGTAGATTTGGCGAACCCATTGCCGACCTGGTCCTGGAATGTTGGGCCGGGCCCCAAATAGAAATTCCCGAAGACCGTAGTCGGACTGTCCGACCACGGATTCCCCGAATCGTCATACCGAAGACCGAGCGTTAGCGTCAGATTCGGTTTCGCTTTCCAGGTATCTTGAGCGAAGACGCCCCAGGTCTGCGATGCCGCATTCCATGACCACAAAACCGGTTGCCCGGTCTGCGGATCGTATGTCGCGGGAACTTCGTTGAGGGGTGCATCTTGCACAAGAGTCGTCAAATCGGTGAAATTAAAACTCGGCGTTGACTTCGGTCCTTCGAACGGCTCAACGTCCTGCCCATACCATCCCTCGTACCCAAACTTCAGGGTGTGCTGGCCGGTTATGTGCGTAAGAACGTCGCGCCAGTGGTAGTTCTTCTGTATGAAATCGCCCTGCGCAAAGCCGACGCCGAAAGCCATGCCGCCGTCCGCATTGACGCCGGCGACGCTTACGTCGGGGACGCTGTAAACGGGAGCACCGCTGCCCAACGTGCCCTCGACGCGGCTGACGCCGAATGTGGCTTGATTGATCGTCGCCGGACCAAAGTTGTGCAGCCAGCTTCCCTGAAGTGCGTATTCCCAGTTCTGGTTGTTGCCGGGCGAAAATTCCGGAATCGCGGTTGGCTCGCCGTAGCTCAAAACGGTTCGGTAGAAGCTGCCGTATACGCGGTCATTCGCAAAATACTTGTCGATCCGGCCGAAATACTGCGTGCCGTTTCGTACGGCCGTTGTATTAAAGGCGCCGCTATCGATCACCGGTGTCGTGCATGGCAAGGATGCGCTGCCCACCGTGAATGAACCAGATCCCGGGCAAGGTCCGAGATAAGGAGAAGCAGTTTGTGCTACCGTCGCATTGGAGACATTCGCAGGAACGTATTTCGTTAGCAGTCCCGTTCCGATTGTGTTCGGAAAATTCGTTTGCGCCCACGAAATGAATTGTGGATCCGTAAAGGTGACTTCGCTTCCAGCCGATGATGCGGATCGCAGCGGCTCTACATCAAAGAAGAAGAAAAACTGATGATGGGGAATAATCGGTCCCCCAATTCCCGCCGACATATTGTTGCTGTGGAATGGCGAGTATTTAGCCGGAGCGAAGTTCGTTCGTGCAAACATGTTCTGATTGAAAAAGTATTCGCTGGCGAAGCCGTGGAATTGGTCTGTGCCGGACTTCGTGTTCATGACTACCTGAAGACCGTCGGCGCGGCCATATTCCGCCGTGTACGTGTTCACCTGAATGCTCATTTCCTGAACCGAATCAGGGTTCGGCGTGAGATTCAGTACGCCCTGCCGGATTCCGCTGGTGACGTCGAGGCCGTCTACTACCCACATGTTCGACATTTGGCCTTCGCCATTCGCGCTGGCGTCCACTTGAGTTTCGGTCGAATAGTTGTCAACGCCGGAACCTGGTGTGCCCGTCGAACCGGGCTGCCCGCTGCCGGTCGTGCCCAACCCGGTAACTCCCGGAGCTAGAATTGCGAGGGTGACCATGTTGCGCCCCGCTACAGGCAGTTGAGCAACGCCCTGGTTTTCCAGCGTCATCTGGTTGCGGGTGTCGGCCGTGTTCAGCACAGGCGCTTCACCCGTCACCTGGACAGTCGCTTGCACGCCCTTGACTTTCAGGGCGATCGGCACGTTCTTTGTTTGGTTCGTTTCCAGCGTCACGTTGATGAGTTCGCTCGCAAAACCTGAAGTATCGACGGTGACTTGGTAAGCCCCAGGGGCAAGGCTGACGAATTGGTAGTTTCCGGCCGAATCGGTAGTGGTTGTCGCGGAAATCTTCGTTGCAACGTTTACGAGCGTCACTTTCGCGTTCGGCACGCCCGCGCCACTGGCGTCCTGCACAATCCCTTGAATGTTGCCGCTGAATTGAGCAAATGCGACGCCGGCAAGAAGGCCGATCACGAAAAGCACACCGAAAGCACGCCCGACGGCAAACCCTCGCTTCGACATGACGCTCCCCCTTTGCGCCCAGCTATGAAGCTGTTTGCAGACTCAGGCTCTAAACTGCGTCCGAACCCGAGCCGTTGAATGTGGGACAACGGAAAGGTTGCGTTACGCTAACTGTGACCCACCCAAGACTCACGTCGTACGCTCCAGGCCCCCGCGTACGTAAACCAGAAAACGTTTACTTCAACTAACGAGAATTAATTAATTCTGGATGGCTTAATTGTCAAGCGAAAAAGCAGAGTGTAACGGCGATATACTGTATACAGCTGAGCCTGGGGCGGTGCCATCCGGCTCGGCCCGCTCGCGGACGAAATGCCCGCGGGGCGGCCGTCGCAAAAGCCCTACAGGCGGACCGGATTTGACGCGCTCGGCTCCACAAGCTTGTAGCGGTTCTTACTGGCTTCGTTCTCGCGTTCCTTCTCCCTGAGAGTGGCCAGTCGCTTTAGCAAGTCCGGAATCTCGCCGGTCGCCCCGGTTTTCCTGAGAGACTGTACGAGGCGATAGAGTGCTTCTTGATCGGTTGGATTCGAGCGCAATGTGATGCGACACTGCTCGATCGCGGACGAAAGCTGCCCGTCTTCGTAATACAGCTTGGCAAGCAAGTTACGCGCCAAGTGAAGATCGGGCCGAAGATCGACGGCCTGTTGCGCGGCGCGCAACGCACTCTCGAAGTCAGGAGTTCCCGGTTGCGCGCCATTCTGGTCCATAGAATCGGCGAAAAGATAAAGAAGCACCGGGTCATGCGGATGCGCTTTGAGTTGGGCGGTGACGCTGTTCAGTGCGCCTGCCGCCCCGTTTTCCTGTATTTTAGCCAGACTTTCCGATTCTGAGCTAAACGACTGTCGCGGATCCAAACGGTCTGCGGCTTCGAAGTCCGCTTCACCTTTTTCATATTGCGCCAACTGGATGTGCAGAATTCCGCGAGCCAGGTACAGCGGCGCTGACTTGGGCAGTCGGCTGATGCCCGCGTTCAACACGTCGATTCCCACCTGAAACGAAGAATGATCGAACGCCAGCGTCGCAAAATCGAGATAGTAATTAGGATTGCCGGGGTCGGTGACGATTGCGCGCCGCATGAACTGCACTGCTCGCGGCGTGTCACCGACCATTTCAGCAGCTTTCGAGGCAATGTCGAGGGCTTCCGCAGCCGCTTGGCTTTGCTGCAGGATCGGCGCGAGAGTCGTTAGCGCGTCGTTCGGCTGATGGTTGAGGACTTGCGCAGCCGCAAGATGAATCCGTGCGCGAGATGTCGGTGAAATTGAAACGAGCGTTTCATAATCTCTTACAGCGTCTGCCAATCGGCCCGTCCGCACGAGACAGAAACCCCATTCCTCCAACGCCGAAGGCTGGGACATCGCGATCTCCCCGGCGGCTTGGAAGTGTCCGATGGCAGCCTTGCAGTCTTTCTTCTTATAGGCCAGCACACCCAACATTGCATGAGTGGTCGCATCGTTTGGCGAGATCTTCAGAATGCGGCTCAGGAGAGCTGTCGCGCGATCGTCACCGGCGTCGTATTCGATTTGCGCCGCGCCCTCAAGGGCAGGCAGATAATTCGGAGCAAGCTTCAGAGCGGCATCGTAAGCAGCCAGGGCTTCGCGACCTTCCCCCAGTCCGGCTAGCGCAATTGCCTGCATTGTCAGAAGCTGCGGATCGTTTGGAGAGTCCGCGATCGCAGATCGCGTCAGGCGTAGCGCTTCCTGGAAATTCCGGGCTCGGAGAGCGTGGCCAATTGCAGCAACAGAGGTGGACCGGTACTGCTTGGCGCCGCGAACAGTACCGCCGGTTAGGCAGTAGAGAAAAGCTAAAACGGCGCCCGCGGCAAGTAGCCGAAGCGAGTTCTTAATGCGCTTAAGGGGGCCCCGGCCCGCTGTTTCGCACATTATTCCGCGATCTCGGGGAAACGCTTTCACGGAATTTTAGATATACTCCTGCTGCTTTTCGCCTGTCAAGGAATCGGATGGGTGAGTGGATCCCAAATGCGTGTTACCGGGAAGCCCTACTCGAAGCCTGCCAACGATGCCTTCAGTAGAGGCGCTTGCACAATAATGAGCTTCGCACAGACTAACAGGTTGCGGTCCTCCGCAAAGACGTCACCCTTAGGAGCAGCAGGCTGAAAATCTCCAGTATTCCGTGGCCCATGGACCCCACAAACTGCCAGGCTGGTCTATGAATCATTCACCGCGCGCATCGACGGGCAGGTTCGCCGGCTTTGCGGCGCTCTTGGTAGGGATTGGGCTCGGCCGATTTGCTTACCCTCCGCTCATTCCGGCTTTGATCAAGCAGCGCTGGTTCTCGGCTCCTCAAGCGGATTATCTGGCGTCGACCGCCATGGCGGGCTACGTGGTAGGGGCATTGATCGCCGGCCATCGGCTTTGGAAACCCGGACCAAGCTTCACAATCCGTGCCAGCATGATTGCCGCCTCGGCTAGCTTCGTCACGTGTGCGGCGCCGTTAACATTTGGTTGGTTCTTCCTATGGCGCCTGCTCGCGGGCGTTGCTGCAGGATTTCTGATGGTGACCGCGGTTCCGGGGATTATCGCCCGCACCCCGCCCGAGCAGAGAGGGCGCGCCAGCGGCATTATATTCACCGGCATTGGTGCGGGAATAGCGGCAGCTGGAGCGTTGATTCCAGTCCTCGCTCGCAGAAGTCTCCCCGCGGCGTGGGTGGGCATCGGAATCGCCAGCTTTGTTTTGACGTTCGCTGTGTGGCAATACTGGCCGCGCCTCGCCTTGCCGTTCGAGGAACAGCTCACCGATCCCCGCTCAATGCGATTCGGCATGCCCATTGCCCTTCTCGTCGCCGCTTATTGCGGGGCCGCCGCTGGATTTGCCCCGCACTCCGTCTTCTGGGTAGATTTTATCGCTCGAGGATTGCACCGAGGCTTAACCTCTGGAGGCCATTACTGGATTTTGATGGGAGTTGCCGCCGCTGCGGGACCGACGATCGCTGGCTCCGTAGCGGATCGCGTGGGATTTTCCCTTAGTTTACGCTGCGCGCTTTCACTCGAGGCTGTTGGCGTTGGGCTGCCGGTTTTTTCGCACGCCGTAGCATCTTTGGCGATGTCTTCGGTGCTGGTTGGGTCGATGTCTATGGCAATTGTGACGCTCGCTGCCGGGAGAGTTTCTGAACTCGTTCCCGTCTCCGGGCAAAAACAGGCGTGGAGCTGGATGACGACCGGCTTCTCCATCGTATATGCCGCGGGGGCATGGGGCTTGTCGTTTTTGTATGCAGACGCCCATTCCTATTCACCCATCTTCGCCGTTGGCGCAGCCGCGCTGATCGTTGGAGCGTTTCTCGAAGCGGGCAGCTCGCGAATGGCGTCAGCTGCCGGACTGAATTCACAACCGGAGCATCCAGGCAACGTTTCGTGACAATTTCAAATCAACTTGCTCGTGAGACCTAGGCATCTATCGTGAAGATCACGCGCCGCGCGCTTCTTTTGTCATTACCCTTCGCAGCCGCCTGGAACGTGTTGGCTCAGGGCATGGCTTCGCGCCGCGTCAAGGCAGAACCAAAACTGCCGCCATCTGGGCGCCCCTTCAACGCTCAATTTGTGGATGTCGCGCGCGAGGCGGGCCTCACCTCACCGGTGATCTACGGTTCGCCGACCCAGAACGACTACATTATTGAGTCCGACGGCTGCGGCTGCGCCTTCATTGATTATGACAATGACGGCTGGATCGACATATTCCTCCTCACTGGAACGCGAGTGAGCGGCGCGCCCCCGGGAACTACGAACCGCCTCTACCACAACAACCGTGATGGCACATTCACCGACGTGACCGCCAAAGCGGGCCTCGAACGCGTAGGGTGGGCGTCGTCAGTCTGCGTCGGCGATTACAATAACGACGGCTTCGACGACCTGTTTTGCACGTATTGGGGCCAAAATGCGCTGTATCGGAACAATGGCGACGGCACCTTTACGGATGTGACGAAGCAAGCAGGTCTGTGGAGCGAGGGCCCGACCCTCTGGGGTGCCGGCTGCACCTTCATCGACTACGACCGCAACGGACGGCTGGACCTGTTCGTTTCGAACTACGTTCAGTTCGATTTCACCCATATCCCGAAGCCCGGCGCGGACGTCAACTGTAATTGGAGAGGGGTGCCAGTCGAATGCGGCCCGCGGGGGCTGCCATTTTCGAGGCAGCATCTGTATCACAACAATGGCGACGGCACCTTCACCGATGTGAGCGAGAAATCCGGCGTGGCGAAGCCGCATGAAAATTACGGTATGACGGCAGTCTGCGCCGATTTCGACGAAGACGGGTGGCCCGACATTTATGTGGCCTGCGATTCCACGCCCAGCCTGCTCTTCATGAACAATCATGACGGCACTTTCCGCGAAGAAGGCGTTCTGCGCGGCGTTGGACTGAACGAGGACGGCATGGAGCAAGCCGGGATGGGCGTCGGCATTGGCGATTACAATCTCGATGGTCATCTGGATCTCTACAAGACGCACTTTGCCGATGACACGAACGTTCTCTATCGGAATGACGGCAAGGGCTTTTTCGATGACGTGACGGCGGAAGCCCGCCTCGGCGTCGATACGCGGTTCACCTGCTGGGGAACTGGAATTGTGGACCTCGACAACGACGGCTTCCCCGATATTTTCGTCGTAACGGGGAGCGTCTATCCGGAATTAGAGCGGAAATTGCCTCAATATCCGAACAAGTGTCCGCGCGAGGTATATCGAAATCTTGGCAATGGCAGGTTCGAAGAGCTAGGCGCGCAGGCGGGTGCCGCAATCGCTGAACGCCATACCAGCCGTGGTTGCGCGTTCGGCGACTTCGACAACGATGGCGACATAGACATCTTGATCGTCAACCTGAACGAGCCGCCGTCGCTGCTTCGAAACGATGTTGCTGGATCCCATCACTGGATCAAGGTGAAGTTAGTCGGGACGAAATCGAATCGAAGCGCGATTGGCGCGCGCGTCCTCGTCCGTTACGGGAAGAAAGTGCAGGCACAGGCAGTCGTCAGCCAATCGAGCTATTATTCCGCCAACGATCAGCGACTCCACTTCGGGCTTGGCGCAGAAAAGACCTGCGATATCGAGATTCATTGGCCCAGCGCCACGGTCGAATCACTGAACGGCGTAACCGCCGACCAGCTCGTAACGATCGAAGAGGGCAAAGGCATTGTGCCCAGCAAAGGCTGGCCCTCCCATAGCGGACGCAAAACATAATCTGCAAACAGATGAATTCTTGCCGTCAAGTTCGCAGTCCAGTCGCGGTTTGAAGCTCGCGCGCAGTTGGCGGCGACCTTTACCAATTCGCGTCCGAAAGCGTACCCTTACCAATCGACTCGGTTGCGTGCAAGCCTCGTCGCCGGTACTCTCTAATTTCCCGCTTTCAAGAGACTGAATCATTTCATGGAGGGCCTTTGCGCTATCTCGTGACTGGTGGTGCAGGATTCATCGGATCGCATATCGTCGACCGCCTCGTAAGCCGCGGAGACGAGGTGATCGTGCTCGACGATCTGTCCGCAGGCAAAGAAGCGAATCTCACTCGCGTGCGGAACAAAATCGAGCTGCGCGTCCAAACGATCACAAATCTCGACGCTGTCCAGGCGGCGTGTAAAGGTATGGACTACGTGATCCATCTCGCGGCGCGGACTTCCGTTCCGCGCTCGGTGAAGAATCCGCTGGAAACGAACGCTGCAAACATCGACGGCACGCTGAACGTGCTGGTTGCGGCGCGCGACGCAAAGGTGAGGCGGATCGTCTATGCAGCTTCGTCGTCGGCATATGGCGAGACAGAAACGCTGCCAAAAACTGAAACAATGGCGCCGGCGCCGATCTCACCGTACGGAATCACGAAGTACGTTGGCGAGCTGTACGCGCAGGTTTTTGGCCGCGTGTACGGTCTGGAAAACGTTTCGGTGCGGTTCTTCAACGTGTTCGGACCGCGCCAGGATCCCTCATCGCAATATTCGGGTGTGCTCTCGCGATTTCTGCTTGCCGTCCAGCAGGGGGAACAACCGGTCATCTACGGAGATGGCGAGCAGTCACGCGACTTCACTTACATTGAAAACATCGTTGACGAAGTCCTGCGCGGGTGCGAAGCGCCCGGCGCTTCGGGGAGGGTCTTCAATGGCGGCACCGGCGCACGAATCACTCTGAATGAAGTGATCAAGCTGCTGGAAAGGATCACGGGGAAAAAAGTTACGCCAAAGTACGACGCGCCACGCGCAGGCGACATCCGCCACTCGCAAGCCGACATTTCTTTGGCAAACAAAATCCTCGGCTACAAACCGCTCGTCCTTTTCGAAGAGGGCTTGCGACGCACGTGGGAGTGGTTCCAGAGCGGCCAATCCTGAACGCATAACCCTGCGGGGCGCACGCTCTCATCGCCGCTCTGCTTACCGTGCTGGCTGCGACCAACGTGTTTTGTGGGTCACACCTCAAGGGCCGACATCAATCGCCCCACCGAGCGCGCCTCAGCAGCCGCTGAGGCCGCTTAGCGAGTTCCCGGTACGTAAGCGCCGTTTTCGACGCAGCCTGCCGCAGCTTACCAAGCAAGACACTACGCTGTGTTACTTCGGCGCGAGAATCTGATCCAGCAAATCGGGCGTCCCTTCGACGCGCGAAAGGCCCGGATATCGTAGGCCGCCGTGAAACTCGACCCCGATCGTCTCAAAATCGGTGCCCCGTTTCACAAGCAACGTTATCGGTGCGGTGTCCTTTTCGGCCTGTAGGATTGCAGCGCGAAGCACCTCAATGCTGAACGCTTTGCCATTCACTGCCTCGAGATTCATGTCTGGCGTCATGCCCGCTTTGAATGCAGGACTGCCCCACGAGACACTTCCGATTTCGCCCGTGGACTTCACCGTTATCCCCAACGATGTCGCGAAACTCACAAACGCGCCGCCGGGCGCCTGCGAAGCCTTGAGCCACTTCGGTGCAGTGTCGCTGTATGTCAGGCGATACCCTCCCTGCGTGATGCCGTCCTCCGGCACCTGCGGGTGAAGCTCGTAGACGCGTCGGCGCAGGAAGCCCGCCCAGTCGTAAGGTTGAACGGAGTTCAAGGCAGACGCAATATCGTCAAACGTGTAGGTGCGCGTGACGTAGCTGCCGTTGTCGATTCCGTAGAAACTTCGCGCGAAATCGTCTAACGATTTCTTCCCGCCGCTTAGTTGACGGATTTTCGTGTCCGCATCAAGCCAAATCAGCAGACCCTCCATGTAATAGTCCTCGCCACGCAGCCAACTTGGCCACGTGACCGGGCGGCGCTGCGATAGGGTCGGCTGGTTTGTCGTGTCGACCAGCGGGCGCCAATCTCGACCTTGGCTCGCCTCAAAATTCGCGGCAATTTCCGCGATCAGGTCTCGCGTTTCCTCAGGAGACCGCATACCGGAGCGCGCGGTCAGAACGTAACCCCAATACTGAGTGAGGCCCTCGTAGACCCACAGCAGGTCTCCGCGCATGGGTACGTTGAAGTTCGGCGTCCACAGATCGGCCGGCCGGCGAAACTTCCCGTTCCACGAATGCGTGTATTCGTGACCGAGAAGGTCGCGATTGTGCACGCCCGCCGCCCAGTCCGTGAAATAGTTTGCGTGCGTGCCGTCTTCGCTGGATTGGTGATGCTCGAGGCCTTCGCCGCCCAACACGTCGCTCAGCGTAAACAGAAAATCGTAATGGCTGTAGTGATGAGAGTCGAAAAGCTTGGCTGCCTGCTCGACGAGGTTTTTGTGGACTTGCAGTTCTTCCGGCGTGATGGCGAGGTCCTTCGGTGCATCGGCGAATACGTCCAGAAACACGTGGTTCTCTGGACCGGTAGAGAGATCCTCGCGCAAATAATTCACGCCCGCGTAGAGTGGAGAATCCACAAGCTTGTTCAGCGTCGTGTCCTTGAACCGGACCTGATTCCCATTTTGCGACTCCACTTCGAGCGCCGAAGCGAAGCGCCAACCTTCTGGAAGCGTGATGCTGGGTGCAAACGGGATATCGCGCGAGAAATAACCCGCCGGATACAGAACAACCGTATTCCATGAGAGATCGATCAAATTCGACGAGAACGTGATACGGCCTTGAGTCGGCTTCAGTGCCGCAAGGTAATCGAATTTGACGTTGACCGTGCTCACTCCAGCGGGAACATTGATATGGAACGCATACATATTCACCCGATCGCGGGTCCATGGAATGCGCGTGCCGTTTGCGCTGACTTCCAGCCCCGCAAATTCTGAAATCGGTCCCGTCGGAGAATGGTTGCCGGGAATCCACGCAGGATAGAGCAGTGTGAGCTCGCCAGTCTTCACCGGGACGGTTTCGTCCACTTTGATCACGCGATGCGCGACGTCAGTGATCGAAACCGAAAGGCCGATTGTTCCGCCCGGATATGGCTCGTCAACCGGAGCTTTGATCGGTGGAGGCATCGGAGCTGGTTGTGGTCCGCGATACTGCTGGGCGTGTGCCAAGGGCGCGAACGTTGCGCACAATATGGCTACGAAAGCGAGTTTTGTATTGCGGAAGAAAGGATTGCGCTTATTGAGCTGGTCACCGTGGTCTCCGATCAGCACGAGCTGTTCCTCCTTGGACCTACGTCGGTTGCGTAGGGTAGGTATGTTGTCGCGGGACGAGATTCACCAAGTCCGAGCATCGCGGAAAAGCAACGTCCCGCTGGGCCGGTCAGGATAACGCAGTTGCGGTCGGGACGCGAGATTCTCCGTTTTCGAATCCTACGTCGAAGTTCGAATAAATTGACTGAAGGGTGAACCTGGCGTAGACTCGCGGCTGCAGGAACCCACCGGGCGCCCGAATCCCGCCCTGAAGTTCCCCTTCGGAGTGCCCATGAGCGCTCGCACGGGAGCCTATCATAGCCGCCGTCAAGCGCTGTACTTGTGGGCGCTAGCCCTGTGTTTTACGTTTTTCCCAGCATCGCCAACGAACGCGCAGCAATCTTCGGCACCTGACACTCAGTCTTCGCAATCGCCTCAACAATCGTCTACTGCTGCACCCGACGGCGCAGGAAGCGCCTCGGATGTGGCCGAAATGAACACGCGCGATACGACGATCCCGCTGCAGTCGCGCGTCAACGTAGTTCCTCTTCGGGTTGTTGTTCGCGACGCGAAGGGTCACACGATCGAAAATCTCCGCAAAGAGGACTTCCAGGTCTTTGAAGACGGCAAGCTGCAGGATATCTCGCATTTCTCGATTGAAACTCCGGCGTCCGGCGCGCAAACGATTGTGCGTAACGACGTAGCTGGTGCTCCTGGAGGCACGCCCGCAACGCCGGGCTTTGTCCCGCCGTCGCGCTTCGTTGCGCTGCTTTTCGATGACGTTCACGTCGCAACGGTGGACCTGATGCGCACCCGCCAGGCCGCTACGCGGTTCGTCGACACGGCGCTTCGGCCGACGGATCGCGTCGCTGTTTACACGATATCCGGTCAGTCGCAAATGGATTTCACCGCCGATCGGGAAAAACTGGAGAAGTCCCTGAATGGATTGATGGTTCGACCGATCGGCACGGCGGGGGAAGACTCGCGAAACCAGTGCCCTCCCATGGATTATTACGAGGCCAATCTGATTCAGAACAATCTGGATCCGACTGCGATCACTGTCGCGATGCAAGATGCCCTCGCCTGTGCGTTTCAGAGTAATCCGCAGTACACCGCGCAAGCTCAAATGCTCGCGCAGTCCGCCGCAACGCAAGCTTACGAAGAAGGCGAGCTGGAAACCGAGTCTTCGCTTCGGCGCCTGGAAGAATCGCTGCGCCGGCTCTCCGGCTTACCTGGACAGCGCGTTCTTGTGCTGCTCTCGCCCGGTTTCATCTATCCGGAACGTGAATACGACTTGTCGCAGCTCATCGACAAGGCCAATCGCTTAAACATTTTCATTAATACGCTCGATGCGCGGGGTTTATACACTCCCGATATGGGCGACGCCAGTAACAGCAGTCCGGGGAATCCAAATGTGAGCGGCCAGCGGGGTCTGCTCCGCATGGCGGCTCAAAGCGCCAACGCCGATGTGCTGTCAGTCTTGGCCTACGGCACGGGCGGCATGGACTTTCACAATAACAACGACCTGACGGGCGGCTTGCAAATGATTGCCGGCGCTCCCGCTGTGTCGTACTTGCTCGCCTTCACGCCGCGAAATTTCAAATACGACGGCAAATTCCACTCGTTGAAGATAAAAATCCCGACCATGCAGCATGTAACGATTGCCGCCCGCCGAGGATTCTACGCGCCGAAGCACAGCCTTTCTGTGGACCAAGCGGCCAAAGAGGAAATCGAGGAAGCAGTGTTCTCTCAGGACGTACAGAGCGCGCTCCCGATCGGAGTACACACGCAGTACTACAAGGTTGATGCGGCCGACGCAAAGCTTGCAGTGATGGCGCATCTCGATCTTGCGCATCTGCGTTTTCAGAAAGCGGCGGGACGGAACGACGATAACGTCACCATCGTTACGGCGCTGTTTGATCGAGACGGGAACATCGTCAGCGGAATCGAGAAAACGGTGGAAATGCGGCTGCGCGATGCCACGTTCGAACGCCTAAGCCGGACTGGCGTGACGGTGAAGACCAGCTTCGACGTGAAGCCGGGCGATTATCTCGTTCGACTGGTTGTCAGGGACTCAAATGCTGCGCAATTGTCGACCGAGAACGACGCCGTGGAAATTCCTTACTAGTTCAGCGCGGCTGCGAGCTTGCGAAACTGAAGGGAATTCTTAAGTGCGGATCGCCAGATAGAGGTAGGTGGATCATGAAGCGTCGTCCAATTACTCGGGGTCTGTTAACAGCGCTCTTTCTCATTTTGGCCGCGTGCTTTGTGCGGCAGGTGCTCTGCCCGGCGCAAGTTCGAGCCCAACAGCAGAATCAGCAGGTGACGTCCGGCGGTGTAACGCAACCCGTACCAGCGACTCCGCCTCAGACGGCGGCACCGCCACTGAAATCCGAGTCGAATGTCGTCCGCGTGGATGTCATCGTAACGGACAAGAAAGGCCACTACATTCAGGACCTCACGTCCAACGATTTCAAGCTCTACGAGGACAACAAAGAGCAAAAGATCTCAAACTTCAGCTTCGGCGGAGCGAGCAGCACAACTCCTCACGCAGATAAGCATTACATGGTGCTCTTTTTTGACGATTCCACGATGGATCTCGGCGATCAGCCGCGCGCTCGGGATGCGGCCGCGAAATTCGTCGCAGCGAACTCAGGCCCTGACCGCGTCATCGCCGTCGTGGAATTCGGTGGCACCCTTCGGATCGTGCAGAATTTCACGTCCGACCCTGACCTGCTCAAAAGCGCGGTTGCCGGCATTAAATTTTCGGCGGTCGCGCCCAACACGCCTGCTCCCAGTTTTGGTCCCGCGATGTCAGCGCCCGGAGGGCCGGTTCTCGTAAACCCCGAGGCCGAGTTCGGTGCGTACACGCTTCTCCTCAGTTTGCGAAGCCTGGCGCAGAGCCTTGGGCGCATTCCGGGACGAAAAACTCTCGTCCTGTTCACCGCTGGATTCCCAATCACGCCGGAGCGCGAGTCTGAACTGACCGCAACAATCGATACATGCAACAAGGCGAATGTCACCGTGTATCCGCTGGACGTGCGTGGCCTGGTTGCACCCACACCAACATCTTTTTACCAGCGGCCGGAACCAGTAGCAAAGTTTGTGCTCGCTTCAGTTCATCAAGCGAACTCACGCCCAGGGCAACCCGATGCCCACGCTCATCTGGTGCTCGC
>JBOGNK010000126.1:0-15584 GCA_050747085.1 Candidatus Acidiferrales bacterium
GTCGTCTGCCTGCCGCAGGCAGATCTCGCCTGCGGTTTTTGGGGTTTCGAATTTCGAGTTCGGGGTGTTGTTTGCTGGATTCAGGGCGCGAACCGCGTGGCATGCCATGCCAAGTCGCTGGCCAGAGCGCGGGAGACAGGGGAGGCTGCAAAGCAAAAGCAGTCACCATATGCTTATGAACTGCATCCGGCGCAACATTGGAGGCTGACAACAACGAATGGCGTCTCAGCCACAATACCAAGTTAACCTGCCCGTCTACGAAGGGCCGCTCGATCTTCTGCTTGATTTGATCCGCAAGCAGCAGATGGACATCCACAACATTCCCATCGCCAAAATCACGGAGCAGTATCTCGATTACCTCCATCGGCTTGAAACGTTCGATATCGATGTCTCCGCCGATTTCATCTACGTGGCGGCGACGCTGATCCACATCAAATCGAAGATGCTGCTGCCGCCGGACCCGCTGGCCGGTCCCGACGCGCAGGAAGACCCTCGCGATGAATTGGTTCATCGGCTGCTGGAACACGAAAAATTCAAGAACGCGGCGCAACTTCTGTATCAGAAGCAGCAGATAGAAGACCACGTCTGGTCGAAACCCGACCGCACGCTGTACGTCGGCGACGAAGTGGAAGGCGAGCTGGTGGTTTCGCTGGTCGATCTGGTGAAGGTGTTCTCGCAGGTGCTGGAGCGGCGGAAGGAAGTGGCGAAGTTCTCGCTGCGGCACGAGACGGTGACCATCGCGCAGATGATGGACCGCCTCCGCCAGCGCCTGATTGCAAATGAGGAAGCGGTTTCGCTGATCGAGTTTTTTGAGTCGTGCGACACGCGCAACGCGATGATCGTCGCGCTGCTGGCCGTGCTGGAGATGGTGCGCATGCAGGCGGTTCTGCTGGTGCAATCGGAACTGTTTGCCGACATTCGCCTGCGCAAGCACAAGATGTTCGACGCTGTGTTCGCCGGGCCCGACGCGATGGCGAAGATCGAAGAGCAGTATCTGTGAAGCAGAAAACGAAAGAGAAAAATGACGATGGCGGAGCGATCATACAGTGACGGGATGAGAGAGCGGTCGAGAGCGGTTCCGTTTTCCGTTTTCAATTGTCCTTTTTCTAAGCCAGGTGAATGATGACACCACAGGAAATGCAATCGGCGCTCGAAGCGATCATCTACGCGGCTGACGAGCCCGCGACTCTCGACCAGCTCTGCAATGTGCTGGGTGCTGAGAAGGTTGAGGTGCGTGCGGCGCTGGATCTGCTCGTAGCGTCGTATTCGACCGACGATCGCGGCATCGAAGTCCGAAAGGTTGCGGGCGGCTGGAAGTACTACACCAAGCCGCAGCATCACGACGTGGTCCGCCGGTTCATCAAGAGCCTGCAGCCGCCGATTCGGCTTACGATGCCTGCGCTCGAAACGCTGGCCGTGATCGCTTATAAGCAGCCGGCCACCGTGCCTGAAATCAACGAGATTCGCGGCGTGAACGTGGGCGGCGTAATCAAGACGCTACTCGAAAAGCGCCTGATTACCACGGCCGGCCGCAAGGAAGTGATTGGGCGGCCGATCCTCTATCGCACCTCGAAGCAATTCCTGATGCGTTTTGGGCTTTCCGATTTGGAGGAACTGCCTAGCCTGAAGGAGTTCGAGCAGCTCGCGCAAGCCGCGCTCGGATCGGACGCGGGTGTGGCGCCGGTCGAGCCAGAAGCAGCAGCCGACGGATCCGCCGACGCATCCGTGCAGATTGAGGACGATGCAGCAGCCGCGGAAGCCGCGAATGTCCCGGAAGGTCTCAGTTCGGTCTCGCCGGACGATACGAGCAGCGGTCCAGCCGACGAAACCCGCGAGCAAGCAGTCGAATCGGCGTCTGACGACGCCTCTGGCGAACAGTCTGCAGAGGCCGAATCGCTCACTTCCGCCGCCGAATCCGCAGCTGGAGTGTTCGCCGATTCGCCGGAAACGGATTCCGGCGATGCCCCAGAGTCCGATTCGCACGCCAAAGGCACGTCTGCGTGACCGATTCGGCTCATCGCGGCGCGCTGATCGCAACGTATGCGATCAACGACGCGATGAACCAGTTGATCCTCTCGAATCTCGACCCGAAAGCCTGGCGCGCAAAACTCCCGGGCGCGGCGCCTGGGCCCCGCACTGTCGGTGCAATCTTCGCGCACCTGCACAACGTGCGCCTGCGCTGGCGGAAGAGGAATGCTCCGCACCTGAAACGACCCGCGCCGCTCGATCCGCACCGGTGCACGATCGAGCAGACCTCATCGGCTTTGAAAGTAAGCGGCGAGCTTTGCCTGAAGATGCTGACTGAGGCGCTGTCCGGTGGTCCGGATGGCCGCATAACCGAGTTTCGGCGCGACAGTTGGATGCCAACCTGGACAGCAAATCCGGCCATGTTTGCGTACATGTTCGGGCACGAAGAACACCATCGCGGCCAAATCCTGATGCTCGTGCACCAGCTCGGTTACCGCATCAACCAGAATAAAATCTCTGCCATCTGGTATTGGGACAAGCTGTGGAAGCAGGCGGGCATCCCGCGGCCGCGGTGGGGGTCAAGAAACAAGAAAGCTTCTTCGCTTCGCCCGCCACGGCGGATAGGGGTCGGAATGACGGATATGACGCCTTGCTCGGGCTCAGGCGGCCTTATACTGCTGACTGCATGGCCACAAAACTCGAAACTGAAATCAAGCTGCGCGTAGACAACCTCCTGAACCTGATTCGCCAGCTCCGTCGAATTGGCGCACGCGACCACGGTAGAGCGTTTGAGCAGAACACCCTTTACGACACTCCGAGGCGCGACTTTCATCGCCACGATCGGTTGATTCGGCTGAGGGTGGAAATCGCCAAGGACGGCCGTCGCAAGGCGAAATTAACATCGAAGGCGCGTCCCGACAGGGCAGAGAGCGACAGCAAGAGCAAGAAATCCGCGAGGCTGCACAAGGCGAAGCTTGAACGCGAGGCTGATGTTCGCGACCCAGCTTCAACTGCCAGGCTTCTCGAGAAGGTAGGACTTCACCCGTCGTTCCGCTATGAAAAATATCGCACCAGCTTTCGCCTCGGCAGCCTGCACCTCGACGTTGACGAGACCCCGATTGGAACATTCCTCGAACTCGAAGGCCCGCCTGCTGCGATCGATCGTGCGGCCCGGAAACTAGGTTATCCGCCCGCCGAATACATTCGCGGCACATATTGGGACCTGTACGCCGCTGATTGCCGTCGCAGGCGGCAAAAGTCGACCGATATGATCTTCTCGCCGAAAAATGGACGCTAAGCTTCACTCTTCGCTTGACAATCCTTCTAACTGCTTTTAACTAGTGTTTCGCATCAAATTTTCTGAGTTCATGGGCGCTTTAGACAATTCGGAGCCTGGCGGCAGGCGCGTATCGACGGTGAATGGCTCGCGACGCGAGACTTTCAGGACCATTTTTTTCGGTGGCGGGGCTGGTGAGGCCTTCGTGCGGGGCTCGGCGACTGCATGTTCCGGCTCGAATCATCCGGTTCCCAAATGGGCACGCGGAAACAGGGAGGCCAGACCTGGACTGCGATAGTCCAGGCTGCCGTTCTGCCCGAGCCGCGATCGCCGCTGGTTCGGGCTTTTTTTTTGAGTGCACGACGCAGTTTCACGACGCTTCGGTCCTGAAGGTGCTCCGAAGCGGCATGGAGCGAGAGAAGGCACCGGTTTCGGGGTTTGATGACATGTGGGATTCGCAAGTTTCGATTTTCGGATTTCGAGTTTCGGTTTTGAGAGGTTCCTATGCTGCATGCTACTGAACTAATCGGCGCTGCCACGTTCGACGCTGCCGGCCATTTCGTGGGCCGGGTTAAAGAGATGTTCGTGGTGCCCTCGGAACAGCCGAATCGCATTTCGCGCCTGCTGCTGAGCCGTGGCCGATACCGCCCGCTGATTGCCCGCCACGACCAGATCGGCACCGTCGCGCCAGGCCGGATCCACTTGACGACGGACGAGTCCGGCCTCGAGCTATTCCATCCAAACGAGGCCTGGCTGGCAGTGCGAAAAGACCTGCTCGACCAGCAAATCATCGATACGCATGGCCGCAAAGTGGTTCGCGTGAATGACGTCGATTTTGGCGACTACCGGACCAACGGCAATACGGAACTACGCCTTGAGGACGTCGATGTCGGCTTGTCGGGGGCATTGCGGCGACTGCTGAAGGGAACGATGCCGCTGACAGCGATCCGGCGCATCCAGCGGAACGTGCGATCGAACACGATCCGGTGGGAATTCGTCAACCTGATCGAATCAGACCCAATGCGGCGGGTAAAACTGCGCATTTCGAGTGACAAGCTCGAAAAGCTTCATCCGGCGGATTTGGCCGACTTGATGGAAGAACTGTCACCCGCTGAGCGCCAGTCGATCATGGATTCCATGGACCAGGAGGTGGCGGCTGAAACCCTCGCCGAACTGGACAAGCGGCTGCAGACGCAGGTCGTCGAAAAGCTGAACCCGGAGAAGGCGGCCGAGATTATCGAGGAAATGAGCCCTGATGCCGCGGCTGACCTGATCGCAAACCTCTCGCCCGACAAATCGGAAGAGGTGTTGCATGAAATGGGACATCGCGAGGCCGAGGAAGTCGAGGGACTGCTGCGGTTCGGCGAAAATACGGCGGGCGGAATGATGACGACGGAAATTGTCGTCGTGGGCGAGGATGCGACGCGCGGCGAGGTGGTCGACCACATCCGTTTCCACGAAATCGCACCCGACCAGCTCGACAGCATCGTCCTGATCGACCGTGAGGCCATATTGGCAGGCGTGGTTCCGATCTCGCGACTGCTGCTGGCCAGCTCAGACCAGCGCGTTTCGGAGCTGGTCTTTGAGCCGACGCTCTGCGCAACTGCCGAGACGGAGGACAAGGAAGTGTTCGAACTGTTCGACAAGTACAACTTGCGAAGCCTGACCGTGGTCGACGCGGACAATCGCCCGATCGGAGCGATCACCGTAGACGACGTGGTCGGCCGGATGCGCGCAAAGCTATAGCGTCGTCTTTATGACAACTCGCACCACCATCAACGCGACGATTTCCTCGCTGAGGACGCGCGGCGAGAACTTTGGCCGCCGCAGCAGAAGCTGGCGCCGCCGTCTCGCTGTCTTCTTTGCCGTCGTTGGGCCCGGACTCATCACCTCAAACGTTGACAATGATGCCGGTGGAATCGGCACGTATTCGCAGGCCGGCGCACAGTTCGGATATCACCTTCTGTGGATTCTGGTACCGGCGGCGATTGCCCTGTACGTCAGCGAAGAAATGTGCGCCCGCATGGGCGTTGTCACGGGCAAAGGCTTGTCGGATCTGATCCGGGAGGAATTCGGGTTCCGCGCCACATTTTTCGTCATGGTGGCCGGCTTGTTCGTCGATCTCTTCAACACTGTGGCGGAATTCTCGGGCGTTGCGGAGGCATCGGGCGTCCTGCACGTCAGCAAGTATATTGCGGTTCCTTTGGCTGCGATCGCCGTGTGGCTGCTAGTGATTTACGGCACGTATCGGATCGTGGAGAAGATTTTCCTGGTCGCGTGCGGCTTTTACGTTTCGTACGTGCTTTCCGCGATTTTGGCGAAGCCAGACTGGCTCATGGCTGCGCACGACACAGTCATTCCGTCCGCACACATGAGTGCTCCTTACCTTGTCATGCTCATCGGCTTGGTAGGAACGACGATCGCACCGTGGCAGTTCTTCTACCTGCAGGCCGGATTCGTCGAGAAGAAAGTGGGGCCGCGTCAGTACAAGCATGCGCGCTGGGACGTTTTGGTCGGCAGCATCTCGTGCATGGCGATCGTGTTCTTCATTATCGTTTGCTGCGCCGCAACCCTAAATGTGCATGGGATGACGAACATTACGAGTGCGGGTCAAGCGGCCGAAGCACTGCGCCCGTTGGCGGGGCGATGGGCGTCGCTGCTGTTCGCGTTTGGGTTGCTGAACGCCTCGCTGTTCGCGGCATCGATTCTGCCGCTCTCTACCGCACACGTGATCTGCGAAGGGCTTGGTTTTGAAGCCGGACTGGACAACAAACTAAAGGAAGCGAAGTTTTTTTACGCGCTCTATACGCTGCTGATTGTGGTCGGAGCGGGCATCATTCTGATCCCGAAAGCGCCGCTGTGGAAGATCCTCATCTATTCGCAGGTTGGCAACGGCGTCTGGCTGCCCATCGTGCTGATCTTCATACTTCTGCTTATTAATCGCCGCGACCTGATGGGCGAGCATACAAATACGCTTGTCTTCAACATCATCGCCTGGGCCTCCAGCATCATCATGATTGCACTGACGTTTATTTTGACGTACGTCGCCATCTTCCAGCCCGGCGGCGCCGGGCTTTCCGGCTTTCTCCTGCCGCTCCATTTCTTGTAAGCGGAATCGACGACTCGTGGGCTTTCGCTGGGCGAGTCTAAGACCCGCCCCTACCCGCTGGAAAAAATCCGCGGAGAACTTTGAAGGTTTTCTCGATTGCGAATGCAGGTTCGCCGTACTCTACTGTTCCTTTTGCATCATCGGAATGTTGACGCCAGACTTTTTGGCGAAATCGATCGCCTCCGGGTATCCCGCGTCCACATGACGGGCGACGCCGATGCCGGGATCGTTCGTCAGGACGCGTTCGATTCGCGCCGCCATTTCCTTGGTCCCGTCGGCGACGGTCACCTGGCCGGCATGCTGCGCGTAGCCAATGCCAACGCCGCCGCCATTGTGGATCGAGACCCAACTCGCGCCGCTCGCCGTATTCAGCAGAGCATTCAGCAGCGGCCAGTCGGCGACCGCGTCCGTGCCGTCGCGCATCTTTTCCGTTTCACGGAACGGTGACGCAACGGAGCCGCAATCGAGGTGATCGCGGCCGATCACGATGGGCGCCTTCAATTCGCCGCGCGCGACCAGATCGTTGAGCGCGAGACCGAACTTATCGCGCTCGCCATATCCAAGCCAGCAAATCCGAGCGGGCAATCCCTGAAAACGGACCCGCTTCTGTGCGAGCTTGATCCATCGGCACAGGATCTCGTCGTGCGGAAACATTTCCAGGACGAGCTCGTCCGTACGATGAATGTCCGACGGCTCGCCGGAAAGCGCCGCCCATCGGAATGGTCCTCGTCCTTCGCAAAATAAAGGTCGAATGTAGGCGGGAACGAATCCGGGAAAGTCATAAGCGTTCTTCACGCCTTGTTCGAAGGCGAACGTGCGGATATTATTGCCGTAATCGAACGTTACAGAGCCGAGTTTTTGCAGCGCGAGCATTCCTTCAACATGTTTGCCGATGGATTCGAGTGAACGCTGGCGGTACGCGTCGTGGTCGCGCTTTCGCAATTCGGCCGCCTGTGCGACATCAAGACCCTGCGGAATGTAGCCGCCGACGGGATCGTGCGCGCTGGTCTGGTCCGTCAGCAGATCAGGGACGACGCCGCGCCGTGCAAGTTCCGGGATCACATCGGCGCAATTGCCTATCAGTCCGACGGACGTCGCTTCGCGCTTGCGAACCGCATTCTTCACGATGCGAAGCGCCTCGTCGAGATCGTTGACCATCACGTCGCAGTAGCCCGTTTTGACGCGGCGCTTGATGCGTTCGGGATCGACGTCGATGCCGAGAAATGTCGCTCCGTTCAAAGTGGCCGCGAGTGGTTGTGCCCCGCCCATTCCTCCCATGCCGCCGCTCGCGATCAGCTTTCCTGCGAGATCTCCGCCGAAGTGCTTGCGCCCGGCAGCCGCGAATGTCTCGTACGTGCCTTGCAAGATTCCTTGCGTCCCGATGTAGATCCAGCTTCCTGCCGTCATCTGGCCGTACATCATCAGGCCGGCGCGGTCCAGTTCGTCGAAGTGCTTCCAGTCGCTCCAGTGCCCGACGAGATTCGAATTGGCGATCAGCACACGAGGTGCGTACTCGTGCGTGCGAAAAATTCCGACGGGCTTGCCGGATTGAACCAGCAGCGTCTCGTCATTCTCCAGCGCTTTCAGCGATGCGACGATCGCCCGATAGCAATCCCAATTACGCGCCGCCTTGCCTCGCCCGCCATAAACGATCAGTTCCTCCGGCTTCTCGCCCACTTCCGGATCGAGGTTGTTCATCAACATGCGCATCGCGGCTTCCTGCTGCCACGACTTGCAAGAGATCTGCGTCCCTCGAGGCGCGTGGATCTGCTGGTGGGTGATCGATTCTTCCGTCGCTGACTCCATGCCTTTAGCCTCCGCGAGCATATTAGCAGCGGCAAGCGGCCGGTGGCGAGTGACGAAAACACCTCTACCGGAGCGCACAGTTCCGCACCGAGCGACAGAGAGGCAGAGCACGCGTTCGGCATTTCGAGTTTCTGCCTTCATCACAGCCGCGCCAGCACTCAAGGCCAGTAGCGCTTTCCCGCCGCTATACTTGACAGAAGTGCAACGAGTCGGTAAAACCTCTCTCGAATCATCCGCATTAAGAGATCCGCAGGGAGGGGACAATGGACCCGCGCCTGATTGTGCTTGGGGCCGTCATTTTCGTGGTTCTGGTGACCGGCGTTGCTTCGTCGTTCACCATCCAGACTGCTGAAGTGGGCGTGGTTCAGCGCCTGGGCAAGTTTCGCCGCATCGCCGGACCGGGCCTGAATTCCAAAATGCCTTTCCTGGATACCGTAACGGCGCGGCTCAGTCTTAAGATTCAGCAGTTGACCGTGCAAGTGGAGACGAAGACAAAAGACAACGTCTTCGTGCAAATTCCGGTCTCAATCCAGTACCAGATCATTCCTGAAAAAGTGTATGACGCGTTTTATCGCCTTTCCGAACCGACGCGACAGATCGAATCGTTTGTCTACAACGCGATCCTCGGGCACGTCCCGGGGATGAATCTGGACGAAGTCTTCTCGAATCAGGCACAGATCGCGCTGGACGTTCAGGCGAATCTCGATTCTTCGATGAAGGAGTTCGGATATACGGTCGTGAAGGCGTTGATAACCGACGTGGTTCCCGATGCCAAAGTGAAAAGCGCGATGAACGACATCAACGCCGCGCAGCGCGAGCGTGAGGCGACGGTCGCTCGCGGCGAAACCGAAAAGATTCTCGCCGTGAAGAGAGCGGAGGCGGAAGCCGAATCGAAGCAGCTACAAGGCGAAGGCATCGCCAATCAGCGGAGAGCGATCATTGCTGGACTACAAGAGTCGGTCGAAGCCTTCCAGAAAGCCATTGAAGGAGTGCAGGCGTCGGACGTGATGGCCCTCGTTCTGGTCACGCAATACCTGGACACAATGAAGGAGATCGGCGCAAGCGCCAACTCAAACACGATTCTACTGCCGCATTCGCCAGGCGCAATCAGCGACCTGATGAGTCAGATCCGTAACGGAGTTCTTATCGGCGACCTCGCTGCCAACGCCATCCCGCCAAAGATGGGAAACGGCGCAGCCGTACCTCGAACGACGTAGCTCGATCGTCATATTCTGGCTGAAAGGCCGAAATTCGCCGTAAAAGTCTTCAGTGAAGAATCGTACGCTATTTGCTTCGAAATGGGCGATGGGCTAGAGTGTCGCCGCTGAAACCTATGGCAAGCGCCTACGCCACACTTCCGAAGTGCTTCCTCGACGCGGTGGACAAGTACGCGAATCCTCGCGCGCAGATGTATCGCACCGCGGGCGGCTGGCAGTCCGTCTCTGCGCAAGAACTGCTGCGGCGTGTTGCGGCCCTGTCGAAGGCGCTGCGCGAACTCGGCGTGAAGGCAGGCGATCGTGTAGGAGTGTTCGCGCCGAACTGTCCCGAATGGCATACGGCTGATTTCGCGATTCTGGGCATTGGTGCAGTGAGCGTGCCGGTCTACTTTAATGAGTCGCCCGACCGGATGGTGTACATCCTGAACGACTCTGGCACGCGCCTTGTTATTACGGCGGGGACGACGCAGGCCCAAAAACTGGCCGCCGCGCGTGGCCAACTGTCTTCCGTCGAGCGAGTTATCGCCGCGGGCCAAGCGTCACCCGTATCAGACGACGTGCTTCGCTATGAGAATTTGATCGCACCGCCTCAGGGCGAGGCGCAAACGGCAATCGATGAATATCGGCGCTCCGCAGGGCAAGTAACGCGCGAACAACTTGCGACGATCATCTACACGTCCGGCACAACGGGCGAGCCCAAAGGCGTGATGCTCAGCCATTCGAATCTCAGTTCAAACGTGTTCGATTCGACAGAGGGCCAGGAACTCAAGTCTTCGGATGTCGCGCTGGAATTTTTGCCTCTGGCGCATGTGTATGAGCGAATCGCCGGTTACGGGTACTTGTTCAATGGCGTCACAGTCGCCTACGTCGAAAAAATGGAAGACGTGCCGCAGGCGCTGCTCGAAGTGCATCCGAATCGCGCGGCGGCGGTGCCGCGTTTTTACGAGAAGATCTACGCGAAGATCCTGGATCAGGGGCACCAGGAACCGCCATGGAAGCAAAAGGTTTTCGATTGGGCTTTGCGCGTCGCGCATGACGCGGTGCCGTGGCGAGCGCATGGCCAGAGCGCGTCTGCTGGCCTGAAGGCGCGCTGGGGAATCGCGAATGCGCTCGTGTACAAAAAGATTCGCGCAGGGATCGGGGCGCAACATCAGCGCTTCTCTTCGGGTGGTGGTCCGCTGTCAAAGGAGCTGGCCGAGTTTTTCTGGTCCGTTGGCGTGGAGGTGTATCAGGGCTACGGGTTGACGGAAACATCTCCCGTCGTCTCGACCAACACCCCGAAAGCAAACAAAGTTGGCACCGTGGGCCGTCCGATTCCCCATGTGCAGGTGAAGATTGCCGACGATGGCGAAATTCTGGTGAAGGGGCCCTGCGTGATGCAGGGTTACTACAAGAAGCCGGAAGAGACGCGCCAAACGATTTCCGACGACGGTTGGCTGCGCAGCGGCGATATCGGCGAGCTCGACGAAGACGGCTACCTGATCATAACGGATCGCAAGAAGGAGTTGCTGAAGACGGCGGCAGGGAAGTTCGTCGCGCCGGCATTGATCGAGAACTTGCTGAAGACGTCCGCATTCATCGCGAATGCGATTGCGGTCGGCGACGGCCGAAAGTTCATCTCGGTTCTGATCGTGCCCAACTTTGTGGCTCTTGAAGCGGAAGCAGCCAAACACGGTGTCGAATTCGCAACGCCATCGCAGATTGCGAACAACCCGTGGACGCGCGACGCAATGACGGGTGAGATCGAACGATTGACCGCACGCCTGGCACAATACGAAAAGCCGAAGCGCTTTGCCTTGATCGAACAGGACTTTACGTTCGCAAATGGGCAGCTGACCTACACGCTGAAGCTGAAGCGTCGCGTGATCAAAAAGACCTATGCCGACGTGATTGAGCGTCTGTACGCCGACGTGGAAGAGCCCAGGCCGCAGCGGAGCGTGAAGTGACGGAGGCACGGGGGTTTAAGAAGTAAACGAGAAAATCGTCTCG
Source organism: Candidatus Acidiferrales bacterium (assembly GCA_050747085.1). Taxonomy (GTDB): domain Bacteria; phylum Acidobacteriota; class Terriglobia; order Acidiferrales; family UBA7541; genus Palsa-295. The sequence goes on from JBOGNK010000126.1 coordinate 11,366, forward strand.
CCATCGGCGACGGTTGCCACAGGGACCCTCGTCGTCCGCTTCCCTGGCATCGTCCGTTTCCTGTACCTCTGCCTCCCCTGGTTTCCGTCAAATCCTAGTAAGGCGCCAGTCGCGGTAGAATGAATCGGGAGCATTCATGATCGATCCACTAAACGATCCACTCATAATTGCGGGCCGCAGTTTTGGCTCGCGGCTGATTATCGGGACGGGCAAATACCGCAGCTTTCAGGAAATGGCGCGGGCGCTCGAGGCATCCGGCGCGGAAGTAGTGACGGTCGCAGTACGTCGCGTCAATTTGAACGACCGGTTAAAGGAATCATTGCTCGACTATATCGACCGCAAGAATTTCTTCATTTTGCCGAACACGGCCGGGTGTTATTCGGCCGACGAAGCCGTGCGGGCGGCGCGCCTTGGTCGCGAGGTGGGGCTTTCGGAATGGGTGAAGCTCGAAGTAATTGGCGACCAGCAGACTTTGTTTCCTGAGACGGAGCAGTTGATTGCGGCAACAAAGACGCTGGTGAAGGAAGGATTCGTGGTGCTGCCGTATACGAACGACGACTTGATCGTCGCCCGCAAATTGGTCGACGCAGGCGCGGCGGCCGTGATGCCGCTCGGCGCGCCGATCGGGTCGGGCATGGGAATTCAGAACCTCACCAATCTGCGGATTCTTCGCGAGCGAATCACGAGTGTGCCTCTGATCGTCGATGCAGGCGTAGGAACCGCCTCCGACGCGGCAATCGCAATGGAATTGGGGGCAGATGGCGTCCTGATGAATACGGCCATCGCTGGCGCGCAGGACGCGGTTCTCATGGCGGAAGCGATGGGCGCGGCAGTCGAAGCGGGAAGGAAGGCGTTCCTCGCTGGGCGGATCGAAAGGAAATTGTACGCAACTGCCTCTAGCCCACTCCAGGGCGTAGTCCGTTGAAAGAGAGCGCAAAGCAGCTGACGATTCTCGTCATAACTGTGAACGTCTCGCTTCCTTTTTTTACGTGGTACTACACCGATCTGGCAGATCTCTCCGGTTGATGGTGATCGAGTACTTAGTTTCTGCATTCTGTTGAACCTCGTCATTGCTGCGGGAGCCAGACGGAGGAAAATGCGGGGGGCAAAAAACCTCAAACCGCCGCTTACCTGAACAAAAGGTGCCACGTGAAATCCACCAGCCCATGGACCAGCACGCCAGGGAAGATTGAGCCCGTTTTCATGTACGCGCGGCCGTAGAACAGTCCTGCGATAGTGGCGAGCAGAACGTATTTCCAGTTCGGCGCTGCCGTGTGCAGGATGTGAGAGAATCCGAAAATCACGGAAGCGGCCACCAACCCCAGCCACTTGTTGTTCAGATTCCGCGTCAGGCAATTCTGCAGGATTCCACGGAAGAAAAATTCCTCGGGCCACGCGGTAAAAAACGAAATCCCGACGGCGGCCACGACAAGAGATACGGGATGCAGCCGCGACAAATTGGGACCGAACGCGATGAAGTGAATCTTCAGCCCCAGCGGAATTGCGATCGCTGCGAAAATGAAAAAGCTGAAAAGGAACGCTGTCCCGAATCCCGGTTTCCATTCGACGGCATATCCGGCGCCTTCAAGTCGGCGTACCAGGATGTATCCTGCGACTGCCGTCGAGAGCGCCAATAAAATCGAAAGCGTGTGCTGCAGCGGCGGCGGATAAGGAAAGACGCGGTAAAGCATTCGGTACGGCGGCTGGAGCCAAATCGCAATCCAGATAAAGATTGCGGCGGCGTAGTCTTGCCACACGCCCGGAGCTTTTCCGGCGGCCGATGCGAGCAGCAGCGGTGGAATCACCGCATACCCTGCACCCGCGATCAGCCATTGCCCGCTGCCCGTCACGCCAAGCGAATAGAGGATGACGGCGGCCAGCGGAATGATGGGAGCGAGAGATCCTAGAAAAGTCTGGGCGCGCGAAAGCGCTTTCGGCGCGGCGAGCCAGAACTCAAACGCGAAGAGGGCTGCCGCAACCGTTAGTGCGATCGCGAACTGGCGTCCGCTGTAGCCGAGCCACACGCCGGCGATCGCGGCTGCGGCCACGATGATTGCCCATACAGTGATTGCAGTGGGCAACGTCATCTGCCACGATCGGGTATTCACGTCGTTCGTCATAGCGCACTGATTCTAATTGAGTCTTCTCGGCGAATCGAGGCGCGTGCGATGACGGCCAAGGCGAACGCCCGGCGAATCACGGATCGTCAGGCAAACGGGGCAACCAGGCCCAGGAGTGCAGCTCAACCGCCTGATGATAGGAGTTGCTGGCACAACGGATGAAGCAGGGGAAGCAAGGAAGAATCGCCTACATCGACTGGATGCGCGGCTTGGCGTGTCTGCTGATGTTTCAGACGCACTGCTACGATTCGTGGCTCGGCGGAGCAGCGCGGAAGAGCACGTTCTTCGGCTGGTCGCAATTGGGCGGGACGCTGCCCGCACCTCTATTTTTATTTCTGGCGGGGATTTCGTTTGCGCTGGTCACGGACCGCATGCGGCGCAAGGGAATCTCTGCGAACCAGATTGCCGCAACCACCATTCGCCGCGGCGCCGAAATATTCGGCCTCGGACTCCTCTTCCGAATCCAGGAATTCGCTCTCGGCCAGCCATGGTCGCCGTGGACCGATCTGCTGCGCGTCGACATTCTCAACACCATCGGCATATCGCTTATGTTGATGGGCCTCGTATGTCGCCTGACGAAGACGCGCACCGGGAATACGCTGCTCGCCGGTATCGCCGCAATCGGCATCGCGATGGCGACGCCGCCCATGTGGACCACTTGGCAGCCGCACTGGTTGCCGTGGTACGTCGAGTCTTACCTCAACGGCGTACACACGTTCGGGAAGCCGCAGTCCTGGCTTTTCCCGATTTTTCCCTGGGCCGCGTTTGCATTCGCGGGGCTGGCGGTGGGGTTCTTGCTGATCAGCGATTGGGCGATGAAAAATCTCGCGAAGGCAACGGCCATCGCGGGCATCGCCGGGGTATCCCTGTTCTTTCTCTCGACGTGGCTCGACTCGCTTCCCACGCATTTGTACGCCGTCTACGACTACTGGCACACGAGCCCGAATTTCTTTCTCGCTCGTGTTGGCGTGCTGTTGATCATCATCGCCTTGAGCTACGCGTGGTGCCGCTGGGGGCCTGCCAGCCGGTGGTTCAGCCCTCTCGTGCAACTAGGGCAGACGTCGCTCATCGTCTATTGGGTCCACATCGAATTTGTATACGGACGATTTTCCATCTTAGGCAAACGCCAACAACCGATTCCTATGGCGACACTTGGCCTCGCCACGATCTTCGCGGCTATGGTGCTGCTCTCGATTGCGCGTACACGTTCGAAGGGCAAGGGTGCGGAAATCGTTTCCAAACTGCGTGGAACATTTGGGCGGCGGGAAAAAGCCACGGCAGGGGTCGAACCGGCATAGTAACAGCTGCACTGGCCGCTGGCCCGGCGCGCGATTTGGGAAAGTGACCAAATCTCTCGTGGCGCGTCAAACTCATTCAAGAAGCCGCGTCCTGGCAGCCTGTGACTTGCCGGCATCCTGACCGGTGTGATTGGGCGGACGGCCGGGTAGCCCAATTGACGGCCTCGCGCAGGGGCGTCTATAGTGCGTTCAGCGCCGTCAATTTGCGCAAGGTTAGCGATAATCCCGGGCTTGTGCTGCGTGGGCGCTGACGGAATATTCCATGGATTCTCACCTGATACGCGACCTGAACAAACTGCTTGGGGCTGAGGCCGTCCTCAGTAAACGCGAGGACCTGCTTCTTTACGAATATGACGGCTCGGTCGAAGTGGCGCGCCCCGAGTGCGTCGTTTTCCCCGGAACGACGCAAGATGTCGTGCGCATCGTTCAGCTTGCGAATCAATATAAGACGCCGCTTGTGGGTCGCGGCGCGGGCACTGGCCTTTCGGGCGGCGCGCTCTCGCGGAAGGGGGGCATCCTCGTCGTTTTCTCGTGCATGAATCGCATTCTCGATATAGACGCGGAAAATCACCGCGCCACCGTTCAACCTGGCGTAGTGAACGCGGATCTCAGCGCGGCCGTTGCGGATCTCGGATTGCACTTCGCTCCCGATCCGTCCAGTCAGAAGGCGTGCACGATCGGCGGCAATGTGTCGGAGAATTCCGGCGGTCCACACACGCTGGCTTATGGCGTAACGACAAATCATGTGCTCGCGCTGGGAATGGTGCTGCCGGATGGAGAACAGGTGCGCGTGGGCAGCGC
>JBOGNK010000127.1:0-39323 GCA_050747085.1 Candidatus Acidiferrales bacterium
CCTGCACGATCTGCCACTTCTCTTCCGGGGATCGATCTATGCGTGGTTTCCTGCCCATGGTGCCTCCTGTTTTGGAGGCCCTGATTCTACCTAACTGAGGTGTCCAGTTTTAGCGGGGAGCCTTACACCCACGTAGCCTGAGTACTTCGTTCGGTCAGCCCGGTTGAAAGGGGACGCGCTGTCCTCCCCTGTATCCATTCTCCCGCTCCAGGGGCGCTAGGCATCCCGAGTTTTGCATCATACGTGATAAAACCATAACTGATCCATCCAACCATCGAGGCATCTGCAAAGTCCTTGCTGTGTAGCGTTCCCCACCTGATGGGTGTACCGTCCGGGTAGGATGGGCCCGGTTTCGGATTCATATTCGTCGGTGTTATCTTCGAAAAGTTATCCCTATTGGATCATGACGGAGCAGCAGTGCAGACACGGCGCCGAAGAATTCGCGATACTCTCCCTTCATTCGACGTGCCTGGCAGGACTCTTCACGCGTCTTCGCATTCTTAGCCGTATCCTTTTCCGCTCAATTCGGCGCACGGCCGCGGAATGATCATGACGACGGGGTTGACCGAAGGATTTGCTCGACGCGCTGGATGTCGTCGGGAACGTCGACACTGACGGCGTCGTATTCGGTTTCCACTACCCGGATGCGGAAGCCATTTTCCAGCCAGCGGAGCTGTTCGAGTTGTTCGGCTCGTTCCAGTTCGCCGGGCGGAAGCGTAGGAAATTCGAGCAGGGCATCGCGGCGGAACGCGTACAGGCCGATATGCTTCCAGTGCTTCACCACTACGTCCTGATTGCGATCGCGCACCCACGGAATCGGTGCGTGGGAGAAGTAGAGCGCATTTCCGTCGAAATCGCGCACAACCTTGGTGACCTGCGGATCCATGATGTCGTCTTGCCGGCGGATTGCGGAGCACGGCGTCGCGATCTGGATGGAATCGTCTTCGAGCATCTGTGAAACGAGCGCGTCGATCGTTCCCGGATCGAGCAAGGGCTCGTCTCCCTGAACGTTGAGATAGACTTCAGCGGGTACGTGCGCGGCTACCTCGGCAACGCGATCGGTTCCGGTGCGATGATCAGAGCGCGTGATGATTCCTTCGCCGCCGAAACTCTCGACCGCTTTCTTGATGCGGTCGTCGTCCGTTGCGACGACGACGCGTGCCAAATTTTGCGCCTGGCGAACGCGTTCGACGACATGCTGAATCATCGGCCGGCCGGCAATCTGCGCGAGCGGTTTGCCGGGAAGGCGAGTGGAAGCGTAGCGAGCGGGAATGACGGCGATCACGCCGGGATGTCCGGGAATGGTCATGAGCAGGCCAGCTTTCGAGAGGTTCGAGCTTGAACTTTGCGGGCCGAATCATCCGTTTGCGTGGATGCTTGATCCGGCGGCGCGCTTTGCATCTTAGCACCCGCGCACGCGACGAGTATGCACGATCGGCAAAGAGGTAATGGGTCAGTTCGAATTTTAACTGCCTCTTGATGTCAGGGTTTGAATCATCAAACCCTGAAACCCGGTGCCACGATCATGAAAATTCAAGCTGACCCAGTACGGGTGAGAACGAGGCGGCGAACTAGTTCTGCTCGTCAGCACTGGGCCCGTAGATGGCTGGGACCTTCGCGCCCATCGGTCGTAGATATGTGGAAAGCTGGCCGCGATGATGAATCTGGTCGAGCAGGAATCCCCAGGCCATGTCGTATCCGGTTTCGCGCATGAACTCCTGACCGCCGAATAGGAACGGCATTTTCTCCTCCCACTTTGCTGCGGGAATCGCGCGCAGGCGTTTGGATACGGCGTCGTGTTCGCGGTCGTAACGACCCACGATCTCCGCGACCGTGGCGGGAGTGGGCGCCTCGATCCATTCGAACTTGCTCTTCTCAAGGCCGTCAGCCAGGGCAGCCTCTTCGTGGACGATCAGCCAGGCAAGGTCCCGCGCCGTTCGCGCCTTGGGGTCGGAACGATAGTCGGAGCGGTCTTGCGCAATGCGGCTGATCACTTTGCGTGTGGCGGGGCCTTCTTTGTCCCAAAACTTGAGGAAAAATTCTTTGTAATCCATGGTGGTCCTCCGGAAGGGAAGTGAGGTTGAAATCGGCCGCGAGTATAGGCGAAGAAAAAGCGAATATCAAGCGGAAAGGGAAACCGCGCTCGGTTACCTGAATTTTAAGGCTTGTGCTACGAAGGAGAAAGATTCGAGCCGATCGGGTATGAGGAGGTGACTCGGCGCCGCGAAGGTTTGTGACTCAGCACGGAACGGGGTCAATAAATTAAACGAATGGCCGGGTCATTCGTCCAATCCAGGTGAACGGGGTTGCGGCGTAAAGTGCGGCGATGTTCCGGAGCGTACAGCCTTTTCAGCATTGTCACATCATACTAATGTCCCGGATTTGGCCCGTGGAGTATACGCAGAGAGCGGTATGCTACACTGACGGGCGACTCCCCGGTGCCCGGCCCGCAAGGAAGAATAGACCCCGCAGTTACAAGAGGGTTTCAGTTTCGGGGGTTTGCCCCGTAGATGAAGCCGAGTTGAGTTATGGCTGAGTTTGTTTGCAAAATCGGCGACGCCTCCGGGCGCATATTCCAGCAGGTCGAGACAGCGCAGTCAGAGGACGAAGCGCGTCAGAGGCTTGCTGAGCGGGGCTTTTACGTCTTCAGCATTCGCGCGCACCTGGGTTTGCTGACGCAGTTGGGTCGGACGCGCACCGATCGCAAGATTCGCCCTCAGGATTTCCTGGTTTTCAACCAGCAATTCAACACATTAGTAAAGGCGGGCTTGCCGATTCTGAAAGCGCTGGACCTGCTGGCAGAGAGAGCTGCCGCGCCGAGATTGCGGCCAATCCTGCAGGATGTGCGGCAGCGAGTGCGCGATGGCGCACTGCTTTCGGAAGCGCTGATAGCGCAAGGATCGTTCCCGGCGGTCTACGTAACGGCAATTACGGCGGGCGAACGTAGCGGAAACCTTCCCGGAGTAATCGACCAATACATCAGTTATCTGCGAGTGAGCACGGGTTTTCGGCGTTCGCTGGCGACGGCGCTGATTTATCCTTCGATTCTGGTGTGCGCGGTGATTCTGGTGATGTCGTATCTGGTGACGTACGCTATGCCGCGCTTCGCTTCGCTGTATAAAGATTTGGACGTTCCACTTCCGAAGATTACGCAGGTGCTTCTGGATATTTCATTGCCGCTCAGAAATTACTTTGTCGTGTTTGCGGCCATCGTGATCGTTGCGGGAGTGTCGATCTTTTTGTGGACGCGGACGGACAATGGCGCAGTGACAATCGACAAGTTGAAGCCGCGGGTGCCGATCCTGGGCGACGTCTGGCTGAAATCGCAAATCGCGCAGTTCGTGCGCACACTCTCGACATTGCTTGCCGGAGGCGCACCGCTTGTTGCGGCCCTTCACACTTCGGCTTCGGCCATCGGGAGCAAACTAATCTCAAATTCGATCAAGCAGGCCGCCGGCCGCGTGCGAGAGGGCGAGTCGCTGCACGCAGGCTTATCGGAGACGGCAATGATTCCGCCGTTGGCGCTGGAAATGATCGAGGTTGGCGAAGCTTCCGGCGCGCTGGCGCCGATGCTGACGAGCGTCGCAGAATTCTACGAAGAAGAAGTAAGCACGCGCTTGCAGCGGACGCTGGTGTGGATTTCTCCGGCGATTTTGGTGGTGATGGCCACTGTGATAGGCTTTATTCTCATCGCACTTTATCTTCCGATGTTCTCCCTTCAGGTTGGCTCCGGAGGCGGTTAGAGGACGCACATTTCCATGGCTATAACCAGCAATAATCCGAGCGCACCGCCGGTCGCCTTAGGCGCTCCGAACGAGGCGTTGGAACGCGAACACGCGAAACGCCTGGCCGAACGCTACCGTTGCCCGTTCATCGACCTGCGCGAGCAGAGGATCGATCCCGAGCTGTTCCGCAGCATCCCCGCTGAAATGATGTTTCGCTATAACTTCGTGCCGCTGGAATCGCATGAAACCACGCTGGTCGTGGCGATGGCCGATCCGAGCCAATTGCATTTGCGGGACGAACTGTCGCTGCTACTCGGGAAGCGGCTTGAGATCAAAGTTGCCACAGCGTCGCAGATCGGCGATCTACTGAAACGCACGGAGCAGTCGCAGAGGGTGCTTGACCAGGCGACCGAAGGCTTCACGCTGCAGGTGATCGGCGAAGAAGAGGACACCGAAGAGAACATTTCGGTTGAGAAGCTGACGAGGGAGACGGGCGTAAGCCCGGTCGTACGGCTGGTGGATACCGTGATTTTCACTGCGCTGGAGCGGCGCGCGAGCGACATTCACATCGAGACGCGCGATGCGGAAGTGGTGGTGAAGTACCGGATCGACGGCGTTTTGCAGTACGCGATGCAGCCGCTAGCGAAGGACTGGCATGCCACGATTCTTTCGCGCATCAAGGTGATGAGCGAACTTGATATCGCTGAACGGCGCGTTCCGCAGGACGGCCGCTTCCGCGTGAAGTACAAGGGGCGATCGATCGACTTCCGCGTGTCGATCATGCCATCGATTCACGGCGAGGACGCCGTATTGCGCGTTCTTGACAAGGAAAGCCTGAGCGAGAAATTCCGCAACCTGACGCTGGATGTGGTCGGCTTCGACGATCAGGAAGTCGCGCGCTTCCGGCGCTACATCCACGAACCGTACGGCATGGTGCTGGTGACGGGGCCGACCGGGTCGGGCAAGACGACGACCCTTTACGCGGCGATCAACGAAATCAAGAACGACGAAGACAAAATCATCACGATTGAGGACCCCGTCGAGTACCAGGTGCGCGGGATCACTCAAATCCCGGTGAACGAGAAAAAAGGGCTGACATTTGCGCGCGGGTTGCGATCGATTTTGAGGCACGATCCGGACAAGATCATGGTCGGCGAAATCCGCGATCAGGAAACGGCGCAGATCGCCATCAACTCCGCCCTGACCGGACACCTGGTGTTTACGACCGTGCATGCGAACAACGTGACAGACGTGATCGGGCGCTTCATCAACATGGGCGTCGAGCCGTACAACTTCGTTTCCGCGCTGAACTGCATCATGGCCCAGCGGCTGGTCCGCGTGATTTGCGAGAGTTGCAAGAAGCAGGTTCAGTACGAGCCGGAAGTGCTGCGAGAATCGGGGCTCGATGTAGCCGAGTGGTCGCAAGTTCCTTTTTACGAAGGCCGTGGCTGCCTGGAATGTTCCGGCAGCGGGTATCATGGAAGGACGGCGATTACTGAATTGCTCGATCTTTCCGACCGCATCCGCGAAATGATCATCGACCGGCGGCCTACGTCGGAAATCAAGCGCACGGCGAAAGCGGAAGGCATGGAGTTTCTGCGCGAATCGGGCCTTCGCAAGGTGCGCGCCGGACTCACGACTTTACGCGAAATCAACAAGGTGACTTTTCTTGACTGAAAAAATCGGGGCAGGAAAACAGGCGGAACGAACCCTGATTTCATCGGGCTCGACATTCGAGTCGCAAATCGGGTTTTCGCGCGCCGTCGTAGACGGAGAATGGATTTTCGTGTCGGGCACGACGGGGTTCAACTACGCGAACATGACCATTTCCGAGAGTGTTGTCGAACAGACTGAACAATGCCTGAAGAACATCGCCGCGGCTCTCGAACAGACCGGCTCTTCGTTTCGCGACGTTGTGCGGGTGCGCTACATTTTGCCGAACGCTTCTGATTTCGAATCGTGCTGGCCCACGCTTCGGCGTTATTTCGCAGAGGTTCGGCCGGCAGCGACCATGATCTCGTGCAGCCTGATCGATCCACGCATCAAGATCGAGATTGAGGTAACGGCAAAGCGCCGCTCGTCGTGACCCTGTCAGTTTCAATTCGTTTTCGGAGGACGTCGACGAATGTCTAGCCTTTCAACCGCTCCGGAGCCGTCTACTGGACGCGGGCCGATCGCGCGGATCGGCCACTGGTTGAACGCGATGCCTCATCCGGCGTGCGCGGTGGAAATCGGCGCTCATCGAGTGGCGGCTGCACGCTGGGGCAAAGGGCCGGGCCAGCTCGAATCGTTTGCGGTCGAGCCGTTGCCGCCCGGAGTGCTGATGCCGTCGCCCGTTGACACGAACGTCGCGCAACCGGAGGCGCTGGCATCGGTGTTGCGCCGCGTGTTCGCGCGGGTTCCGCACCACGGCGCGCCTGTCGCACTTCTGGTCCCGGACCCTGTGGTTAGAGTATTCATTCTGCCTTTCGAATCGCTTCCACGCAGAGCCGAAGACGCCTTGCCGCTGCTGCGCTGGCGGCTGAAGAAAAGCGTGCCATTCGATGTGGAAGAAACAGTGGTTTCCTGGATGCGACAGCAGGGGCGCGATGGAAAGCTCGAAGTGATGGCCGCGATTGCGCGGCAGCGGATCGTTCGAGAATACGAGCAGGCTGTCGAATCGCTCGGGGCAAGCTCCGGCGTGGTTCTTGGCGCAACGCTGGCATCGCTTGCGCTTGTGGAGGATCGCGGCTCGACGCTGCTGATCCGAATGTCGGGCAAGATGCTGACGACCGCGATCGTTCGCGGATCGAATCTGTGTGTGTACCGTTCGTCGGAAGTGTCGAGCGGCCTGGCGGCCCATGCTATGCTGGACGAAATTTTCCCGGCCATTGCGTATTATCAGGACACGTGGGGCGAGTCGGTGGATCGTGCGCGTGTTGCCGGTTCAGGCGTGCGAGACGAAGCGTTTCGGATTGCGCTGGCTGACGAACTTCGCGTGCCCGTGGAGGCTCTCGGTGGCTCGACCGTTGGTTCCCGCTTTGGTTCCGGCGCGCGCGACCTGGTCGAGCAGGATCTGGACGCGCTGGTTGGCTGGACCATGAACGACGCGTAACCAGCGGAAGAGAAAAAGAGACAGTTCCGAATCATGAAAATCCGACTGAACTTATCGACCACGCCGCAGCAAAATCGAAGGCCGTTTATTGCCACCGCCGTTCTGATTGGCCTGGTCGCTGTCATCGCTCTCGTCCTGCTTTCACGGGCTGCGTACGTGTCCTGGAATTCGAACCGCGAAGTGCGGGCGGACATCGCGGCATCCGAGCAGGAGATCCGCCAGAGCTGCGCTGAACAGGCAGCGCTTGCGGTTTACTTTCACTCACCGCAAGCGCGCGACACGCTGGACCGTGCAAATTTCCTGAACTCGCTGATCGATGAGCGCAGTTTTCCGTGGACGGACATTTTCCAATCGCTCGAGAAGACGCTGCCTGACGGCGTCCGCGTGGTGAGTATTTCACCCAAGCTGGTGAACGGGCGCGCGGAGCTCAAACTTTTGATTGGGGCCGTTAACGACGAGCAGAAGGTCAGGTTTTTGAAGGCGATGGAAACGTCTCAGTCTTTTTCGAATTTGGAAATTATGTCGGAGCGGCACAACACGCAGGCGCAGGCTCAGGCGGATCCCTTGGACCAGATCATGCTCGATTTGACGGTTGATTACCAGACGATATGAGTGCCAAAGGCAATTGGGGACGAACGAAGACGACCGTGATTGTCGTCCTGGCGGTGCTGTTGGCGGCGGATGTTGGCGTGGGAGTGTTTGTGTGGCGAACGTCGCGCCAGAGTTCCGCCGATATGAGAGCCGAACTCGCTCATCTGAAACTCGAGGCCAGACTTCGTGAGGCGGATGTCGCACGCGGGCGGAAGATTCGCGCTTCGCTGCCGCGAGTGGGGCAGGAGTGCAAACAATTTTATCAGGACAAGTTTCTCTCGCCTGGTACCGGATATTCGAGCATCGACGCAGATCTCGGGGCAATTGCCGCCAAAGCGGGGTTGCGGATATCGGACACGGCCTACAAAGAAGCCGACGCGGGAACGCACGGTGTGAAGGAGTTATCGATCACCGCGAGCGTTGACGGAAGCTATGCGTCGGTGATTCAGTTCATCAACGGGCTGGAGCAGTCCAGGAATTTCTACCTGCTGAATGATTTGCAACTGACTTCCGCAAAGGGTGGTGCGATCAAGCTGAACCTGAAGCTGCGCACGTTCTTCAGGGTGTGACGGCGTAGAAACTATGTGGCGTCGCGTACAAATTTATGTGCTTGTCAGTTTGCTGGCCTCGATGGCCTGGCTGTTTTTCCGCGACGCTATGAGTATGTTCGGCGGCTCGAGCGGCGCTCCGGCCATTGTCGCCGGAAACGTGAAGTTTACGCCGCTGGATATTCACGAGCCTGACCTGCGCCTCGATCTGCTGCAGAAGATTCACAACGCTAAATACGAGGGCATCCAGCGCGACATTTTCAGCGGCCAGCCGCTCCCTCCTCCTGTGGCGCCGCATCCAAAGAATCCGAATCCTGATCCGGTGGCGCAGGCACCGGCTGTTCCCCCTCCGCTGCAGGTCCCCGCGCAATTTTTCGGGTATGCAAACCGTTCCGGCAGCAATGAACGCGTAGGATTCTTCCTGAATGGCGACGACGTGCTGATCATCGCTGAAGGCGATACGTTCCTCGGAAATTTCCGGCTCTTGCATGTCGGCAACGATTCGGCGCAGGTTGAGGAAGTCTCGACCGGGCGGGAAACCTCAGTTCCACTCGAACAGCCACCCGATCAGCTGGCAGTCAATCCATGAACCGGCAATCGTTTTCGCCGCGCGTGGGTTCGCTGATTCGCGAACTCTTCTGTGTGCGTGATTTTGGCAGCGGCGGTCGATTCCGCGGCCCACGCGCGCGCATGCGTGGTGCGCGCCGCCGCACGCCCGAGCAATCCGGATATGCGCTGCTTCTTGTCCTCTTCATGATGACGCTCATGCTGATTACGTCCACGGCCATCTTCATGAATCGACGGACGGAAGGAATGCGCGACCGCGAAGATCAGACGATCTGGCGCGGCAACCAGTTCGTTCGCGCGATTCGCGTGTACTACCGGAAGACTGGCCACTATCCTCAAAACGTCGACGACTTACAGAAGGGTGTTGCCGATCTTCACTTCATTCGGCCGGAAGCGTTGAAGGATCCGATGAACTCGGACGGGGATGGCAAATGGCGTTTCATTTACACGAATGCAGCCGGCCAGATTATCGGCAGCGTGAAATACGCGACGATGCAGCAGATGGCGATTTTGGATTTGTACGGCGCGCAAGTTGCGGCGTTGCAAAAGTCCGATTCCGATTCAGACGAAGATGATAGCGATCAGATCGGTCCGGGCTCGACTGGCGCTTGCCCGCCGGGTACATCGAACGCGCCCGCTTCGAGTCAAAGTGCGACCGCACAGTCAACGATCAGCACGCCCGGGCAGCCGTCGCCTTCCGCTCCCGCGCCAAGCTCACCACTCAGCGGTCTCCAACTCGGCGGAACTTCCGCTACACAGAATCAGACCGGCTGCACGGCGCAGCTTCCCGGAATGCCATCCATGGCCCCGGCAGCTCTGAAGGCGCTGGTGCAGATGAAGCCCACCGGAGCGGTCGATAGCCCTGTGATTGGAGGATTTCTCGTCGGCGTCGGCAGCACAGTCGATCGCACGTCCGTGAAAGTCTACAAGGGCGGGAAGAAATACGATCAGTGGGAATTCATCTATAACCCCGTCGAGGAACAGGCTCTCGCGATTCAACAGGGATTGGGCCAGGCTGGCGCCGCAGGCGGTCTGATGGGCTCACCAGCGGGCCCCGGTCAGCCGCCCACAAGTCAACCACCTCAGATCGAATAGCAGAAGTCCTAGCTCGCACCCCCGCGTTGTCATTCTGAGGTGCGACTTCCGCCCCGAAGAATCTCTCTGGAACGCACGATGCCCACCGACGATACGGATGTGCTAGTGCCAATGCGCGCTTTGAATCCCGCCATTTCCGAAGTGATGTGACGCACGTACTTTTGCGTTTCGCGGAAGGGTGGAACGCCGCCGTACCGCGCAACCGTTTGCGGTCCGGCATTGTAGGCCGCGAGCGCTAGCGGAAGATTCCCGTTGTATTGGTCCAGCAGCGCCTTCAAGTAGCGCGTGCCCGTGTCGATGTTCTGCGCGGGGTCGAACATGTTCAGGACTTTATAGCGCGCCGCTGTCTCGGGAAGGAGCTGCATCAGGCCGAATGCGTCTTTTGCTGAGACTGCTCGCGGATTGAAATTCGATTCTGCGGCGATCACGCGTTGAATGAGTGCTTCGTTGACTCCATGTCTTGCCGCAGCGTCGCGAATCAGCTTGGCATACGGTCCAGTTATCGCGGTCGGAATAGCGGCAGGAGGGTTCGGCGTAAACACTTCCTCGGGCTCGATCGCAACCACGTCGCTCGCAGCGACTTCGACCATTCCGCCGTCGATGGTGAGACGCATCTGATCGCCGACGCGCTGGTAGCTGGTAATGTGCAGGCGCGCTCCGGAGCGCAGCACGGCATAATCTGCCCGCGCCGATGGCCCGAACGAAAGCAATGCGGCACCGTTGAGAATCGCGAGCCAGAATATTCTTCGTGTCATGAATGGAAGGCACATCGTAGGGCGGCTATCCAACGAGCGCGTACTTTCGGATCGCGTGCGCCAGGCCATTCTCGTCATTCGTAAGCGTAGCCGTCCAGCCCTGAGACTTCAATACATCCACGCAGTTGCCCATCACTACGGGTAAACCGGCGAATTCGAGCATCTCGCGGTCGTTCCAATTGTCGCCGATGGCCATCACTTCTTCGCGCTTGATTCCGAGCCGCCGCGCCCACTCGGCCAGCGCGACGCCCTTTGAAACGCCGTGCCGCAACACGTCGAGAACGGAAATATCGCGCGTGAGGTATTCGGTGAACGCCAGCGTGTATTCGCCTGCGAAATCGAGCCGCTGCAGCTTCTCGCGCACGTCGCGAATCGCCTGGCACAATCCGACGAACATCACTTGAATCGGGTCGTCCGGCGGCTTACCGTTCGTCGGGTTCAGGCAATCGGTGAGCGGAGAAACCTGCGCGACGAATTCGCGGCTTCGCCGGAAATAGCCGCCTCGAAAGGGATCGTCCCAATCGATGGTCTCGAGAATCACCTGATTTTCGCGCGGGCGGTCGAAAACGACGGATGCGCTGGAACGAAATTCCGGCGTCGCCTCCAGCACTCGCCGCGCCGTCGATGCTGGCAGCAGAAAGCGCTGATGCGTCTCGCCCTCTTTGGACTTGATCAGCGCGCCATTGTTCACGATCAGGTGCAGTTCGCAGGGAAGCGTATCAACGATCAGCCGCGCCGAGTGATACCGCCGCCCCGTCACCACAACGATCTCGATGCCTTGCGCCGCCGCTTCGGCAATCGCGCGCGCGTTTTCTTCAGGGACCTTGGATTGGGAGTTCAGCAGCGTCCCATCCAGGTCCATGGCGATGAGTTTGATCGGCACGGAGGTATTTTACAGAAATGAGCTGCGGAAGACTTCACATACCGCTCGGAATTCGGTGCCGGGTCAGTTTGAACGTTAACCGCTTGTGTCACGATCAAGAAAATTCAATCTGACCGGTACGGGAATTCGCGATCACTTAGGCGGGAGGGGAAAGAGCGTGGGCTCCTTAGCGGGCGCACTCGCAATTGCGTCGAGCTGAGGATAATGGCTGCGCAGCGTGTCTGGCACATCTACTTTGGCGCCCGTCAGCAAATGGATGAACTGCAGCGCGTTCACGGCAGCTTTGCCCTGAAAATGATTGTTTGCGATGACGAATGTGGTCTTCGCGTGTCCGGCTACGTTCTGGACGCGGTCGGCCCACGGAAGAAGTTCCTGCTCGTTGTAGAGATAATTGTAGCGTTCGTGTCGCGGCACTTCGGGATCGTCGTCAGCGCCCGCTGGAAGGGCGTCGCTGAACCATGTGTCGTACCGGCGTCCATGCAGCCGAAAATAGCCGGTTGTGGACGTTACGCGCTTGTCCGGCTTGATCGACCTTCCGATCACCGGCTGGTCGATGTTGCAGATGCCCACAGCGCGGTCGCGCAGAAATTCGTAGAACTCCGGTTGCGACCACGAGGCATGCCGCACTTCGACCACGAGCGGATAATCCGCGAACTTGTCGAGCAATTGCTTCAGCCGCGCCAGGTTTTCAGGTGTCTGGTGAAACGAAAAAGAGAACTGCAGCAGCACTGCGCCCAGCCTGCCGGCCGCGCGCAGCACGTCGAAACCTTCGCGCA
Organism: Candidatus Acidiferrales bacterium; assembly: GCA_050747085.1. Taxonomy (GTDB): domain Bacteria; phylum Acidobacteriota; class Terriglobia; order Acidiferrales; family UBA7541; genus Palsa-295. The sequence goes on from JBOGNK010000127.1 coordinate 12,035, forward strand.
CGGCCTTCTCGTCCTCACGTGTCGCGCCAGTTTCGTGCGTGAATTTCTGCCACAGTTTTGCTGTGAACTGAAACTGCGGATTAGGAGAGATCAGCTCGATCCAGTGCGAAGCAGAATCCGGCCGCAACGGAGCATAGAACGACGTGTTGATCTCGATTGTGTCGAAATACTGTGACAGGAACGCGGCCTCGTGAAAGCCGCGCGGGCGTTTGGTGGGATAAACGATGCCGTTCCAGTCCTGGTAGGACCAGCCCGCCAGTCCGACGAGCACGTTTCGCGCCGGGATGGCGCCAGCTTGCGTTTTCGCGCGCATAGAGAGGGAATCATCCTCAGCGTAGACGCGCGCGTGCGATGCTGTCAACGCAATGACCGGTTGACGTGCGCTAGTACAGGTGGAAGCCGATGTCGATATTTTGCTGGACCATTGCGGGCTTGCCGTCCGGACCGGTCGCTGGACGGAAGCGCCACTTGCGAACTGCTTCGAGGGCCTTTTGATAGAGGCCGAGGCGAGCGGCCACGCCACTGCCTTTTACGACCTGAATATGGACTGGATGGCCCTCGGCATCAATCACTGCGAGAAGCTCGACCGTGCCCTGATACTTTGTTTTGAGCGCCGCCTCTGTGTACTGCGGCTGCGGACAATAGACACATGTCGGGTGCGAGTAGCCGTTTGTGCCGGCCTTAGGTACGTTCGACTGCCCGGATTCTTTCTTACTTTGGCTTGCTGGGCTTGAGATGAGCTTGTAGTCGCCGTGGCCCGAGCGGTCCACGAACTTGAAGGTGACGTTGTCACTTTTTTCGTCGATCTGCTTGTACCGCCACTCTTCATAGGCATAGGGCGTTTTGTGCGAGTCTATTTCGTCGGGCGGGCCATACACGATCAGGACGTGACCGCGATCGGTACGCCAGCCCGGATTGCCGTCGAAGCTGAAATGCTGATTCGCATACGCGGTGCTGCGATAGTAGTGCTCCTTATATGCGTTCACAGCGCTTCCGGGATGAGGATTGCGGTGTTCCCAAAATTGATCGATGAATTTGTCGCGCTCGGCGTCCGTCTTCAGCCGCGCGAATGCGGCGCGCTCCTGGGGAGTGATGATGTACGTGACATCCTCGTTGAGCCACTTTTCGTATTTCGACTGCGCCGCACTCTTCTGTTCGTTTTGCGCCAGCGTCACAGCACGGTGAAGAACTGCCGGCGGCCAAGCGGCTAAGGTAACGGCCGCCGTCATGACGACGATGATTGCGGCGAGCGCGGGCGTCCAAACAGCAGTGGCCAATTTCGGGTCCAGCAAACGTCGAATTCGTTTCATGAGATTTCCTCCTGAAGCGGCCAATGCCGCTTCACGGCCCGGCCATCGACTTTCCTCAAGCGCGGTAAGGGCGCGGACGTATTCACGGGCGTTGCCGCTGGTGGCGACGACAATGTCGTCGCAGCAATTTTCACGTTCGCTGCGGATTACGCTGGAAATCCACCACACAGCAGGGTTGTAAAAGAAGAGGCTTTCGACCGACCGCTGCACGACGTTCACCAGATAGTCGCAACGGCGAATGTGCGCGAGTTCGTGGAGCAAGATCGCTTCGATCTGTGCGACGGGAAGCCCGCTGAGCAATCCAACCGGCATTAGGATTACAGGCCGCATCTGCCCGATGACAACCGGAACGTCCGCGAGGCAAGATTCCAGCAGCCGCACCGGCCGCGAAATGCGCAGCATCGTTCGCAGTCGCGCGACTTCCGCTTGCCACCGTTCGGACGCGGCGCACACGCCTCGATGGCGAAGGCGTGACGTCGAAAACCAGCTCGCAAACTGCGCGAGTACGAAAATCCACACCCCAATTATCCAGACGGGCGCTAGCCACGGCACAATTGCCGCGAGGGCCGAATTCGAAGCGTCTGGATGGAGCGAGGCCTGTAGGTCCCATGGCACGAGCGATACATTCACGGCAGCGCCTGCGCCGTACATTGCGCCTGGCATCAAGCGAACGAACGTCAACACGGTTGCGACAACCGTCGCGAGCATGGCAACGCACGCTGCGGCATAACGCGCGCGCGCCGATCGCGTCGCTGCAAGCACCGCCGCCAGTACAAGGGAAGCGGCAGCTCCTTCCCACACCGAATGCAGCAGCGTCCAACCAACCGCTCGCGCCAGGGGAGTGGCCACGAGCTCTTCGAGAAATGTCATTTCGCCCCCCTTCCGTACTCGTCGAGCAGCTTGCGGATTTCGGCGAGCTCATCTTTTGTCGCCTTCTTGGCCGAAAGCGCGCCGACGAGGAGCGCCTTCGCCGAACCGCTGAACGCGCGTTCCATCACGGCCCGGGCGGACGGCAACGGGATCTCCCTGAGTCGGCCGTCGAATGAGGCAATCTCGACCGCACCCAGGTTCAGCGGGGGTTCTAGTCGCTAATTCTGCTCGCTGCCGGTAGAATCACGCCAGCTTCCCCCGGGGCGTAGTCTGACGGATGAGGTGGAATCGTGTCGCTACATGACTTCAAATTCGCCGGCCGGATGCTCCGAAAGAGCCCCATCTTTACGATCACGGCCGTGATTACGATAGCGCTCGGAGTGGGCGCCAGCACCGCGATTTTCAGCGTCACGAACGCTGTGCTGCTACGACCGCTGCCGTATAGGAACCCGGCGCAACTCGTCGTTGCGTGCAGCGACTTTCATGTCCGGCACATTCGCGATTTTCCTTTCTCCAACGAAGATTACATCGACCTACGCAACGGGACGACAAATGCGTTCCAGGATATGGCAGGCGTCTTCACCTTCCGGAACGTGTTCCTGCGAGACGATGGCACACCTGAACAGGTGCAGGTGGCAGACGTAACAACGAATTTCTTCAAAATGATGGGCGCCGGATTAGTCCTCGGGCGCGACTTCACGAAGCAGGATGGACTCCCACAGCCCGCGCCACCGCAGCCGGGCACGGCCCAATCGGGAACGCCACAGCCTCGTCTGCCTTTAATGGCCATTTTGAGCTACGACTACTTCCAGCAGCGTTTTGGCGGCGATCCCAGGGTAATTGGCCGCTCGATGCGCACGCAGGGGAACTTCAGCCCGGTGATTATCGGCGTGCTGGCGCCGCACTTCCGACTCTATTTTCCGCCGGAAGCCGAGACAGCAACCGATCCGCAAATCTGGATCGCCAACCGTTTGAATTACGACAACGCGAATCGAAATTCGGTTTCGATCCATGCGGTAGGCCGGCTGAAGGGCGGCGTGTCGCTGGCGGAGGCGCAATCCGCGGCAGATAACGTTGCGGCACGGGCGCGGAAGGACTTTTTGATCAACCGGACAGCCGGTTACGCGATTCGTCTGGAACCAATGGGGGGCAACCTCGTCTCCGAGGTGCGGCCGACGATCCTGGCCCTGATGGGCGCAGTGATTTTCCTTCTCCTGATTGCCTGCGCGAATGTTGCGAACCTTCTGCTAGTCCGCGCTTCTTTGCGCGAACGGGAATTCGCGGTCCGCGCCGCGCTGGGAGCCAGCCGCTGGCATCTCGCTCGCCAAATGCTGACTGAATCGCTTCTCCTTGCCGTGTTGGGCGGGTTGGCAGGGCTGGCGCTTGCGTGGGCTGGAATCCAGGAATTGCTTGCGCTGGCGCCCGCGAATCTTCCGCGCATGGACTCGATACGGATCGACGCCCCTGTGCTGGGCTTTACGGTGCTGGCTGCATTGGCGGCCGCGGCGATCTTCGGCATGATGTCGGCGTGGCGTGGTTCGCGGCCTGATTTGATCGGCGCCCTGGGAGGCAGCAGCCGGAACGAGGGCCTTACCAGCGGAGGCTTACTGCGAAAGCTCGTCGTCGTGGTCGAAGTAGCGCTCTGTTTCGTGCTTCTCGTTGGATCGGGACTGATGTTCCGCAGCTTCCGCGACCTGCAGCGGATCGATCCTGGTTATGATGCGCGCGGCCTGCTGACCTTTCAACTGCTGGGCGGCGGCGGGCAAACGCCGGCGGCTCGGGCCGCATTCATTCGTCAAGTAAAAGAGCGATTACAAGCCATTCCCGGCGTGCAGGCCGTTACCGCTGCGCAGCCGTTTCCTCTTGGCGGGGAATTCAGCCCAATTCGGTGGGGCAATCTGGACGCGGGCGCCGACGCAAGCAAATTCCAGGCGACAGACTTTCAATTTGTACTTCCGGGCTACTTCGAGGCGATGCACACGCCGTTGATAGCCGGCCGGACGTTCACGGATGCGGATAATCAGCCCGGGCGCAACGTAGTTGTGGTAGACGAAGCACTGGCTAGAAAGGCGTTCCCGAACGGGTCGGCTGTCGGCAAGCAGATTCTCATCCGCGTCCGAACGCCTCAAGCTGAGCCGGTGGAAATTATCGGCGTCGTAGCGCACACGCGCGATGAATCTCTCAGCGTTCCCGGTCGCGAACAAGTTTATTTCATGGATGCGTTCGTTGGTTCGGGCGCCGTCGGTACGTGGGCTCTACGAACCGGCGGCAATGCAGCGGCCGTCGGCGGCGAGGTTCGCGATGCTGTCAAGTCGGTTGGTTCACATTTGGGCGTCAGCGCGATGCAGCCAATGGACGACCTTGTCGACCGAGCGCAGGCGAGCACGCGTTTTTCGCTTCTTCTGATCGGAGTTTTCGCAGTGATCGCCGCGCTGCTTGCCGCGGTAGGGCTCTATGGCGTGCTTTCAACGGTCGTCCGCCAGCGAACGGCGGAAATCGGCGTCCGCATGGCCTTGGGCGCGCAGCCCGGCAGAATTTTCAAGTTGATTGTGGGTCAGGGCCTACGCCTGACGTGCGCGGGTATTGCCGCAGGCTTGATCGCGGCCTTTCTGCTCACTCAGTTGATGACCACCATGCTGGTTGGGGTGAAGGCGACCGATCCCGTAACTTTCGTTGCTATGGCCGTGCTCTTTTTCGTGATTGCCGCGTTGGCGTCGTGGATCCCAGCCTGGAGAGCGGCGAATCTCGACCCGAATACCGCGTTACGCGAGCCCTGACGCCGAAGCGGTTCCGTTGCGCCATTTCCCGTTCTGAAAGTCCGTCTACCCGACTGAAAATAAGTCGGTTATCTGCCAGTTATGTGCGCATTGCAAACAGTATAGGCGCGGCGTTATCCTGAACGTGCCCGGCAATGTCGCGCTTCCCGCATGCCTGCCAACGCAACCCTCGATCAAAGTCCTGAGTTGAACGAGCCAAACATTTCGGGAAACCCCTTCCAACCCAAAACACCCCAGGAAGAAGGTGCTCATGAAAATCAGCTACAGCAACGTCCATTCCGACCTTCGCAAGCAGGTCGAGACCATCTCCGCACATCACCTCGAAAAACTGAACCGCCTTTTGAAGAGTTATTCCCCCGATTTAGTCCTTCTCCACGGATGCTTCGATAAGACGCCGCCGCACACGTCGGAGCAGTACGAGTTTTCGCTGAATCTGGTGCTGCCGACTGGGACGCTCCACGCCACAGGGACAGGCGTCGACCTGCGTCCCGCGGTGAAGATGGCCTTCGCCGAAATCGAAGTGCAGGTGAAGAAACATCAGCAGAAGCTGCGCAAGGACTTTTTGTGGAAGCGCAAGCGCGGCCGCGCGAGCCTGAAACTTTCCGAATTGCCGACGTCCGACTGACTCGGCCCGCTAACACGCGTGCAGATCACTGTGCTGCCCGGAGCGCTGCTCCCGTGTGTCCTTGCACGATCGGACGCAATGCCGGGTGGCAGCAGCTTTCAAGCCGTTTTCAGCCCGGGACCGCGCAGGCGCGTCTGCAAAATTCGTGAAGCGAAATGGCTACGTTCGACTAGAATCGGCCTCGCGTGCCGGGCATGAGCGTTCCCCTTCCGCAATCGAGCGCAGGAATCGCCGCCGAAACTGCCGCTGTGCCTCGACGCCGGTGGATGATCGCGCTCTTGCTCGGCTTTGGTGTCCTGGTCAACTACTTCGATCGCGTCAACGTTTCCGTTTCGCAAACGGCGCTGCATGCGGCTTTCGGTGTGGGCACCGTCGAATTCGGCTACCTTCTGGGTGCGTATAGCTGGACGTATTGTTTTATGCAGGTGCCGTGCGGACTGCTGCTCGACCGGTTCGGCGTGCGCAAGATCGGGCTGATTGGCTCGTTCTTGTGGTCCGTCGCCTGTTTCGGCGGAGCGCTTTCCACCGGCGTACCAGCCTTCTTTGGGTCGCGGCTTGTGCTGGGAGTTGGCGAGGCGCCCAGCTTTCCCGGCAGCTCGAAAGCGACCGGCTACTGGTTTCCGGATAGCGAGCGCAGCCTTGCCACCTCCATCTACGACGGAGCGGCGAAGCTCGGGCCGGCCATCGGCGTTCCGCTATTGGGCATATTGCTCATTCGGTTTGGGTGGCGCTGGAGCTTTGCGGTTACGGGTTTCCTCAGTCTGCTGTATTTCGTTCTGTTCTGGTGGATTTACCGAAATCCAAGCGAGGATCGCGCGCTGACCGAGCGCGAGCGCCAGTTTATTCTGCGCGGAGGCGCCAATGCGGAGGGCGCCGCTTCTGCGGGGCAGGGAACTGCGCTCGCATACCTCGTGCGCCAGAAAAAAGTCGGAGGCCTGCTGCTGGGGTATGCGTCATACAACTACACGTTCTATCTGCTGCTGAGCTGGCTTCCGAGCTATCTCTACATGTCGCTGCACGTCAACCTGCTGCATTCAGTGCTATACACGAGCATTCCGTGGCTCGCCGGAGCGCTGGTGGAATTCGTGGTCGGCGGATGGCTGATCGATACGCTGATTCGGCGGGGCCACGACGCAAGCCGCGTGCGGCAAACGATTCTCGTCGTCGGGACTTCTCTAGGCCTGGGCCTGTTCGGGGCGGCTCGTGCCCACACGATTGAGACGGCGGTGCTGTGGATTACGATTTCCCTGTCGGGGCTTTCCGCCGCTGCGGGCGTGGGCTGGTCCGTTCCGTCGTTGATTGCGCCAAAGGGCAGCGTGGGCGCGCTCGGCGGGTTGCTGAATTTCTGTAACCAACTTGCAGCGATTGCCGCGCCGATCGTCACCGGTTACATCGTGGCGTTCACGCATTCGTTTGCTGGAGCGTTCATCGCAGCGGCAGCGTTCCTCGCGGTCGGTGTCGCTGCGTACATTGTCCTCCTCGGTCGCATTGAGCCGATTCCGGAACCTGCGTGACTGCATCAGCCGTTCGCGAATCGTTGACGCCGGCTGGTGCGCAACCGTGCTTGCCGACCGGGGCGGTCCACCGAATTGCGGCTCCTTCACCTGCGCCGGCCCTCTTCTGCTTCGAAGTCTGGATGCAAATGCGAGCTGTATTCCGAACACGTAATGTCCATGCACGAACTGATCGGGATCTGCTGGAAGGCTTCGATGTCGTTGCCGCTTTTATCTTTTACCGTTACGAGCAGATAGGCGTGTCCCACCTGCGAGTCGATCATCATCGTTCCCGGCCGGTCGCCACTGATATTTACGTTCGCGATTTGAAACCGGCCCCGCTGAACGACAGCGCTGGCCGGCGGTGCGGCTCCCTGTGCGTAAACGCTGCTTGCTGGAGAATTCCATGCGCGACCAACCAACAATCCGCACGCGCATGCAATGGCCAATAAACCAATTTGTGTGATTCGGCGCATAACGCCTCCTTTACTGAGAAACGCATGGCAGCGTAACACGCCGTCGTTAGTTGGATACTACTCGTAGCGCAGCGCGATCATTGGATCGAGCCGCGAGGCGCGCCGAGCCGGTATGAAGCTGGCAGCGAAGCCGATCGCCGCAAGAATTACCACAGCGAGGGCAAGCGTCAGCGGATCGCGCGGCTTCAGGCCAAACAGCATCGAACTTGCCGCTTTGCCTCCGGCTAGGGTGATCCCCAGCCCGACGACCAGCCCGATGCCGATCAGGGTCGCCACTTCGCCCAAAATTAATCGCACGACGCCGCCACGCTGCGATCCGAGCGCCATGCGTATACCGATTTCGTTGGTGCGCTGCGCAACGGTATACGAAATCACGCCATACAATCCGATTCCGGCAAGCAGAAGGGCGAGCCCGCCGAAGAACCCGCATAGGGTGGCCATCAGCTCGTCTTGAAGCAGCGAATCGTGCACCTGCGTGCTCAGCACCTTGAATTGAATGTCGATTTCGGGACTGTCACCCTCGACTGTGGTCTTTACAGAATTCACCAGGCCGCCAAGACCCGCTCGCGAGCGGATCAGGAAAGTGGCGCCGGGATAGCCGAACGGCGGTGCAAGTTCCGCTCGCGGAAAATACATCACCGGCACCATCGGATCGTGCATGTCCTCGTACACTGAATCTCTTACTTCCCCGACCACCGTGTAATAGCGCAGCGGCTGGCCAGGCGGCGACCACACGCGAAATCGCATCCCGACCGCGTTGTGAGCGCCATTCAGAAACTGCTTTGCGAAAGTCTGGTTCACGATAGCCACGGGAGGCGAGGTGGCCGTGTCGTTCGAATCGAAATCGCGGCCTGCAAGGATGGGAATTTCGAGAGTGTTAAAATATCCGGCGCTTACGTAATCCTCCCACGACGCACCGTTCGGATGAGCACCCTTATCGTTGAGGACCCAATCATTGCTATTGCTGCCGCTTACGGGCGACCGGTTCGAAATCCCGGCAGCCGCAACTTCCGGAATCGCGCGAAGCCGGTCCAGCAGACTACGCGCAAACGGCTCGTTCTGCGTCTGAGGAAGATTCAAGCGCGCGAAATCCACATTGGCCACCAGCACGCCGTTCTCCCGAAATCCGGGGTTACGCGACATCAGATTGCGCAGGCTCCCGGCGAATAGCAGCGCGCCTGCCAGTAGCACCAGTGACAGCGCCACTTGCGACGCTACCAGCGCACGCTGAAAGCGAAATCGCTCCTTTCCGGCCGTCGTACCGCGCGACCCGGCTTTCAGCACCGAGCCCGGCGATACGTTTCGGGCGCGCAATGCGGGCGCGAGTCCGAACAGGATCGTGGTTAGTATGGCGAGGCCTGCTGCGAACCCGAGTACCCGCCAATCGGTTGGCATGTCCAGAAAGACAGGACTATCCGGCGTGCTGATGAAGGCGATCAGGGCGTGGCTCAGCAGGGCAGCCACGAGCCCTCCACAGACTGCTCCTCCGATCGCCAACAGCGCGCTTTCCGACAGCAGTTGCCGTATCAGTCTCGCGCGCGAAGCACCCAACGCGAGGCGAACCGCAACTTCTCGCTCGCGAACGCTGGCCCGAGCCAGCAGCAAGTTGGCCAGATTCGCGCAAGCTATCAGCAGGACCAGCCCGGAAAGTCCCAACAGCAGCCAAAGAGGATCGGAGCTATCCCGGCGCATCTGCGAAAAGCCGTTCGCGGCGGGCCAGGCCTGAAAAGTGTAGTCGAGATAGTGTTTGACGCCTTCCGCGTCATACTGCGGCGGGATCGTTTCATGCAGGGACGGCGGAGCGATCGTCGCAAGCTGCGCCGAAGCGCGCTTCAGGTCCCAGCCGGGCTTGAATCGCCCGAAGACCGAAAGCCACCAACTCTCCCTCGGTCTGTCTCCCGTTATGCGGCTGAACCGTCCGCTGTTGATGATCGGCTCCGCACAGATTGGAACCGCCACGGCAAAGCGATCGCCCACCGAAACGCCATAGAAACTTGGCGGCGTCACGCCAAGAATCGGAAACGGGTGCCCGCCTAGCGTCAGCGTTTTGCCGATCACAGAGGCAGACCCGCCATAGCGTCGCTGCCAGAATGAATAGCTCAAATCCACGCCGCCCGAGCATCCCCTTTGGTCGTCAGGGGGGCCGATCAGTCGTCCCACGAACGGCTGCACTCCAACTACCTGAAAGAACTCCCCGCTTATCCAGATCGTATTGGCGTTATCGATCTCGCCGCCCTTCGCCAGGTTCTCGCTGTCGCTCCCCCATGCTGCGATCGACGAAAACGGTTGTTGCCTTTGCTTCACCTGTTCCCACAGCGGAAAAGTAAATTCGGCGTACGACCCATTGAAATTGCCCGAGCCCCAGTGCTTCTTGTCGATGTGAACGATTGCCAACTGGTTGGGGTCCTGCACGGGAAGAGTACGCAGTCGGACCGCATCAATCAGTTGAAAGATCGCGGCGTTCGCGCCGATGCCAAGCGCCAGCGTGAGAATGGCGACCACGGCGAAGCCCGGTGACTTCCCCAAAAGCCGAAGCCCATAACGAACGTCCTGCATCATCTCTCGCATGTTCGCCTCACGCCCAACGGATATAGGTGAAATACGGATAATGAAGGGAAATGTTCCAGCAGACTGTCAGACGTAGGTGATTGCAATAGGTTAGGCCGTGCGTGATTGCATTGGGTTAGTCGGGGCGCGTGTTGGGCGCGACTTCTGCTATCCACTGTAATGCTACAATGTGTAGCGTAAACGGCTGAGTATGTCAAATTCAAAGAAGGCCGGACCAGGAGATTTAACGCCGAGCACTAGAAGCAAGGCTTGAAGCGAACAAAAGGAGAAAGAGTTTTCTATGCCTAGTTCGCCAAACCTGTGGCGGTTAGAAAATGTTTTCTCTTTTAGAATCAATGCCATGCGACGAATTTTAATCGTCGGGGTGGGGCGATTAGAGCGATCGTATAAGCTGGCCGCAGTGTCGCGAGCGCCGTTTGGTCTATCGAGCGGGATATTCCTTGGTTTTACCGGTCCGTGAATTGAATACAGAGAAGCTGCCGGCGGCGCTTGCCGTCACCTCGATGTAATTGCCATCGCTGCCTTTGTCGAGGTTGGCGATGTATTCGGGCGCGGCGTTGTGTTTCGCGCCTCCCTCGTCCGAGTAATGCAGTTGCCACAGATTCTCGAGTCCGGGCGATTTCTGGATCGTGTCCAACACGGAGGTGGAACCACCTTTCGTCTCGCCATTGTCCATCACCGCGACGCGCGGCCGGATGCCCCATATGAGCGCTGGACTGCTGCTGTGGTCCCAGCCGTGGTGTGATACCACCAGGATGCTGACTCTGCCGATCTTATTCACCGGGCACATTAGCTTCGCTTCTTCGTCGTGCGTCAGGTCGCCGAAGTCGGAGATACGGAGCTTGCCGAACGTCATCACCATCCCGACGGAACGCCGGTTCTCCGTCTGGTCCGTCGGGTACTTGGGAGTTGCTGCGCATGCTCCCGCGTTCGACTCGCCTGCGCCTGGGAGCGGTGTCGCAATCAGGTTCCCATCCGCGCTGACGATTTCCACGCGCATCCCTCTTATCGGAATAATTTCGCCAGGATGCGCGACGATATGCTTGTACTTCCCGGTCGCGAGCAGTTTCTCGTAAGCCGCATAGCCTTCCTTAGTGTCCGCGTCGTCAGGGCTTAGATCCTTGCCGTGGTCGATGAACGTGCCCACTGGAATTCGGGCCACGAGCTGCGGCACGCCGCCGACATGGTCCGTATGGAAATGCGTAATCACGACGTAATCGATCTTGCGAACGCCCGCCTTCTTTGCCAGGGAAACAATGCGGTCTGCATCGCGCCGATTGTTGTCGGGCCAGCCCGTGTCAACGAGCAGGGAATCGCCCGCCGGGGTTACGAATAGAGTCGATTGCCCTCCTTCAACGTCGACGAAATAGATGCGCAGATCCTTGCTCACCGCTTGCAGATTGCGGGCTGCGCCTTCGTATGAACCGGGCGCGGCCTTAACTCGGGCAGCTGAAGCGTGCGCGGCGACCGAATGCGTTGCCGCGGCTGCTCTGCGGCCCGCCGCCGCGAACGCAATCGCGACACACGTTAGAACGACCATGCGGCGCATGGACGGCCGGTTGGGTAGCGGGATGTTGACGCAGATTTCCGAGGAATCGTGGGCGCGAAAGCGGCGCAGAAGAACGAATTTCATTCGGAATCTCCGATGGGGCGCGAAGATGATGTTCGCGAACGGCGTCGAGGTCAAGCAGTAGTTGGCTGGCTGAGCTTCCGCAGAAAAAGAAAAGCCCCGATGCTCTTGCGAGGCACGGGGCTTTTATTTGCGATGTGAGTTTTCGCTAAATGCCGCCCGTTCCGTCACCGCCGGGACCAGGACCGGGCTTCTTCTTTTCGGGCGGTCGCTGGTGCTTCGGCTGGGGCCGTGGTTCCGGTCTGGGGCGCGCGGCCGGCCGTCGTGCGGGTCTGGCGGGTGGACGGACCTCCGGCCGAGGTTGTGGACGCGGTTCCGCTGCGCGGCTGGCAGGCGGCATTGCCGGCCTCGGCTGAGGCTGCGTCCGCGGCGTTGGGCGATTCGGCGCCACCGGTGGCCGATCAGGCTGGCGAACCGGCGGATTCGGATTTGGTCGCGTGGCCGGACGGTTCGGCGGTGTGAATGGGTGTTCCGGCCGAGCGGCGTTTGGACGTGAGCTTGGCTGCGGGAGATTCGGCCGGTTTTCCGGATGTGCAGGCCGCGCTGGAAGCGCAGGCCGCGTCATAGGACGTGCGGGTGGAGCGGCCGGTGCACGCGGCGGAGCTGTGCGCGCAGGCGGTATGGCCCGCGCAGGTGGCGTCGTTCGTGCCGGCGGTATCGGGCGTGCTGGACGCGAGGTTGGCCCCGGTCGACCCGGTACCGTTGGTCGTGTGCGGCCCGGAGCCGGTCTGGCGGCGGGCGGAGCTGGTTGTGTCGTCCTGCCGGGAGCAGGTCGTGGTGCAGGCCGGTTTGGCTGCGCCCTGCCGGGCGCCGCGCGTCCGGGCGCGACAGGTTTCGCAGGAGCAGTTGGCGCGACGTGACGCGCGGGCGCGGCCGCTGCCGCTCGCGCACGAATCATTTGGAGCTGCGGCGAGTAGCCCGAGCGCTGTAGGGCGGCCGTCGTTAGCTGCGGATTGGTTGCGGGGCGCGGATGGCCGAGCGGTTGCGCTCGAGGCGACGGTTTGAGTCGCGTAACTACTCGATGGTTAGCCACCGGCACGCGTGGTGCCCTGCGCGCGCGAGCCATGCCACCTACCACGCTCGATCGCGTTGGCGTCAGAGAAGCTGTGGTGACCACACGTGGATGCATGATCTGTTGTTGGTTCACCCGAATTGCGCCTCGTTCCACTCGTCGACCGTCGACGAATGTCTGCCGGTTCACCGCTGTGATGGCACGCGGATTGTTCGCGTATGTGTAGTTGACGCGTGTGATGTGGTTCACCGTGTAGTTGTTATAGACCCTGGTGACTTCCGTTCGATTGTAGTAGCGCGTGCCGCACCGATTGATTTCCTGGACGTATCGCGGACTGACGCGATACGCGGGAATATAAATGTCGCGCGGCCCCAGCGGATACCAACCGACGCCCTGCACGCTCCCGAACGAAACGGAAACTCCAAATCCGCCTCCACCAACGAACGCGACCAGGGCCGGCGCGTACACCGGTGCTACTGCCACTGGTCCCGGCACCCAGCCCCACGAACCATTAATCACGGCCCAACGGCCATAGTGAAAAGGCGCGAAGCCCCACGGTTCGGCGTCCACCCACGTCCATCCCCATGGCGCGATCCAACACCAGTGACCGGTGTGATAGGGGACCCATCCTGAGTTGACGTCAGTCGGCACCCAGTAATTGCCATATTCGGAATCCTCGTGCCACGATCCGTATCGGTCGAGATCCTGGTAGCCCGTCACCCCAGGTGCAACGTAGCGCGAGGAAACGGAGTGCTCGTCAGCCATCTCGCGAGATTGTGCCCAGCGAACAAACGCGTCCGGTTCGGGAACGGGCTGCACATTCTCCGAAAGGCTAGTGGTCCCGCTGAACACCGCGCGCTGGCCGCGGGCGACGTTGAAATTCTGGTTCTGTCCCGTGACTGTGCCTTGGCCCGAATACACGTCGACATAAGTTGCTCCGCCGTTCGGATCGGTGGTCACGACGTAATCACCGGGCTGCACGATCGAAAACGCCAGATTTGGGGTATCGATCTCATACGCTTGGTCAGGATCCAAATGGGGAACGTCGATGGCGAGCGTGCCCTGGGCAAGTTGAACTTGAGCGGTTTGGTCGTTCAGATTCAGGAATGAGATTCCGGTTGAATCGCCCATGCGCAAGGCGGTGCTGCCGATAAACACTTCAGCGCGCGAATTCTGGTCGGACCAGAGGTTGTCGCCCGTGGTCAGCGGCCGATTGAGTTCGGCATCGACCCAGTCCTGTTCTCCCGCAGGCTGGTAGGAAACGGAGCCCTGCATGTAATCCAAATTCGCGACCCGCGTTGGAGGCGCTTGGTCCTGGTCCTGTTGATCTTGTGCTTTTGCGATTTCCGGCGAGGCGAGGATCAGCAGTCCAGCTGCAAACAAGCAAATTAACGACGGCAGTTTTGTTTTCATCGTTGTGTTCTCAATATCGGCCAACCGCGTTAAGTTCGCACGCTTAACTCGTTCAACCGGCCGCGCGGGCGGTTAGGGCCACAAAATCAACTCCGAGGGCTGGTGCAGCGAGGGACAACGTCGCTCTCGAACTGAGTTTTCCGGGCTGCTTCGTGACCACCGGTCCGTTCAGCGAGCTCAAGCTGGACGATATAACTAGCCTAATCTCCAGCCTGCCCGATGCACATCGGGTAGTTTCCGGGTGCAAGGCCAGACACTCCCCTAATTCATACCGTGGAGGTACTTATGACGGAACTGCGCGACGCATGTAAGAAATTCACCGCCGCGTGTTTCCGCTCCTTGAACCTTGCCCGAATCGCGCGGTATGATGCGCCCCGCATGGATCGCCGCAATCGTAACTTCTCAATCGCAAGAGGAGCTTTCCGCATGAAATTGAAGCATTCGATCAGTGTCTTGTTCGCATCGCTGTCGCTCGTCGTTGGACTCTCGTTTGCTTCGCTTCCGGCGTTTGCCCAATCCGACGCGATTTCTCTCACTGTGGACGCCACAAAAACGCCGCAGAAATTCATTCCGTGCCGGGAAGTGATACCCGTGAAGCCGGGCCCGCTCACGCTGTATTACCCGAAGTGGATTCCCGGCGAGCACTCGCCCAGCGGACCGATTGTCAACGTCACCGGACTGAAGTTCAGCGCTGACGGGAAGACGATTCCCTGGCGCCGGGATCTGACCGACGTCTTCACCTTCCACGTCGACGTGCCCACGGGAGCGGATCACCTGGACGTCAGCTTTGATTACCTCGAACCTAGCGCCGGAGGAGAATATGGCGGATCGCTTTCGTCCACTGACAAGCTGATTGTCCTCGAATGGAATCAAACCATTCTGTATCCAGCCGGCGCGACGGCTCACCAGATTATGGTTTCGCCGAAACTGATTCTTCCTGACGGATGGAAGTTCGGCACGCCGCAGAAGATCGAAAGCCAGTCGGGCAACGAAACCACGTTTGCTACGATCTCGCTCGCTGAGCTTGTCGATTCACCCGTGATAGCCGGCGAATACTATCGCGCCATCGACATCACGCCTCCCGGCGAGCCGATTCATCACGAAATCGATCTGGCAGCGGATGATGCAGCCGACCTCAACATGAGCCCTGAAGTTAAGCAGGGCTTGACGAATCTGGTCGCCGAAGCCGGCGCTCTTTTCGGCACGCGCCACTATCGGGACTATCACTTCCTGCTCGCCCTTAGCGACCACGTCGCGCACTTCGGGCTCGAACATCACGAGTCTAACGATAGCCGCCTTCCTGAACGCGCCCTGCTGAGTCCGGAAGCCTCGCTGATGATTGGTGGCTTGCTCGCGCACGAATACGCCCATTCGTGGAACGGCAAATTCCGGCGCCCGGCGGATCTGTCAACGCCGGATTACGAAGTTCCGATGAAGACCGATCTTCTCTGGGTCTATGAAGGCCTTACGGATTACGTGGGGCCGCTGCTCGCGGCGCGTAGCGGTTTGTGGACGCCGGAACAATACCGCGCCAATCTCGCGAACATTGTCGCCAGCCTGGGCGAAGGGCGTCCGGGCCGCACCTGGCGCCCGCTGCTCGATACGGCTGTGGGCGAACCCGGCCTGGGCTTCGCGCGCGGCTGGATGAACTGGCGTCGAGGCACGGATTACTATGATGAAGGCGACCTGCTCTGGCTCGAAGTGGCCACCATCATTCATCAGCAGACGAACGGCGCGAAGAGCATCGACGATTTCTGCCATCTCTTCCATGGCGGACCGAACGTGGGCCCGCAATTGAAAACGTACACGTTCGAACAGCTCGTCGAAGCGCTCAATCAGATTGCACCGTACGATTGGGCGAGATTTTTCCACGAGCGCCTCGATTCCACGTCGCCCAAACCGCCAACCGGCGGAATCGAGAACGGCGGCTGGAATTTCGTTTTCAACGATCAGCCGATCAAGACGGCCAGCCGCCATGCGGTGGCGGATGACGAGTACACGGTCGGTCTGCAGATTGCATCCGATGGATCCGTCTTCGATTCGATCGTCAACGGCCCCGCCTTTAAAGCCGGCATCTCACCCGGCATGAAGGTGGTCGGAATTAACGGCAGGCTCTTTACGCACGATCTGCTCGAAGACGCAATCAAGGCGTCAAAGGATAACTCGGAGCCGATTTCGCTACTCGTCGTGAACGACGACTACTACTTGACCTGCAATATCGACTATCACGGCGGGGTGCGTTATCCGCATTTGGTTCGCAACGAGAGCAAGCCGGATTATCTCGACGAACTCGACAAGCCGAAAGTCTCGACTGCGGCCGCTGCGGCAGCCGCCGGATCGATGTAGGCGAGTTTGACTCCGGCACAGCCGCCCTCGGCGGGACGTCTCGCCGGCGACTTTTGAGTCACCACTGTTTCGGCCGTGAGCGCGATACGTGGGCGTGAGAATTTGTGTGAGAAGGAAGGTTTTGTGTCCGGGGGTACGATTTTAGTCGTACTGTAGGTCGCACAGAACAATTGCGGTTTTAGCTGCTGGGATCGTCGGTTCCGGCACAGACACTTACCCAGGGATTCGCCGAACGTTCCGGATACCGGTCGAGCATCATCGGAGGTGGCCATGCCTCTCCAAATCCGCGGGATGTGCCCGCTGCTGCAGGTCTTCGACATGGCTACGTCGTTGAAGTTCTACTGCGACGTCCTCGGATTCAAGATTCACGCGACAGATCAGAACACCGCGGCACCCGACCACAATTGGGTGTGGCTTGTGCGCGAAGACGTCCATTTGATGCTCAACGCCGCCCACGAGCCCGGGCATCGTCCACCAACTCCTGATGGGCGACGCGTTGCCGCGCACGACGACACGTGCTTCTACTTTGGCGCGCCCGACGTCGATGCGCTCTACGCGTATCTGCAAGAACAGGGAATTAAATCGGACGCGCCGCACGTTGCTCCATACGGTATGAAGCAACTTTACCTGCGCGATCCCGACGGCTACGGAATCTGCTTCCAGTGGGAAGCCGAAGAAGACCAAGCCGGAAGGACCTCAAGCTCGTAAACGGGGAGCATCGGTTGACTCGCCCGACGCCTCGCGACAACGTTTCGCGCTTCGTCTTTGCGGGAGATATGCTTCAACTTTGATCCGCCGCAAAATGCGTTCTGCTCCCCGACAATCTCGTACTGGCCTGGCCCGCGTTCTCTCTAAGCTGGGCTACTGTTCGCGCTCGCAAGCTGCCGAATTCATCCGCGCTGGCCGCGTTCGTTTGAATGGCGCTATCCGCAGCAACCCCGAAGCGCCTGTGGTCGTTGGTCGCGACCGTGTCGAAATCGATGGGCGCGACGTTCGGGCCGGAGCGAAGTCTTACTGGATGCTGAACAAGCCGCGCGGCATCGTCACCACCGCGTCCGATGAGCAGGGCCGCGAAACCGTCTACAAATATTTGCCGCGCGACTCGTCATGGCTCGCGCCCGTCGGACGCCTCGATAAAGGAAGTGAAGGCCTGCTGCTCTTCACCAATGATTCTGCGTGGGCTGCACACATCACTTCGCCCGAAAGCCATGTCGACAAGACGTATCACGTCCAAGTCGCGGCTGCGGCCGAGAGCGATCTGCTCGAGCGGCTTTGCAGAGGTGTACGCTCCACGAGCGGAGAAGTCCTGCGCGTCAAGAATGCGGAAGTTCTGCGCCAGGGCGAGAAGACGTCCTGGTTAGTTGTCGTCCTCGACGAAGGTAAGAATCGTCAAATCCGCCGTATGTTCGAGGCTCTTGGAATCGACGTCCTGCGCCTGGTTCGCGTTGCCATCGGCAATCTGCAGCTTGGCGATTTGCCCAAAGGTAGCTGCCGCCAACTCAGCCGTCGCGAGGTGCTTGCTGTCACCTCGTTTCCGCCACGTAACTGACGATGCCCTGTAGAGTGGTGCCTTGCAACGGCCTTCAATCTTGTCTTCTTGCTTCCATGCCGCGGAAAGGAATATGTTTGGGCGCAATTTGAGGCTAAGGCGATGGCAACTAGCTTCGCAGGGGGCGTGCGATGAGAATCATTGAATTAACGTTGCTGATGGCGCTGTGCGTATCGACGGCGGGAGCGCAGGGAATGGACGCACAAAGAAGCGGCTCGACGGAAAAGACGATCATACTTCGCGCCGGCCTGATGCTCGATGGGCGCGGCCACGCGCTGCATAACGTCGACATCGTCGTGCAGGGCACTAAAATCGTACGCGTCGAGCCCGCGAAAGACGGCGGACTCAAGCTCCCGGATCAGCACGGCGCTGATGCGAGCAAGGGCGTGACTATCTACGACCTGCGCAAACTCACCGTGCTTCCCGGCTGGATTGACGTTCACGATCATGTCGTCTGGCACTTCGGCCCGAACGGGCGCTTTGGCGACAAGAGCGAAACGCCGGAGCAGGCCACGCTGGCCATAGCCTCGAACGCGTGGGTAACGCTGATGGCCGGATTCACCACGATACAGAGCGTCGGTTCGCCTGAAGACAAAGCGCTGCGCGACGAAATCGCGAGCGGCAAGCTGCCCGGCCCGCGCATACTTACGTCTCTCGAACCGCTCGTTGATGCGAAGCTGACGCCGGATCAGCTTCGCCAGATCGTACAGGAACGCAAGGCGCAGGGCGCGGATCTGATCAAGATTTTCGCTTCGAAGAGCATCCGCGACGGCGGCGTTCGCACATACAACGACGAGCAGTTGCGCGCCGCATGCGGCGAAGCGAACAAGCTCGGCATGCGAACTCTGGTACATGCGTATCGCGAGGCGGTGCGTGCCGCGTCGGCGGCAGGATGCACCGAGGTGGAGCACGGCGACTACGCAACTGCGGACGATCTGCGCTTTCTTGCCGAGCATCACACCTACTTCGACCCGCAAGCCGGGCTCGTGATCCACAATTATCTCGACCACAAGGCGCAATACCTCGGCGTCGGCAACTACACGGAAGAGGGCTTCGCGCAGATGGTGCAAGTTCTGCCCGTGATGAAGAAGCTGTTCGAGGATGCGCTTGCCACGCCCGGTCTCAAGATTGTTTTTGGAACGGATGCAGTAGCGGGTGCGCACGGCCACAACGCCGAGGAATTCATTTATCGTGAGCAGGCGGGCCAATCGCCGATGGACGTGATGGTATCGGCGAATTATCTTGCGGCGGAGTCGCTGCGCATGCAGAACGAAATCGGCTCGATCGCTCCAGGTCTGCAGGCGGACATGATCGCTCTGGATGGCAACCCGCTAACTGATACCGGCTCCGTGCGTCGCGTCGTCTTCGTAATGAAAGGCGGGCACGTCTACAAGAACGTCCCCGCAGCGGACTGATGGCCCGAGTGGCCTACAAATACGCCGGCGAGACGCCGGCGCTACTGTTCGGCGGACTTTAGAAGGGAAGCATCACGGCCACAGTGCCGCCGGGTGCGAGCAGAAAGAAGAACAGCTTGCGGTGACGGTGCGCGCGCTTCGGCTTGCGGTGAGAAGCGACGCTTGTGAATGAATCCTCTTCGATTGCGATGCGATACGATTGCCCTTGCGGGATCACATGTAGTTCGCCATCGTTATCCAGAATCAGATCGCCCTTCGAAGCGGTTACCACGATTTGATCCGGACCAAAAATCTCGACTTGCCCGTTCGTGGCACGCGTTCCTGAACCGCGCAGCGTCCCCGCCGGAGTCTCCAGCTCGAACTGGAGTGGGTCAGGCAGCGAAAATGTGACTGAGCCTTTCTCCAGTGTCACCGTGGCGAGTCTGCCATGCTGCTCCAGACTTGCCTCGCTCGAAGCGCTCAGCAAAAGGTGTCCGGAACCAAGGCGCAGATGGAGCGCGCCTGCTGTGCTCGTCTCGACCACATCGCCGGAATAGATCCTCGCGCCGTTCAACGCGGACGCGCCATTGAGGTGCGCGCCGGCAGTTTCGGCGATTGCGCCAAGCGGCTTTTGATCCGCGCGCAACGCCGTAGCTGTGAACGCGATCGCCAGCGCCGCGGCCAGAATCGCGGTCACGGCGCACCACCCGAATTGGCGGTCTCGTCGGCCTTGCATGGTGCGAGTCTGGTTGGCGGCAACGCCGCAGCCAATAGACTGGAAGTACAGAATTGGTGAGGGTTGACGCGCAAGTGAAACTGGCCGATTGGACAGCTTTGAATCGATTGGATACAAACCACTTACGGAATAAGTAGCGAGCCCAGCGCGAAGATGTCAGTCCCATTGAACTATGGGTGTAGTTTGTGGCGCTGGATTTTAGGCGCGACCATCTCAGCCGGTTCGTGATTGGCGCAACTGGCAACCCGGTCAGGATGTTGCCGTGGTGGAGGGGAATCATTGCCGCAGTGCCCGAAAGAGCGGCTGCGATCGCCCAATTCTACTCATAATTACGAAACAGATCGGGTTCAGACTGCGTATCATTCGGTAGCAACTGAAGCACAGGGGCCGCAAGCGGGACGGACGGAGGGGACGTTGATGCTCAAATTTCTATTGTGGTGCATCCTGCTGATACTCTGCTGGCCGCTGGCTCTCCTCGCTTTGGTCCTCTATCCGATCATTTGGTTGTTACTGCTGCCGTTTCGCCTCGTCGGCATCGCGGTCGAAGGCGTCTTCGAGTTGATTCGCGCGATCCTGTTCTTGCCTGCGCGAATCCTGCGCGGTCCACGCACGGCTTAGCCCCTTCCGTGCCGTTACCCCCGGCCGCGTTTGTACCACTCGGGTGAGTTCTCTTCGCGAAAGGAATTCTCAGCGCCCTCGGCGTCTCTGCGGTAAGCGGTTGCCCTCACTGAGCCCAGCTTCGCTTTACCTCCCCGGCTCGGACGGTAGCAGCGCGGGAGACGACCACGATCAGCGAACGCGCATGCCGAGCTTCGCGTCCCAGTGGAGCGGCTTTTCGCGTCGCGCCATGGGCGCTTCGGGAACCTCTCCTACTGACACGCCGTATTTCCAATCCGGAGGACATATCGCGATGTACCGCGCGTACCCGCCTGTCCCGCCTTGCAATTTTGGGAAGCCGATCGTGACAAGCGCGCCTTTTTCCGGCACCTGGTCCAGATGCGCGATTCCTTCGCCTTGTGTGTAGCCGTTTCGGAGCAACCACGCCTCGCCTTCGAGTGTTGGTGTCGTGTCCGTATCCAGCGCTTCGTGGCCATGAAAAAGAATGTGCCGCTCGAGATGAAGAAACTTCAGCGCCGCGAGTTGTACACCCGGAAACTGCTTGCGCGTCGCAAGCTGAGGATTCGGCCATTCCTTCGACCAGTCCGATCGAATGAAGACGCAGGAGCCGCGCGGAATCGTGCCATGTTGCCGTTCCCACTCGTGAATATCACTCACTCCCATCTGATAGCCCGGGTCCTTTGCGGCCTTGTCCTGAATCGGAATCACGACCAGCGGCCGCACGGCAAACGTCGGCGGTAATTCGTCAATCGCGGGGAAGTAAGGATTCCAATGCGCTGGCGGGTCCAGCTGCGTGCCGAGCTGGTCTGTCGCGAGGTCGTAGTGAGTCGCTTCGAATCCGTCTTTCTCCCAGGTGTACGCGCGGCCTGTGGCGGGATCGACGGTCGGCATGAATTTCGACGCGCCGAACCCATGCCAGACGGGAATGTGGGGCGTGATCCGGTGCGTCAGGTCAACGTACTTCGCAGTTCGGAGGTATTGCTCGTAGGCGGACCAAAGAGGCGCCGCATCGGACGCATCCGGCACTGACGTCGCCGCACTTGAGTTTCGTACATCGCTTGCCGGCGAATCACTCGCGGACGCATCGGCCGTCAGAGGCCAGTCGAATCCAAGCGCAGCCGCCAGCGAAAAGAGTCCTGTTCGCGCGAGCCATCCGCGGCGATTGATTTCCATTTTGCCCTCCGCAACCGATGATTGCAGCGCCTCATTCTGCCACGTCTTGTGCCTTTAGGAAGGTCGCAGGACCTCGTAGGTCAGTCGGCCCGAGCCCAAGCCATAGCGCTTGTCATCCTTTGCGAAGCGAAGGATCTCTCTGGAAGATGAACCTAACCCAGCCAAACCGGCTCGTCAGAAATCCAGCCTAACGGGCTGGTTTCATCGGAGGGATCACAAGTAGTGCATCGAAGAAGACGCCAAGGATATGCCGCACATCCGCATCGCTCATCGTCTTCGGGTCGACTACGTGTTCGAGCAGCAGCGCATTCGACAGCGCGCCCAGCGCAGCGGTTGTGGCGTGTGCGGACACGGGCAGGGAAGCGCGGCCTCTTGACGATTGCGAATCGCCACGCGAGTGAGCGATCTTGCGAATCAATTCCGTTCCATGTGACCGCAGGCGGCGTTTTCGGGTTCGCAGCCGAGCGTGCGCCGCCGGATGCCGGATTGCGTACAGCGTAAATTCGAGGGAAAGCAGTACGAGTCGCCGGTCCTTGGCGCACTGGGCGTAATACCCGCGCAACGTCCGAAGTTTTTCCTCCGAATTCGAAGCTTCTTTTCGCAGCAACTCATCCAATTCCGAAACGCGCTCGCCGATCCAATCTTCGAGCAGCGTGAAAAAGAGGTCCTCTTTGTCTTTGAAATTAGCGTACAGAGCGCCGCGCGTGTACCCGGCGGCCGCCGCGATGTCTTCCAGGCGCGCCGCTTCAAAGCCGTCGCGGGCAAAGATGCGCGCCGCGGCAGCAATGAGTTTCCGGCGCGTGGCAGCCGTACGATCCGCCTGAGTTGGGCGCGGCGAGGCTTTCCCATGGTAATGCTGCTGCGTTCTTGTCTTTACGTGATACATACGTGCATGTATATTTGTAATTCATTCAACAGTGAAGCGCAAGAGGGACCCTGTGGCGAGTGACTCGATAGCCAGCTCGATGCCGATCGACGCCAGCATATGGCGGCCTCGTGCGAACCCCTGGCTGATCGCCCTCACCGTCACCCTCGCCACGTTCATGGAAGTGCTGGACACTTCCATCGCCAATATCGCGCTGCCCCACATGGCCGGCAGTTTTGGCGCGAGCGAGAACGAAGCTACATGGGTGCTGACAAGCTATCTGGTCTCGAACGGCATCGTCTTGCCGCTCAGCGCGTGGCTTGCCACCCGCTATGGACGCAAACGCTTCTACATGTTTTGCGTGGCGCTGTTTGCGGCGAGCAGTTTTCTGTGCGGCCTCGCGCCCACGTTGGGAATGCTCGTTCTGTTCCGCATCCTTCAGGGCGCGGGCGGCGGAGGATTACAGCCCAGCGAGCAGGCCATTCTGGCCGACACCTTTTCTCCCGCGAAACGCGGCATGGCGTTCGCCGTTTATGGCATGGCGGTCGTCGTCGCGCCTGCGATTGGCCCCACGATCGGCGGCTGGATCACCGACAACTACAGTTGGCGCTGGATTTTCTACATCAACGTGCCGATCAGCATTATTTCGCTTCTGCTTACGCACAGGCTCGTCGAAGATCCCCCATTTCTGAAAGTCGAACAGCAGAAACGCAAGGGCGTAAGGATCGACTACATGGGGCTCGGCCTGCTGAGCTTGGGCGTCGGCGCTCTCCAGATGGTTCTCGACAAAGGCCAGGAAAAAGACTGGTTCGCCTCGCACTGGATCACTGTCGGCACGATCGCCGCTGTTGCAGTGCTGATCGTATGGATCGTTTGGGAATGGCGGCATCCGCACCCGATTGTCGAATTGCGCCTGCTGAAGAACCGCAATTTTGCCGCGGCCGTATTTTTCATGTTCGTGCTGGGCATGGTGCTGTACGGCACCACGGTGCTCATCCCGCAATACTTGCAACTCCTGATGGGCTACTCGGCTGTGCTGGCGGGTGAAGCGCTTGCCGGTGGCGGATTCATCATGATGCTGACGATGCCGCTTGCCGGAACGCTGGTCACGCGTTTCGACGCGCGCCGCGTGATGTGTGCCGGCTTCACGATCACAGCCGTCGCTCTGTTTTATATGTCGACGCATCTCGTCCTGGAAATGAGCTTCACCACGGCTGCGATGCTGCGAATCTATCAGACGCTAGGGCTCGCGTTCATTTTCATTCCATCGAACACACTGTCGTACGTCGACATTCCCATCGAGAAGAACAACCAGGTCTCGAGCATGATCAATTTCGTGCGCAACATCGGCGGCAGCATCGGTATCGCGATGATCAGCACTCTGATCGTGCGCACGACGCAAGTTCGCCAGAATTATTTGTCGGCGCACATGCAGAACGGCAACCCTCGGTTCCGCACGCTGATCGGCGGCCTCGCCACCACGCTGCGCACCCAGGGTCTCAGTCCCGCCGAAGCTACGCGTCAGGCGTATGGCCGCGCATACGGCCTGCTGCAGCAACAGGCGGGCGCGCTCGCCTATAAGGATGTTGTGTCGATCCTGGCGCTGATCGTTGCATTCCTGATCCCGCTCGCTTTCATCATGCGCAAGCCTGACCCGGGCGCCGCAGCCCCCTCCATGCACTAACACTCACCAATCACCAATCATAAACACCGCCCGCGATTTTCATCTCCCGCCCATCCTGCTACGATAATTCCGTACTCAAGGAGCCTTTCGCCGCGTGAAGAATTCGATTGCGTCTCTTACTTTCGCCGCAGCACTCGCCTTGATCGGCGCCGGTTGCAGCAGCAAATCATCCAGTTCATCAGCAACGCAGCCGGCTCCCACACAGACCGTCGATCCCGCCACTACCGGTTCCGTCAGCGGCACTGTTCGCCTCAACGGTACGCCGCCCAAGCTGCGTCCGATCAACATGAGCGCTGAGCCATACTGCGACAAAGCCCATCCGACGCCGGTGATGCCGCCGGAAGTCGTCGTCGGACCAGGCGGCGCTCTCGCGAATGTCGTTGTTTACGTTAAAGGCGAGGCGCTGCAAAACTATCGCTATTCCACTTCCACGCAGCCCGTGGTTCTGGACCAGCGTGGATGCATGTACGAGCCGCACGTTGTCGCTTTGATGGTGAAGCAGCCGCTGGAAGTGAAAAACGACGATCAGACGACTCACAACGTTCACGCCGTGCCGAACGAAAATCCGGAATGGAACCAGTCGCAGCCCATCGGCGCCGCGCCGTTCGAAGAGCATTTCGACATACCCGAGTTGGCGCTTCCGATCCGCTGCAACGTCCATCCGTGGATGAACGCCTACGTTTTTGTGTTTGCGAGTCCGTACTTCGCCACCACCGGCACGGACGGCCATTTCGAAATCAAGAATGTGCCCCCCGGCACGTATACGGTGGAGGCTTGGCAGGAAAAATACGGCATGGGAGATCAGACCGTAACCATCGCTCCGAACCAGTCGAAACAGGTCTCCTTCGCCTTTAATTCAACAACCTCTGCCAGCCAATAGCGGACGACTCAGCAGACACGAGCTGTCATCCCGAGCTTGGCGTCTTGGCGGCGGAGGAAGAGCCATGCGCCGAAGCGAGCGAGCAACTCCGCAGCTTTAATTCGCGGCGGGTTGTAGCCAGGAAATCTTGCTGAAATCAGTAACGGAAACGAGGCGCGTGCCGTCACAGCCGAGCAGAAGGCCCCATTTTTCCTGCCTGGGAATGAAGGTCCAATCGCCGCGCTCACGGTTGAAAGAGAAAATGCCCCAGTCTTTCCCATTCTTTGTGGCAGCGAATACATTCCCATTGGGGCATGCAGCCATTGTTATAACGTCTCCGATGTAATGTTGCGGGCCCTTGAACCGATTCGCGAGAGAACCGTCTAAGGAGAATTCAATGTACGCCTGCGCTCTCGGGTAATACCAGCCAACACCTTCGCCGAATGAAACGAGAATTGAAGGCGGACGCCCGACAACGGTTGAATCCGGCGCGTTCGATAGTGGAGAAATCGACCCGAGAAGGTTCCCATTCCTGTCGTAGCGAAGTATGCGTTCATCGCTGTCGTCCAGCCGCTCACGTGGTTGAATATTTTTGTTATAGCCTGCGACCCAAATCGTGCCATCGGACGCAATTGTGACCGACTCAGGGAAGAAATCCGTGGGGCGTACCACGGTCTGGTGGTGCCGATCCGGCGACACCCAAGCAACGAAAGCGGCCCCCCTTGAGTCGTTCGAATAGGCCGTGCCAGCAATCGCGAGAGCCCCGTCTTTTCCAAGGGCCGCAGAATTATCGTAAATGTTAATCAGACCCGCTCCTGGAATAGTAAAGCTGAACTTGGAGACCTCTGTTCCGTCACGATCAAAAGTGGTGAAGGTCGGAGACTCGGACCAGCGGTCCTCGATGAAGATCAGGTTTCCGCCGGTCCACTCAGCGTAATTTCCCCGAACCAGAGTGAACGGCATGGGAATAGTGCGGCTTAGGATGATTGTGTCCGCGTGGCAGGGGGAAGCCAAAACGCTTGCTGCGCACACTAAAACTAGAAAAACCGACGAGCCAATTGCCATCGAATATTTGCTCAAGGTCAACCTCCTGATCCGTGCAGATTAGCAAATAAAACTGAAGCACCCGCACTCGGGTTCTGATCCGCGATATGCTCCATCGTAAACGAATCCGTTCATCGACATTCCGTCAAATGCAGTATTTTGGTACGTGCCGCTGCAAGGTCCGCCAGTATTGCATTCATCTGTAAACTGCGTCCAGCCGTCCCCGCCGCATTCTGTTCTCGGGCACCTGGGTTGTGCGTATACGGTCGGGAGATCAAAAAGATGTTGAGAATCCTTTTTGCCACACTCGGGCATCGTCCGCCGTATCGCTTGGATGTGAGCTAGTGAGTACCTTGGATTCGGTCTAGTGCCCGCAAAAAAGTCGTTGTGTATCGGGCCAGATGACGAAACCATCTTGGTCGTAATCGCGGTGGTTATAGCGCGGCCATTCATTCGGTGGATTTCAAAAGCGAAAAAAACGGCCGTCACAATCAACACGCAGCAGAAGCCGTAAATTGCGATACCATTGGCACCAATTCTTCTCATACGTGCCTCTCCTTGTGGCCACCTTAACGCCGCAGGCGGGCTCGGTGCGTATAATTCTTCTTCTAACGTTCTCCAAATGTCAACATATTAATCGCTGTAGTCCCCTATGCGTACACTCTCCGTGTGGTGAGTGGGCACAGCCCGCACCGGAAGCGCCCGGGTGTCCCGATTTGCCTGGACCGTGACGTTGCAAGCCCCGATCCAGGTCATGAACGGGGCACGACAACTCTACTCTGGGTGCTGCGACAAGCAGCCCCCATCGTTCGCGGTGTTTGCGAACGGTGGGTCTTCGGTGTGGACC
>JBOGNK010000128.1:0-11826 GCA_050747085.1 Candidatus Acidiferrales bacterium
CAACTTGCTGGTGGATCATTACCGGCGTACGCGGCACGATCGCGTTACCGATTCGATCGACGACTCGATGCCGCAGTTGGAAGAGAAGCATTCGCCGGCACGCGCTCCGGACAAGCTGGCGCTGGCGGCGGAGTTGAGCCGTCAGTTGCAGAGCGCGCTCGCGCGGCTGTCGCCGGAATTGCGCGAGGCGGTAATTCTGCGCGACTTGCAGAGTCTGGAATACTCGGAGATTCGTACTGTGCTCCAGGTGCCCGAGGGAACGGTAAAATCGAGAATCAACCGGGGCCGCATCGAACTCGCAAAGATTCTCGAGCAGATGGGATTGAAGCCGCGATGATGTACGTTATCGGAGAGTCGATCGTGGCAAGTCGCATGCCATTATTACAGAGCGCGAAGAGTATGCTTTTGTTTTGCAGCCTCCCGCGGCTCTTCGAATCGAGCCCGCGACCGGCGTATCCACAGTTGCCTTTTTGCCGGCACCGGACTTCGAGTCTGGCGGCGGCCAATGCGACTGGAGCTTTACAGAATGGAGCCGACATCTTACGTCGAGCGACGCGAATGCGCCGGTCGGGTACGGAATTGGAAGAGTCACGAGAGGCTGCAAAAAGAAAAATATTTCGAAGTTGGTAGCGGCACGGGTTTGAAAAGAAAAGCAAAACGAGCAAACACAAAAGCAGAAGCAACATGGAATGGAACTGCACATTAACGGAAGAGCGGCTGAGCGACTTTCTGGAAGGCCGGCTTAGCGAGACCGAATCGACTGCGTTGGCCGCTCATCGCGGGCACTGCGAGCGCTGCGCGGAGCTGGCCGATCGGATGCGCGCGCTGCTGACGGATCTCCACAGCCTGGAGTTGGTGGAAGAGCCGGCAGATTTGCACTTGCGTATTCTGGACGCGACCCTTGGTCCCCGACCGAAGAAGGAAGGCTGGCGGCGATGGTTTGCATGGACGCCCATGATCTGGCGCCCAAGATTTGCGATTGGGCTGGCAACGGTAGCGGCCTGCGGGCTGATCGTCATTCAAGCCGGTGGCGTCCTGCCGAACAAGATGCACAAGGCGAACTTTAATCCCACGGACATCGTTTGGTCGATCAGCCGGCAGGCGCATATGAAGTATGCGGCAAGCGTGCGTTTCGTGAACAACCTGCGAGTGGTGTACGAAATCGAATCGAGACTGGACACGCAGAACCCACAGCAGCAGTCGCCGGCTCAACCGGGCCAGAACAATTTGCAGCGGAATCAGAATAATCCGCAGGAAAAATCGGGCCGCAGCCAGACGAGAAACACGATTGCCTACGCGGACAGTGATGCGGGCGCGGCGTGGGAGACTTCGAGGCTGTCGGGTCCTGCCGGCGAAGCGGCCGCAATTTCAGAGACTTCCTTGGAGAACAAAGCCGGTTTGGAAAACGGTTCCAGTCATGTTGATATGCGTCACCCCCAGCACCAATTCGAAACGCGTCGCGATCGTTGGTCATCGCCGGAGAGTTTGCGTTTTGCGTACGCCAATGCCGACGGTCAAAATCTGAACCAAGGTTTCCCTGCCCCTGATGATCCGGGCGCGTCCACAGGCCGACAGGCGAAACCCGAATGGAGCGCGCCATGAAATGCGCCGTGCATCCTGACGTGGAGGCGACCGGCTACTGTCGCAATTGCGGCCGCGCGTTATGTCCGCAATGCACGCGAGACGTGCGAGGCGCACTGTACTGCGAGGGCTGCCTGGGAACCATCCTGCAAGTGCCGCAGCCCACGGCAGCCGGTTTTGCAGGATCTCCGAACGCTACGGCCGCTTCGACTGTTGTTCCGCCTCCGGGCGACTCCCGGCCCGCAATCGCAACTGTGCTGGGATTCGTTCCCGGGCTGGGCGCCGTTTACAACGGCGAGTACATCAAGGCGCTGATCCACGTAATCGTGTTCGCTTCGCTGATCGCGGCGATGGCCGCGGACCTACCCAACTCATTTCAGGCGTTCATCATCGTGGTGTTCATCGCGTTCTGCTGCTATATGCCGGTGGACGCGTATCGCGTCGCCAAGTCGCGCAGCACCGGCGAAACGGCGCCGCCGGACTTACTTCGCGGGCCCGGAAGCAAGCCGATTGGCGCGTTTGTCCTGATTGCGCTCGGCGCATTGTTGCTGCTGGCGAATTTTGGATTGCTCGAGCGCGATTGGTTTGCAAAGGCATGGCCGATTGGATTGGTCGCACTGGGCGTGTGGCTATTGTGGGACCAATTAAAGGGGCGATAACGCATGTCGAATAGCGCAAAGACGGCTTGCCGGTGCCCGCAGTGCAGGATTCGCTCCGTGACGTGGCCTGTCGTATTAATTACCGTTGGCGCGCTGTTTCTCGCCGGGCAATATTCACGATACGGCTTCTTCGATCTGTGGCCGGTTATTCTGATCGTGATCGGCGCGCTGATGGTCATTCAGGCGATGGTTTCGCGCGAAGGACACGTCGGGACGTGATCGCCGCACCTGGATTCACGCTTGTTGCGGTTGGCGTCCGCCGCGGCTCATGGATTCCGCGATCCGTGGGGGCGCTGCTTGCTGCGCCCACTCTCGATCTCGCGCCGTGTCCTGTTGCTGGGTGCGTTTGACTCGACGTAGCGCCGCGCTTGCCCCCATCTTCCTGGGCGGGCCTGCCCGCCCTGGCAGGGTTTCAGCGCGGCAGTATTTTCTTGCAACGGGTCCGAATAATCGATGAGCAGCGTCCAACAGCCACCAGTGCCGCCAGCCCAGCGGGCCGTCGTCATTCCGCCGCCTCGCCCACCGAAGCGCAAATCAATCTTTGCCGGCTTGCTGCTGATTGTTCTTGGTGTGCTGTTTCTTTTGTTTCGCTTCGATCCCCAACTGCATCTGGGAACGCTGATCTGGCGCTATTGGCCGGTGATTATTATCGTTTGGGGCGTCGCCAAACTGGTGGATCATCTGATGGCGCGAGGCACCGGCGAGCGGACGCCAATCCTCGCCGGCGGTGAAGCAGCGCTCTTGATCGTAGTTCTCTTCTGTTCGGCGGCCTTGGGCGTCGTCGATCACCTGCGCCATCGGCACGACTTCAACTTCAATTTTCATCCGTTCTCGGATCGCTACACGGTAAGCGACGCTTTGCCCGCGCGAAAAATTCCGCCGAATGCGCACATCACGATCCAGACTGACCGGGGCAACATTACGGTTCACGTTGGCGGAGGCGATGAGCTG
Organism: Candidatus Acidiferrales bacterium; assembly: GCA_050747085.1. Lineage (GTDB taxonomy): Bacteria > Acidobacteriota > Terriglobia > Acidiferrales > UBA7541 > Palsa-295. The sequence goes on from JBOGNK010000128.1 coordinate 3,192, forward strand.
CGCGTAACCGTCAACAAATCCGCTTCGGACCCGAATCGTTCCGCCGCTGAGGATCGCATGGCGGATGTCCATACCGTGATCGAGCAAACGGATGATGGCTTCAGCGTGCATCCGCTGAACCAGCAGAATTGGGAAGGCGCGGTAGGGGCCGATCTGGATGTACAGCTGCCGAAGACCGCGATTGTCACCGCTAGCACCAGCCGAGGCGACATCAACATTTCGGGACTTTCCGGCGCCGTTCAAGCTAGCGCCAGCAACGGCGATATCGACATTCACGATGCGGCGTCGAACGTGTTCGCTACCATCAGCAGGGGCAACGTTCGCATTTCAGACGTAAAGGGAAACGTAGGCCTTAGCGGCCATGGCGATGAAGTGGATGTTTCGAACGTGTCCGGGGATGCGACGCTGAACGGCGAATTCTACGGCACAATTCGCGTCCGCAACGTCGCACAAACGACGCGTTTCACATCAAACCGCTCGAACATGCAGTTTACGCGCTTGACCGGAAGACTCGAACTCGATTCCGGCGACTTGCACTTCTCCAACGTGGCGGGCGCGGTGAAAATCGCCACGCGGAACAGCGACATCGAGGCTGAAGATATTGCGGGGGCGCTCGAGATCGCAGATTCGCACGGTGACATCGCAATCCAATGTTCGCGTCCTCCCAGCGCCGGGATTGACGTCAACGACGAATCGGGAGAAGTAAGGCTGACATTGCCGAACAACTCGAATTTTCAGATTTCGGCAGTTTCGCAATCCGGCGAAGTCGAGAGCGAATTCGAATCTCCGTCACTGCGGCTCGTCAACGACAATAACGTTGGCCGTCTAACCGGCGCGGTTGGCAGCGGCGGCCCGAAGATTGTCATCGTGACCAGCTACGGCACTATTTCCCTCCACAAGAGCGGTTAGCCGCGATTCCCGCGGATATAAGGGTTAAACGTAGAGCCGGGCTTAAGCCCCGGCACGGTTTGCCGTGCCCGGCCAATAACACAGAATCACTCGCACGCGCCCCTCACAAATTATTCCACGCTAGAACGGCGCAAGCGCGCAAGCGTCGAGAAAAACTCGGGAAACGAAACGGCGGCGCAGTCGCCATCCAGAATGGTGGTGTCGTCTTCGGCTCCAAGCGCAGCGACGGCAAGCGCCATCGCGATGCGATGGTCGCCTTGTGGATCGACCTTCGCGCCGCGCAGCTTTCCACTCCCTCGACCGGCGACGCGCATGCCGTCGGGAAATTCCTCGACATTAGCGCCCATGCGGCGCAGGCCTTCCGCGAGCGCGGCGATGCGGTCGCTCTCCTTCACGCGCAATTCCTTCGCGTCGTGAATCTCAATTCCCTTCTCCGTGTACGGCCCCAGAGCAGCGAGCATGGGGAGTTCGTCGATCATTTCGGCAACTTGCGGGCCGCAAACCGATCCGCCTTCGAGCGGCGAATGACGCACGGCTACGTCGCCCACCAGTTCGCCATTGTTCGATTGCAACTGCCCAACGTTGATCGCGGCGCCCATGCTGATCAGGAAATCCAGAACGCTCGTGCGCGTGGGATTCAGGCCGGCATTGTGGACGACGAGTTCCGATCCCGGCAGAACGAGCGCGGCTCCGATCAGAAAAACCGCGGCCGACAAGTCGCCGGGAACGATGATGTGGCGTCCGGAGAGTTTCGGGCGCGGATAAATGCGCGCGATTCCCTTTTCGATTTCGACCGACGCGCCGAATTCACGCAGTGCAAGTTCGGTATGGTCGCGCGTGCGAACGGATTCGCGCACAGTCGTAACGCCTTCTGCGAAAAGGCCGGCCAGCAGAACCGCGGATTTCACCTGTGCGCTCGGAACCGGCAGCGTGTAGTCGATGGCGTGAAGATTGCCGCCGCGAATTTCCAGCGGCGCGCGGTCGCTATCAACGCCCGTCACCGCGGCGCCCATCTCGCGCAGCGGCGTGGCAATGCGAGCCATCGGGCGCTTGCGAAGCGAGCTGTCGCCCGTGATCGTCGAGGTAAAAGGCTGTCCTGCGAGAACGCCCGCCAACATGCGAATGGTCGTGCCGGAATTTTCGGCGTCCAGGGTGCGGCGTGGCGCTTTCATGCCGTGCAATCCTGCGCCGGCGATGCGGACGCGATCTTTGGCGATGTCGATCGCAACGCCGAGCTTCTTCAGGCATTCCAGCGTGCTGCGACAGTCGGCAGCGGACGCGCAGTTGTAGATTTCCGTGGTGCCTTCAGCGAGCGCAGCGATGATCGCGTAGCGATGCGAAATGGATTTGTCGCCGGGAAGTTCGGCGACGCCGGAGACGGTGCCTCCGGGAGAGATGACCTGTTTTTTCACGCTGCCATCGTAACATGGGCCGCAGAGCGACGCGGATCAACGCGGAGCAGCATCGTCTAGCGCTCCTCGAACTAGCGTTCATTTGCGTGCAAGCCGGTCACATGCGTCTCGGAAGTCCTGCCGGTATGGCATCATTTTCGTTGCATCTCGGTACAGCCGCAAAGCGTGTTTCGTATCACCCTTCTTTTCGTATATCTGGCCCAGGGCATAAAGCAAGGGGCCGTTATACTCCGTTTGGCGAAGCAGATCTCCGCGAACAGGAGGTTGCCGGCGGGCGTTCTCTGACCAGTATTTCGGGTCTGCTGTGAGGCCCTGCCGATACGCGTCGATGGCATCATCGAAGCGGCCCTCAGCAACCAAGCTATCTCCCAAATCGAACTCTGCCTCAGGATCGCCGGGTTTCAGAGAAAGGGCCTGTTGAAATTGAGCCGCGGCACGCTCTGGCAGACCCGTCCAGTAAAGCTCCTCTCCAAACGAGATGACTTTCCTACGATCGTTCGCAATTTGTTCGGCTGTTTTCTGATAGGAATCCACGAGTGCTTGTTGTGTATTTCTGTCAGCGGATGAGAAATAGCAAACAGGAGATATAGTCAGCACTTGCTGCGCAGAGGGCCTGAATTTCCAAGTCGACACCGCACGCATTGCAGATTGAAACATTAATGCTGGGCCGCTCAAAGGCGCTGCGTTCTTCGTCGACCCGTCGCTCGATATTATGAGCGAGACGTAAACACACCCCTCGATGTGAGCAAGCGCGGCAATTTCAGGATAAACGGCTTTGGTTCCCGAGACTATCAGCGGCTCTTCCGTCTTCCATGGCACAAACAGTGGCGACGGCTCACCACTCGATTGGGGCGATGCAGCGGGCGGCAGCGCACAAGCAACACCTGATGCTAAGAGCGTGCCCGCTACCAGTAATCGGATTCTCGTTCTCACGCGCCCTACTAGAAGGCGGCATCCTATCATCCCAGTAAACGTGCGGCAATCGACAGGGACCGTTGGTCCTGCGACCGTCGTCCTGCTAGTGGAGGATTAGCGAACCGACCGAACAAACGTTCAAAGCGATGTTCGCGAAGCCCGCGGGCGTTTGAAACTAAAGTGCCGGTACTCCCACCCCAGCCCACTCACTTGATGCATTTGTCCCCCATAGTGGACGTTCACGCGTCACCGGCCGAATTAGCCCGACAGCTTTTAAAGCACTTAGCCAACGCCTAGTCACGAGGCAAACGGAACACAAAATGCACGCAACCTGTAGCCGTGAAAGCCAGTTTTGGCGTCTAATCGAGTGCGGCCCATCGTAAGTGGCTTCGTTGTTGGGGCGAGCCGCAGTACGATACAGGCACCAGAAAGGAACCGAGCGGTTGATTTGCTTCGGTAAACGCTGCTCGGTATCATAGCAACCCATGCCCCATCCGCGTCGTTTCGCTTTCGCAGTTGCGGTACTTGCAGTGCTATCCCTCGCGGTTTCGTCCCTGGCTGCCCCTCGCGCCACCAATCTGCCCGAAACAATTCCGATCAGCCAGATCAAGCCGGGCATGAAAGGCATCGCGTACACAATTTATGAAGGCGATCAGGTGGAACCGATCAATCTGGTCGTGATCGGCGTGTTGCAAAACGCGCTTGGGCCGAAGCAGGACGTGATCCTCGTAAAACTCCTGGGGCCGAAAGCGGATCAGGATGGAGTGGTGGCGGGAATGAGCGGCAGCCCCGTGTATTTCGATGGCAAGCTCGCGGGCGCGCTCTCATTGAAACTGGGCACGTTCACGAAAGAGGCGATCGGCGGCGTCACGCCGATTGCGAACATGCTCGACGTGGCAAAGGAAGGGGCCGCATCGAAACCGGATCTCGTGAAGACGGTTCCCGGAAACGTAGTGCGCGACGTTTCGACGCACGTGGCCCTGCCCTCGGATTTCACGGAACTGACCGCGGCAGGCGCGATGGGACAAACTCTTGTGCCCATCGAGACGCCGCTGATCACCAGCGGAATTTATCCGCAGGCGATGGCGCAGTTCAAAAAGCAATTCTCGTCGTGGGGAGTTGCTGCGATGGCCGGCGGGACCGCTCCAGCGTCGCCAACGGATGCAAACCTGAAACCTGGCGATATGGTTGGCATCGACCTGATCCGCGGCGATTTTTCGGTTTCGTCGGGCTGCACCGTGACGACGGTCGTCGCCAACCAGATTCTTGCGTGCGGGCACCCGCTGTTCGGTTATGGTTCTGTTAATTTTCCGATTTCCCGCGCTCACGTGATTCTGACGCTGGCTTCGTCGATGGCGTCGACCAAGGTGATGAGCACGGGCGGCGTGATTGGCACGCTGACGCAGGATCGTCGAACGGCGATCATGGGCAAACTTGGCGCGGGCCCGCCGATGATTCCGATGGACATAGACCTCGCAACGCCCGCGGGCACGCAGAATTTTCATTTGCAAGTGGTCGAAAACCGGGAGTTGACGCCGCTTCTTGTCGCTCTGGCGGCTTATAACAGCATCGTCGGTACCCCGGCGTACGGCGAGGGATCAACGCTGCAAATGGCCGGCTCGATCGACATCAAGGACCACACGCCGGTGAAGATGGACGATTTGTTCACGCCCACGGATGTGCCGATACCGAGCGGCATGATGGTGGCGCTGGCGGTGGAAGGCGCATTTTCGCGCATCTATTCGAATCCGTACGAAAGCCCCGATATTCAGGGCATTCATCTGAGTGTGACCACTCTCGGCGAACGCCGATCGGCCCGCATCGAGAACGCGTGGGTGGGAAAGAGCGAAGTTCGCCCCGGCGAAATGCTGGACGTGAAAGTTCTGCTGCGCCCTTACCGAGGCGCGCCCGTGTTGCGCGAGATTCCGATCCGCGTTCCGGACGAGGTAACGCGCGGCAAGTTGCAACTCGTGGTCAGCGACGCGAATTGGGTGAACCGCAACCTGGAAATCGTCACCGCGACGTCGGATGGGCAGCTTCCCGGGCTTGAGGAATTGATTCGCCTGGTGAACCGCACACGACAGAACGACCGTTTATATGCGACGCTTCTGCAGCCCACTCCGACGCTACTCGTCGAAGATAAGGAACTGCCGAACGCGCCGGTCTCCGAAATCAACATCCTGAATCAGCGCCAGAATCCGGGCGACACGCACCTGCTGTGGCAATCGACGGCGGGCGAGTGGTCGGTTGAAATGCATCAGGTGATCTCGGGCGAGCATGCACTGACGATCACAGTCAAGTGAAGGCGCTTCCGTCCATCAGCCGCTGCCGCGGCGAGGAGCTCAATCAATGACATGCCGAAGAATCCTGGTGTGCGTTATAGCCGCCGCACTATGGCCCGGGCTCGCTTGCGCGGAACATACGCATTACTGGCGCGAATCCGACTCCAACGATTTTTCGCGCGGCACGGCCAAGGGCGTCGCGATCCGCAGCGATGGCAAGCTGATGCCCGCGCCGGAGTTCACGCAATTTTCCGATCCGAATCTCGCATATATCTGGCAATTGCGACTCGACTCCCAGGGACGGCTGTACGCTGCGGGCGGCCCGAACGCGAAAGTGGTCCGGTTTGATGCGGCCGGCAAGTCTACGACGGTGTTTGAATCCTCGGAACTGGCGGCGCAGGCGATCGCCTTCGACTCGCACGATAACTTGTATGTTGGAACGTCGCCGGACGGCAAGGTGTACAAGGTGACTCCGGACGGACAGAAGACCGTCTTTTTCACTCCCAAGACGAAATACATCTGGTCGCTGCAAATCGACCATAACGGCGACCTGTTTGTGGGGACAGGCGATCAGGGTAAGGTCTACGCCGTGGCGCCCGATGGAACCGGCGACGTGTTCTATCAGACCGACCAGCGGCACGCGCGGTCGCTGGCGATGGATGATAAGGGCGATCTTCTGATCGGCACCGATCCGGATGGACTTGTGATTCGCGTGCGCATCGAACGCAAATCCGCGCAGGCTGCACCGACGGCTGGGCAATCGTTCGTACTCTACGAAACCGACAAGAAGGAAGTAACTTCACTTGCGATGGATGGCGCGGGGAATCTTTACGCCGCTTCGATCGGCGAAAAGGGGCGCCCCACGGGGCCAACCTTGCCCCAGCAAATCATGGCGGAACAGCCGCAGGCAGTGGTGACCGCGAACGGCGGTGCGCCGGGCGGAATTGTTGTTACCTCAGGGCCGCAGCAGCGTACAGCACAACGGCCGTTGGCGCCGCTGACGTACTTCGCGTCGGCCGCGGGCGGCAGCGAGCTGGTAAGGCTATCGCCAGACGGCTCGCCGAAGAAGCTGTGGACTTCCAATGCTGATCTGATTTTTTCGACGGCGTTTTCGCCCACCGGAAAGGTGTTGCTTGGGACGGGCGATAGCGGCTCGATCATTCAGCTCGAAGGCAACGGCGTTTATTTGACGGTCGCGCAAGCGGCGTCGGCGCAGGTCACCAGCCTGCTTTCGGTGCCTGGTGGAAAAATGTTCGTGGCCACCGCGAATCCTGGAAAGGTGTTCACCCTGGGACCGGGATACGCGAAGGAAGGCAGCTTCGAATCGAACACGTTCGATGCGGACATCTTTTCGCATTGGGGACGCCTGACGTGGTGGGGCGAAAACGGCGCGACAGATGGCAAAGTGGCGTTCTACGTACGCTCGGGCAACACGTCGAGCCCCGAAAAAAATTGGAGCGCATGGTCGGGTCCGTATAAGAATCCGGCCGATGGACTGGCTGTGAATTGTCCCGCCGCGCGATTCGCACAGTGGAAGGCCGTGTTCGTCGACACCGCAGGTTCGCCCGACATTTCCTGGGTTAGCCTCGCCTACCAGCCGAAAAATGTTGCGCCTGTGGTGCAGGACATCGCCATCCAGGATCCCGGTGTTCGTTTGCAGGAATTCCCGCAGGCGCAAGGTCCCGGCGGGCGCATCAACGTTCAATTGCGGATGCCGCAGGCAGACGGCGAGGCTTCGCCCAGTCCCGCGAACGCAGAGGACTATCCGAAGCAGCCGAAAGTGGAAATTCCACCCCAAGGACTCTGGAACAAGGGCTGGCAAAGCGTTATCTGGAGCGCACGCGACGACAACGGCGACGATTTGATGTTCAGCATTTATTATCGCGGCGAAGGCGAGAAGAATTGGCGTCTTTTGAAAGACCACCTCACGCAGCACTACTATTCCTGGGACACGACGACGCTGCCTGATGGCGCCTACTACCTGAGGATTGTGGCGTCCGATTCCCCGTCGAACCCGCCCGATATGGCGCTGACAGCCGAACGCAACAGCGACCGGTTCGAGGTGGAAAATACGCCTCCGACAATCGAAGCCCTCACTGCTCAAGCGCATTCGCCTGCCGTCACGGTCACCTTCCGCGGCATTAGCGCGGGCTCGAATGCCCTGGCGCGAGCGAAATATAGCGTCGATGGCGGGCCATGGCAGATTGTCTATCCTGTAGGACTTCTCTCCGATGCGCCGAAGCAGGAATACCGGTTCGAGTTAAATCATCTTGCTCCGGGCGAGCACACCATTGCGGTGCAGATTGCCGACCGGTTCGACAATACTGCGGCAGCGAAAACAGCGTTCACCGTGCCCGCAGGAGAACAAAAGTAGCCCAACGACCGCGTCGCGTGCCAAAGAGCGCCGCGCATTCTCGGCTCACCGTTGCGCGTGGGCGAACAGAAAGCGAAATGGCGAAGAAAAAGCTAATCGCCACACCCCTACTATTAAAACTCCGCACATATCATTGATAACAAAAGAGAAAACGTTTTCTAACCGTCACAGGTGCGGCTTTTTATTTCGCCACTTCTTCGCCTCGCCGGTTCTAGTACCACGCGCGTTTTCTTCCGCCGATAGCCGTCTACTGACTCGCTAGTTTGCCCGGTTCTCGCCGACCCGAGTGCATCGCGTCGATTCAATTCGGCGCCCAGCGTTTCTAGTTTGCCCAGTTTCGTCGACGCACCACCGGCTCGAAGCAGCGAACGCAAACCCCTACTCCCGTCAGCGCCGGATCTCGCTCCAATGGCTGCGCGTACACGACGCGAGCGCTGCATCGGACGCTTTCGTCCGCGCGGCCGGTCAATTCGGCTGGAATCGTGAAAAACAGCTCAACATCCTCGCCGACCGTCACTCGCTCGCGGCTGACGAAGTACACGCCGCGTTCCGATAAGTTTTCGGCCTGGCCCTCGGCCATCCCGAAGTGCGCGTGCGTGCCGGCACCGGCGGCATAATTGGTCAAATGAATAACGGTGTCGTCGTGTCCGTTTCCGTTGTCGACGACTCGAAACCGAAGCGGGACGAGACATTCCTTGCGTGGCGATCTGCGGCGCTCCTGATGCGACATTGTTCCCCCTCGC
>JBOGNK010000129.1:0-22978 GCA_050747085.1 Candidatus Acidiferrales bacterium
TCGACCGGACTTGGGGTCTGAGTAGATGGAAGCTTGCCGTAGACGGTCGGTCTATGCTCAAGAGCGCCGCTGCCGCTGTTACGACCAGCATCACGCTCGTCGTGATTCTGGGTTGGTTTGAGATCAATCGGAATAAGGGCGACGAATATGTAGTTTACTCCGCCTATCTTTCCCAACGATTCTGGAACAATACGGACGATTCGTCGGGACGCCGGCCCACGCTACTCGTCATAGCGGATCGGCCATTCCTTTCGGGTTTGCGGTTCCGATTACCCCGCTTCCTCGAAAGAGATGTGAATTTCAGGGATCTGCAAGCATCGACGTGGGCGACTTTCGCTGTGCACAATCTCTTTCGGATCCGAATACAATCGCAATTCGCTTTGCCTGGTCGCGCCGTCCTCACGTCAGACTCCGATTACAGTTCGGCAAATTTTCAAAAAGCGTTCCCGTATAACACGGGACTGATTGTTCTCTCCGGCGTGGGCTTCAATCCATCTCGAACTCAGGCATTGTTTTACATCGAAGATCTTTGTGGTCTCTGTGGAGATGGCCGATTTGTGTTGATGGACAAGGTCGGCGGCTCCTGGCGCGTTGAAGCCGAACACTCTACGTGGGTTTCTTGATATCTCGCTACCGCCGCACCTAGCTTTTTGCGAGGCCGCACTATGGCACAGTCGCGGCGCCCTTAATCCGATATATAATCTTGTCAGCGGGTGAGTCGGGCGATCGCCGGCTTGCCCTGAATCTGCCGGAAGGCAGGTGAAGGGCGGCGGGAGGAAAGTCCGGACTCCGAAAAGCCTTGATTTGCGAAGAGCACGGCCCGCCACGGCGGATCTGCGACATGCTGTGCCACTACCGGATCAAGGGTTACGGCTCGCAGAACGGGCGCAGCAGCAGCGCCCCTACGGTCCGTAAATTGGGCAACGCGCCTGGTAACGCCAGGGGGTTGCGTGGCGAAGCGAGCGAAAGCGCGCTTTGCTGCTCGGCCACGGAAAGTGCCACAGAAAATAGACCGCCGGTGAGCAAAGGCCTCTGCGGCAGGCCCGAGGTAATACCGAGGGCTCGCCTCTTCCGGTCGAGCGCATTTGGCAAGGGTGAAAAGGTGGGGTAAGAGCCCACCGCTGCGGCAGCAATGTCGCAGGCATGGAAAACCCCGCGTGGAGCAAGGCCAAATAGGAGGGGAGGGCTGGCCCGGCCCGAAAAGGCGTTTGTGCTGCGATCCCGCTACGGCGGATTTCGCGGCAAGCGTCGATCCGTTACGGTGGATTTCGCGAAAGCGTTCAATCCGCCAAGGCGGATCTCGCAACAAACGCTCGACCCTCGGGTAGGCTGCTTGAGTCCCGGAGCGATCCGGGGCCTAGAGGAATGATCGCTGCGCTTCGCGTTTGAAGTTGCGCGGACGAAAGTCCGCACGGCAACGGGCGCGCGGCGACAGAATCCGGCTTACAGACTCACCCGCTGATTTGCTGCTTGGAGTTCCGACTTCTGAAATGGCCTTGGGCGTCTGCCTTTTTTCAGGCGGGCCGGAAGCTTCAAAAAGGCAGTCGCTTCAGCAGCTTGGATCAGCCTCGCCGCTGTTATCCCCTTCGGCACCAGCCGTCTTGCGTCCAATAGACCGGCCTTTTTCACGCGTGCTACGCTCCATAGCTGAGTCGCAGTGTCACTGGACGCCGGCCGTTTCCGTCCAAGGGAACGCCGGCCACTGGAAGCGGGCAAGAAGAACCGTCGATGGCATTCAACAAGAGCAAGGCGCTGGAAAGCGCCCTGAAATATCTCAACCAGGGGAAGGTCGCCCAGGCGATCACCGAGTACCAGCAGATCCTTCGGCACGATCCGAAAGACCAAGCCACGCTGATGACGGTGGGCGATTTATACGCGCGTCAAGGCGACATGCCGCACGCCGTCGAGTACTTTGAACGCCTTGCCCAGGTTTACCTGACGGACGGCTTCAACAGCAAGGCTATCGCGATCTACAAAAAGATCGCCAAGCTGGCTCCGAACGAACTGGCTCCGCTGGAACGTCTTGCCGATTTGTACGTTCAGCAAGGAGTGCTGAGCGAGGCGCGTCCTCTTTTCCTGCAGATCGCCGAAGTCCATTTGAAGGCGAATCATTCGCAGAAGGCCGTCGAAGTGTTGCAACGGCTGCTCGATGTTGAGCCCGACAATCCGCGCGTGCAGATGCGCCTGGCCGAGCTGTACAACGTGATGGGCCAGAAGAAGGAAGCGGCTCACACCTATCTTTCGTATGCGCAACGGCTGCTCGATCATGGTGAAACGGACGAGGGGCTGAAGCTTGTCGATCGGGCACTCGAATTGGAACCCGGCAATGCCACGGCGCTGCTGCTCAAGGGCAAGAGCCTGGCTTCCGGGAAGAAAACGGACGAGGCGATCAAAGTCCTCTCCGCGCATCCGGACGCGAATGCCGGCGGAGAATTGACGGATCTGATCTTCGGCATGCAGATGGAGTCCGGGAATCTGGCAGGTTGTCTCGATCGCGCGCGAAAAGAGCTTGCGCGCGGCCACGCACATTTTGGCGCGCTTCTTCGCGTTACAGACGCCTACATCGACAAGGGCGAGACGGAAAAGGCTCTGGAGTTGCTCCGCGAACTTCGCGAGCCGATGATCGAGGCGGGCGAGCAGGATAAGTTTCTCAAGTCGCTTACCGCGATCACCGAACGCACTCCGAATGATGCCGAACCGCTCGAGATGCTGGTCGATTTCTGTCGGCACACGAGCGATCCCTTCCGGCTCAACGGAGCCCTGGGCCAGCTTGCAGACCTGTATGCGGGTCGGGGTGAGTACGGTCGCGCTGTCGAGTTGCTGGAAGAGCTCGCGGATCGGAACAAGGAAGACGAACGCGTCCAGCAGAGGCTCGCTCAGATGCGCGCTCGGGCGGGTGGCGCGCCGGCTCCTGTTGAGCCGCCGCCTGCGCCGGTATTAGCGCCAGAGCCTGTCGTTGGCAAACAATCGCAAACGGCGCCGGCTGAGCAGTCGTTCTCGGAACAGCCCGTCCCTGCTCCCGAGCGGAACTTTGGACGAGAAGACGAGGAATTGGAAGCAGGCGCGCCAGCGCCCATTGTTGCGGAAAACCTGGACGAGGAAACGCAGCGTTACGTCGCGCAGGCTCTCACGGACGCCGACCTCTTTTCGAGCTACGGCCTGACGCAGAAAGCCACAGTCCTGCTCGAAAACGTGCTGCAGCGAGCGCCAAGGCACACGCCGTCACTCGAACGCCTGCTCGATCTATATCTCGGAGCCGGCAACGAGCGCCGCACGGCGGAGATGGCCGCCTTGCTCGAGCAGATTCACCGTCAGCGCGACGATACGACGAACGCCGACCGTTTTGCCGAAATGCGCAAACGGTTCCAGAAAGTGGCCGGAATACCCGAAGCTGAATTGCCGGTAGCGCCGCCCGCACCGAGTGCGCCAGAACCAGCTCCGGCGCCTGTCAGCCAAGTTTCTGCTGCCCCGGTGGTACACGCCGCACCACCCGTGCAAACGGCTGCGCCTGTGGAATTCGAAATTCCGCTCGCTGCGCCCGAGGCGGAACCCGAGCAGGCTGCATCCGCCCCGCCGGCGGCTCCGCAGGAGTTCAAGATCGAGGCTCCAGTAAGCGCGCCAGAACCGGCTCAAGCGCCCGCGGCTCCCGTTGAACCTGTCAGCGCGAGCGCTGTCCCGTCCGATCGGGAAGAAGCCGTGGAAGAGCTGGATCTCTCCGACGAATGGGATGCGATGTCGCGCGAAACTGAGCAGGCGTCCTCCCCTGAACCGGAAGCTGCGATTGAACCTGAGGAGCCCGTCGCGCCACAGGTGCCGGTCGCGTCGCAAGCACCTGCTGCTTCACAGGCAAAAGCGGAGCAGCCCGAACCGGCTGTCCATGCTGAGCCCGTTGAATTTGATATCGCGCCCAGCGAAGAAATTGAGTTGATTGAGGAGGCGCCCGAACCCGCTGCGGCCGAACCGGAACCGATTTCGGCTCCGCCTGTAAGCACCGCGCCCGTGAATGGCGCTGCGCCGCGCAAGGCTACGCCTGCGCCGGCGCCTGCCGCATCCAAGGAACCGCCGCAAGCGCCGCTCACCACGGACGATTTCATCCGCGAGCTGGTCGCCGAAATCGAGCATTCCGGGCCCCAGGATCCTGTCGAAGCGCCTGAAACCGCGGAAGCGGCCATGGAATCTTTCGCGCCGCCGGAGCCGGAACCCGAACCAGTTGAAGCAGCGGAAGAAATCGTCCTCGATCTTCCAGTACCCGCGAAACCGGCAAGCAAAGCGAAAGTTGCCGGTCCGGTGCAACCTGCCAAGCCCGTGCAAGCTGTGGAAGCTGCGAATGCGGGCGCACTCGACGAGCTCGCCGGCATTTTCCAGGAATTTCGCGACGAATTGGGCGAAATGGAAAGCGAAGACGAGGATCTCGAGACGCACTACAATCTTGGAATCGCGTATCGAGAAATGGGCCTGCTCGACGAGGGCGTCAGCGAATTTCAGCGCGTGGCAAAGGCCGTTCAGAAAGGCAACCCGTTCCCCTACGCCATGAACTGCGCCACGCTGCTCGCGCTGTGTTTCATGGACAAGCAGCAGCCCAACATTGCCGTCTACTGGTATCAGCGCGCTCTCGAAACTCCCGGCATCGACCAGGAGGCCGAACTGGCGCTGCGCTACGATCTGGGTGTCGCGCAGGAGACCGCAGGCCAGTCCAAATCCGCGCTATCGAGCTTCCAGCAGGTCTACGCGATGAATATTGATTATCGCGATGTTGCCGACCGCATCGCCTCCCTCCAGAAACACGCCCCGGTGTGAACGCTGGTGCCGGTCGTCTCTAGCGACGCTGCTTTCCGCCGTATCCCCCATCTAAAAGTCGAAAACTGGACCAAATGGCCTGACGGGAGAATTTCTTTTCCTTTGCGCGGAGGAAAGCGCGGCAACCCACTGCTCGCCGGCGGTTGCGAGACCGCGCGGAATCCCACATAATCTTTCTCTAACGATGAACCGATTTCTCCGCGTGGTCCTCCTCTTGATCTGGATTGAGCTGGGATTCGCGCTAATCCTTTTGCCCTGGTCGGATTTGTGGGAGATGAACATCTTCCTGTTCCAGTACCCGGCGCTCGGATTCCTGATCAAGAACGCATTTTTTCGAGGGGCCATCTCCGGTCTCGGCGTGATGAACGTTGTGCTCGCCCTCCAATCATTTCGCAGTCGTGCCACCGTTGTTGTCACACGAACGTAGCTTTGAGAACCAGTGCCGGCTTGTCCTGAGCGATGTGGCGAAGGGAAGGTCTGGCCGTCATCTTTCTTTTTCCGTCATACCTTTTCCGTCATACCTTTTTCACAACGGCTGTCATTCTGAGCCCCGGTTTTCCGGGCGAAGAATCTCTCCGGAATTGCCTTCGGCCGCTCACTGTTTGGACGCGCAGTCGGGCGGTACAAAATTGGCGTTAGAATCGGGCGTGCGAAAGCCCGACAAACCGATCGTTTGCTACGTCACGGATCGTCATTCACTCACTGTTCCCGCGAATGCCGATCCCATTGACGCTCTGCTCCAAAAAATACAAACGGCAATCGATGGCGGCGTGGATTGGATTCAAATTCGGGAGAAGGACGTCACGAGCGGGAGATTGCTGAAGCTGGCGCGGCAGGCAGTCACGGCTGCGGATGAAAGTTCAAAAACCAGCCCCGGGCGCCGCACGCGAATTTACGTTAACGACCGGCTCGACGTGGCTCTCGCGGCGGGAGGGGATGGCCTGCCCGCAGCGGCGGGAGTCCATCTCGGCGGGGAATCGCTTCCTGTGGAACAAGTCGTCCGCTGGTGTCGCGCGGGAAATGCTCCGCCGGAATTTCAGATTGGCGTTTCCTGCCACAGTATCGACCAGACGCGCGCAGCGGCGCAGAACGGCGCAGACTATATTTTCTTTGGTCCGGTTTTCAATACGCCATCAAAACGAAGCTTCGGACCACCGCAAGACTTGGATCGACTGGGCGAAATTTGCCGCGCTATTCAGATTCCGGTAATCGCCATCGGCGGCATCGACGAATCCAACGCCCAAGATTGCATTCGCCGGGGCGCCTCCGGCGTGGCCGCCATCCGCCTGTTCCAGAGCGCCCCGAAAGATGGCGAGCTGGAAGGGTTCATTTCGACCTTGCACTCGCGTGGGCCAAGTACCTAAGCGACGGTTCGAGGTAGCCGGGTGGGCACGTGGTAGTCTTTCCTCGATGCGCGGTCATACTGTGCAATCGGCGCAAAACGCGCCCGATAATGCGTAAAAACAGGTCAAGTGACTTGACCTACTTAGCGTCCTGTTTTGCACGATCTTTTTTCAGGTTTTGTTCGCCTTGGATTTGCCTTACCGGCGATCACATGGCGATCGGGCGCTGATGTGGGGATTCAATCCGCGGCAATCCGTGCGCTCCGCGGCTCTACTGCTAGGCGCTGAGCCAGCGGCCTACGGGCTGCCACGCCTCGACGTTATCGCAGATCACCTTGATTACCGCAGTGACCGGAATCGCCAGAATCAGCCCCATCCCGCCCCAAAGAAAGCCCCAGAAAAGCAGCGAAACCGTTAAGGCGAGGGCATTTAAGCGGACGCGCCAGCCCACCAGCGCCGGAATCAGGAGGTTGGCCGCGATGATGTGCAGCGCGATCAACACGACGAAAATCCCGATGAACGGACCTGGGGTATGGAACTGCTTCAATCCGATCAGCACGGGAGGCAACCATGCGAGGATGACTCCAATGTAGGGCACCAGGTTCAGCAGGCCGGAAACGAGCGCCGTGAGGAACGCGAAATCGAGTCCTATCTTCCAGAAAAACAGCCAGTTCGCGAGCACGAGCAGGAGGCCGACGAGCGCAGTTCCGACCACGTAGCTGCGCAAGACATGGGTTACGTCCGCCAGCGTGTGCTTGACCTGCGTTCGCTGCGTCGCGGGGAACAGTTGCATCGTCGCATGCCAGACCTGGCGTTTGCCCGCCAGCATGAAGAAGACGAGGAACGGGACGAACGTCACCGCGAATACGAATGAATACAGCGAGCCAAGACGCGAAACGATGGCGTCACGAAGTGAATGGGATTCGGTCACCTGAACGACGCGCTGGCCGCGACGGGCCTCAGGCTCAGCCGGCGCCAATTCGGAGACGCGCGCCTCGAACAGGTCGAGATTCTTCTCGATTACACCGGTGACCGACTTAAGCGGCGCGCGATATTCGGGCCAGTCCGTGCCAAATTGATCGATGCGGTCGATCAGCGACCACGCCAGGACAATCAAAAGAGCGACCGTGACCAGCAAGACGACGAGCGAACCGAGCGCGCGAGGAATGTGAAGCCGTTCGAGCGAACTCACCAGCGGGTCGAGAAAATAGGCCATCAACACAGCGACGAGAAGCGTTACGAGAACCGACGATGCCCAATAGCAGAATGCGATGACGATCCCGGCGGCGATAATGCGAGCACTGACGGAATTCGCGTTCGCGGCCTTTATCTCTTCGAGAGGCATTGACCGTTACGATAGCATAGACGTTCTGTTCGGCGTGCATGATGTGCTTGCGCGTACACTTGTAGCTTCAGCGCGACCGCAGAGCGTCAGAGGCCTGTCTGGAATCCCATCCCGAACGCAGGTTGGTTCCAACACTTTTGGCCCAATCACAACGACAGAGGACTAACAGGAAATGGCGAAGCAGCTTTTCGGGACGGACGGCATACGCGGCATTCCGGGCGAATATCCGCTCGACGACGCGACTTTGGTGCGGACGGGTATGGCACTGGGGAATTACTTGAGCAAGAGGCAACCGCACGCGCGCGTCCTGATCGGCCGAGACACTCGCGAATCGGGACCGCATATGACCGAACGCATTGCGAGCGGGTTGGCAGCAGCAGGCGCCGAGCCAATTTCGGCGGGTGTGTTGACTACGCCGGGAGTGGCGTGGCTCGTCCACCGCGAGGCATTTGCGGGCGGCGTCGTGATTTCCGCGTCGCACAACCCATACCACGACAATGGCGTGAAGCTGATCTCTTCGTCAGGTATGAAATTCCCGGATGCGGTGGAAGCGGATCTTGAAAAAATCATTTTGTCCGATAACCACACTATGCCGGCTGCGAAGTCTGCGCCCGCCGACGGCAACGCCGCGCTGCACGAAGACTATCTGGCCGGGCTGCGCTCCGATCTATTACCGGGTGCGAAGTTTGGCGGATTCAAGGTCGTCCTGGACTGCGCGAATGGAGCGGCCAGCAAACTTGCTCCAAAGCTATTTCGTTCGTTGGGCGCGGAAGCGATGATGATGAATGATATGCCTGACGGACGCAACATTAACGCAAATTGCGGAGCGTTGCATCCCGAGTCCATGCAGAAACGAGTGGTCGAAGAGAAGGCGGCCCTGGGAGTGGCGTTCGACGGCGACGCCGACCGCGCGATCTTTTCGAGTGCTTCGGGAAAGGTGGTCGACGGCGATGGTGTGCTGCTGGCAATGGGCCGCCATATGAAGGCGAACGGCACCCTCAAAAGCGGCACGGTCGTGGGAACCACCATGGCAAACCTGGGATTGGAGCGCGCTCTTGAAAAGGAAGGACTGAAGCTGGCGCGCACGGCAGTAGGCGATCGCTATGTGCTCGAAGAAATGCAACGCATCGGGGCGAATTTGGGCGGCGAACAGTCGGGGCACATTTTGTTTTTAGACGATGCGACGACCGGGGATGGCATGCTGACGGCACTGAAAATCGCGTCGTTGGTGGCGCTCGCAGGTCCGTTGGACGGGCTGGTTGCCGACCTGAAGATTTATCCGCAGAAGATCGTTAACGTGAAGGTGCGCTCGAAACCCGCACTGGAGACAATACCCGGCGTTGCGGGCGCGCTCAAGGATGCGGAAAAGGCGCTCGGGAACGGCGGGCGGGTGGTCCTGCGATATTCGGGCACTGAGCCGCTTGTCCGCGTAAGGGTGGAAGCGGAGCGCGGAGAAGACGTGGCGCGGTGGACGGAAACGCTGGCGTCGGCGGTGCGAATGGCAATTGGGACTTAGCGGGACCAAACTGAGCGAGACCAACCCTTCTCATACGGTAACTTCATTTGAGCAAAGTACGTGCCTGCGAGATTTCCGTCGTCAGCGCCTGCTTATCTTCCACGACCCTGCGTGGAAGCGGAATGAGGCGGGCGACAGCAGGCGGAGCGGCGTGAATCGCTTCGCTTACTTCCGTGAGTGCCGAAGGATTTTGCAGGGCCTTTACATACGCCTCATCGATGCGGAGCACTGCGGCCGCGGCCTGCGCGTTGCCGGGAAAATGCGTGCGGGTCACCTGAAACTCGCGGTCGATGGCGGAACGCCAGTCGAGGCCATCGGGACCAAGTCGCGCGACGGCATTGTTCAGCTTTAACCGCTGCGGAGCCGAGAGGTTTGCGGTGCGAGCGGCGAACGTGACGACGCGAAGGTGCTCGGTGATGAGTTGATCCGCCACAAGCGTAGCGAAGAGCGTGCCGCCATTCGCGACGTCGCGGGAAAAATACAGGCCGGCGACGATCGTGTTGACGCCTGCCTCTGTATCGCCGGTATTGAGGAGATGCAACGCGTAAAGGACGTTCAAACGTCCAAGGGCGAGCGCGTTCCGCGCGTATTCGACGGGCTCGTCGCCACCGAAAGAGTCGTCCAGACCCCAATCGCAATCCGGCAGCGTGGTGGCACGAGCCATGATTTCGAGCGGGAGTTTGTTCTTTTCCACGACGGCGGCGAACTTCGAGTCGTCGTACTCGGCGCGGCCGGCGAGGACGGCGTTCAATTCAGCGGCCTGGTCGGCGGTGATGGCGGAGTCCTGCATCACGGAAAATGCGGACCAGTAACGCAAGGCGGCGTTGTCGTTGGGAGACGCAGCACGCTGCGCGACAGACGGAGTCGCGGACAGGATCAAGAAAAAAAGTAGAGGCACAATGGTAAGTGCAGGCTTCACGGTTTTAGGTCCTCCTGCCTGAGCACGGCGAGTGCGCTCTCTTGGCCTTTCGGAATTGGCGGTGCTGCACTGGAATTGGATTCGAGCGAGTCGAGCGCGGCCTTGAAGGAAGGCGAATCGACAAGCAACTGGTTCGCTGACCGGAGCGTCAACGGACGCGTAGAATGCGGCCGAAGCGCAGCGGTTGAATTCCCCTCGGATTTGGTCAGGTGGTGAGCGGGAATGAGGAATAGAAAAATACCCAGAATCAGGATAGCCGCGACGCTCAAGGCCCAAATGGTTATGCCCAGGTGGCGCGGCTTCCTAGCCGTGGCCGTCTCTGCGGGCAGGTTGAGCGGAAGCGGCGCGAGCGGGAGCGGACGGAATTCTTTCAGATAGAGCTCGAACCGTTCGTCATTTGGGTGGTTACTGAGAGCCGGCATCGCGATTCCTCCCGGTCGGCGTGGGCACCGGTTCGGTGGCGACGGCACCCATGGATTCACGCAATTTCACGAGCGCGTAGCGATAGCGAGAGGCCGCTGTATTGGGGTTGATCTCGAGAAGTTCGGCAATCTCCAGAAACGTGAGTTCGGCCCATAGGTGAAGAACGACGATCTGGCGCTGCTCGCCGGGGAGCAGCAATAGGGCGCGGCGAAGGCTGGTCTCCGCGGCAAGATCCTTCCCGGGGGCGCTGAACCATGCGACATCGGCGTCCAGGGAGACCGCGCGTTGGAGCTGGCGCGCATCGTTGAGCACAGCATTGCGCACGCAGGCGAAGAGATAGGCTTTCTTATCGGCGACTTGGTGCAATTTTCCATCCTGGATCAGTTTCAGGAACACCTGGTGGACTCCATCCTGCGCACGGCTGCGTTCACCGGTAATAGCCGTGGCGAAGAGCAGAAGCGCCGGACCGTACTGCCGATAGAGAGCGTCGATTTCGGCGACTGCAGCGGTGGTATTCGGCACCATGCGGTCTCGATGATAAGACACCTGAGAAGAGGGGATTTGTCTATACAGCCTGAACCAGCGGGGCATGTTGGTTTTAGGGGCGACCGATCCAGAGTCAATCTGGGGCGATTCTTTGTTCCGGTCGCGGTATTCAACATTGTCATTCGACTGACGGGTTTGCCGTGGACACAGGGAGTGCAGAACGAGTGATCTTCCAAAGAACGTAGGGAAAATCGGGAAGGCTCTAAGAAACTGGATTGTAAATTCGTAAAGTCCGTAGCGCTACGTGACATTTCGGACGTAAGTCTTGCAAATACAGTGTATGCAGCACAGGTGCCAGCGCCAGCAAAGGTGGCAATACGCGTGCAATCTACAGAGCCGGCTGTCTCTAATCCCGGGGTGGGCCGGTTTCGCCGCGCCGAAGCCGGAACTTAGGGGTAGAGCGAAAAAGGGGGCCGGAATAGGCCCCCTATATTTTTGAGCCGTTTGTTTCTCCTGCTGTACCTCCGCGACCAACTTGAGGCGCTGCTATAGGGTGGGCAATACTCGTGTGACCTGAAGGGCAAGTCCGCAAAACACCGGCACGTTCGCTTCGCTCAGTGTAAACGAGACTTGCCTGCGGCAGGCAGGCGCGGGCGCTACCGATCTAGGTCTTGAGAGCGAGGGCGTGGTCGAGGATGTGGTTGGCAACGTCGAGCTTGCTCAATTTGGGGAGACGTATTTCGCGGTCGCGGAATACGAGCGTTACGATATTGGTGTCTGTGTCAAAGCCTGCGCCTTCTTGGGTGACGTCGTTGGCGACGATAAGGTCGACGCCCTTGCGGGAGAGTTTTGCGCGAGCGTTCTCAACGACGCGCTCCGTTTCCGCCGCAAAGCCGATCAAGACGCGATTGCCCTTGTCGCGGCTGATCTCGGACAGGATATCGGGTGTGGGCTCGAGTTCCAGTACGAGGCGCTCACCAGCGCGTCGAATTTTCGAACTGGAAGCGGCAGCGGGGCGGTAATCGGCAACTGCCGCGGCCATGATAATGATGCTCGCACCAGAGGAATGTTCGAGCACGGCGCGGCGCATTTCTTCCGCTGTGCGAACCGGAAGCCAGTCCGCTGATTCGGGTGGATGCAGATCGGTAGGGCCACTGATGAGGATGACGTGCGCTCCTCGCCTTGTGGCGGCCTCGGCAAGCGCGTAACCCATCTTCCCGGAAGATCGATTCGTGAGAAAGCGGACGGGATCGAGATCCTCACGGGTCGGGCCGGCGGTGACCAGAATGGTTTGGCCGGCAAAGTCTTTGCGAAGTCCGAGGACATCGCAAACTGCTCGTGCTATAGCGTCGGTCGAGGCCAATCGGCCCGAGCCGGTCATGCCGCAGGCGAGATAGCCTTCGTCCGGCTCGACGACGTGGACGCCGCGAGCGCGCAGGATCGCGAGATTTTCCTGCGTCGCTGGATGCTCCCACATGTTCACGTTCATTGCGGGAGCGACAACGACGGGCGCCTTGGTGGCGAGATAGAGAGTGGAGAGAAAATCGCCAGCGATCCCGCGCGCAAATTGCGCAAGGATGTCGGCAGTGGCAGGCGCAACGAGCAGCAGATCGATGCGCTGGGCGACGGCAATGTGCTCGATAGCGCTTTCAACGTTTGCAGGCGCCGCATCCGCGCCAAACATTTCAGTGATGACTTTGTTTCCGGTGAGTGCGGCAAACGTGAGAGGAGTGATGAATTCCCGCGAAGCACGGGTCATGATGACCTGTACGTCGAGCTTTTCCTGCTGCAGACGGCGAACGATCTCAGCAGCTTTATAAGCCGCCACACCGCCTGTAACGCCAAGCGCAATTTTCATGGGAATACCGCGCCGCTATTTGCGGCGCTTGCCACCATCGCTACCCTGGTCTCCCGGGGGTTCGGGCGTATCGTATTCGAGCATGCCTTTCTGAAGTTCCTCTTCGGCGATGCGCGTGTTCTTGCGGCCACGCGGGTTTTCCACCAGCGGCCTGCCGCCGATCATCAACTGCCGCGCCCGGCGCGACACGACGACGACATAGGCAAACTGGCTATCCGGTGCCTGCTTTTGAACGGCCATAGGAAGGTCAGCCTCCGAAAGACATCAAAATTTCGCGAATTCTGTGCTCACTCCGCGCGACACGGCAACGAGAACCGAGCGCAACGGCCTGGGCTTCCCGCCCGGCGCGCTCGAGATCGTCGTTGATAATCGCGAAGTCATAACTACTATAGCTCAACATCTCCTGCCGGGCACGCTCCAGGCGCCGACGGATTTCGTCCGCGGAATCCTGGCCACGGGCACGGATACGCCGCTCGAGTTCAGCGCGCGAAGGGGGAAGAACAAACACGGAAATCGCGCCCGGCAGCTTGCTCTTCACTTGCAGCGCACCCTGGACGTCGATTTCGAGAACCAGGTCTTTTTTCAGCGCGCGCGCTTCATCGAGCCACTTGCGTGGTGTGCCGTACCAATTCTTCCCGAAGACCTGTGCGTATTCAAGGAATTCGCCGGCGGCCACCATGCGCTGAAATTCGGCCTCTGGGACGAAATTGTACCATTTGCCCTCGCTCTCCGTCTTGCGGGGCGCGCGAGTGGTGCAAGAAACGGATAACATTGTTCCGGGCAAGTCGAGGATGCGTTCGACTAACGTGGATTTGCCGGAGCCCGACGGCCCGGAAACGATCAGCACGAGCGGGTCGCCTGAGCTCATTCGATGTTTTGGACCTGCTCGCGCAATTTTTCGATTTCCGATTTGATTTCGAGCCCACGGCGCGTGATTTCGAGCGCCTCGCCTTCATTCCCCGGAGTTTTCGAGAGCAGCGTATTCGTCTCACGTTGCATTTCCTGCAGAAGGAAATCGAGCTTCTTGCCGACATCGGCACCGGAGACGAGCAAAGACTCGAATTGCCGGACGTGGCTGCGAAGGCGAGCGAGCTCTTCAGAAATATCGCTGCGTTCGACCGCGATCGCGGCTTCCTGCGCGAGGCGCGCAGGATCAAGCTGCGCCTCCCCGATCAGTTCGCGGATACGGGATTGAAGCCGGGTTAAGAAAAGCGGGCGTGCGCGATCAGCAAGCGCCTCAATCTCAACAGCGTATGCCGAGATCTTCTCCAAGAGCGCCGACATGTCGCCACGAAGATGAAGCGCCTCGGCTTCCCGCATATGATCGAGCTTGTCCAGCGCTTCAGCCAAGCAGCGCGTGACGACCCCTTCGAGCTTGGCGATTTCTTCGTCGAGCGATTCAGCGGGCGGCCCGATCACGCCGGGCAAACGCAGCAGCGCCGCGAGGTCCGGCTCGGAGGTGATCGAGAACTTCGCGCGCAGGGAATTCAACGTGTGGAGATAAGCAGAGGCGACCTGCTCATTGACAGCGACGGCAGCTGCGCCTTGCAATTCGTAATGCAGTGTTACATCGAGATGGCCGCGGCGAACGCGTTCGCGAACGAGCTGGCGCATCGCGGGCTCAACGGGTTCGAAACCCTCCGGCACGCGAACGTGCAGGTCGAGGAAGCGATGATTAACGCTGCGGATCGAGACGCGCAGACTCCAGCCATTTTCGACGGCGCGAGCCTGTGCGTAGCCCGTCATAGAACGAAGGCCGCGAGGATGGGCGTGCTGCGTGGAACGAGCGGCGGCTTGCGAGTTGGCGCGACCGGTCATGAGGACTCCGCGCGCGTGACGGGCTCGAGATCCCGGAATTGGATTTCGTACAAGCGGGCGTATACGCCGCCGGCGGCGAGGAGGTCGTCGTGTGTGCCTCGCTCGCAGATCGTGCCGTTATCGAGAACGGCGATCATATCGGCGCGACGGATCGTCGAGAGTCTATGAGCGATGACAAACACGGTGCGGCCAATCATAAGGTTATTCAAGGCGTTTTGCACGAGCAGTTCGGACTCTGAATCGAGCTCCGAAGTTGCTTCATCGAGAATCAGGATCGGTGCATCCTTGAGCAACGCGCGCGCAATGGCAAGTCGCTGGCGTTGCCCTCCGGAAAGCCGCTGACCGCGGTCACCGATAACCGTATGGTAGCCCTGCGGCAGTTGCAGAATAAAATCGTGCGCTAGAGCGGCTTGCGCCGCGGCAAAAACCTTCTCTTCACGAAGATCCGGCCGTCCGTAGCACAGGTTATTCCAGACCGTATCGTTGAAGAGGATCGTTTCCTGCGTGACAATGGCCATCTGTTCGCGCAGAGACCGCAGGGAAACGTCGCGCAGATCGACTCCATCGATCCGGATACGGCCGGAAGTAGCAGTATAAAAATGCGGGAGCAGATTGACCAGAGTCGTTTTGCCTCCGCCGCTGGAACCAACGATGGCTATCACGCTACCCGCGCGCACGTCGAGATCGATGTTGCGCAAGACGGGTCCGGTACTGTCGTAAGAAAAACTTACATCCTGGAATTCCACCGAGCGTGAAAAGCGCGGAAGGCGGTTGGAATTCGGCGCTTCCAGAACCTCTTCGGGCAGATCGATGAAAGCAAATACCTGCGCGGATACTCCCGCGGCCTGCAGGAAAAGCTGATAAATGTTTCCCAGCCGCTTCAAGGGCTCATAGGCTTTGAACAATGCGTACGTGAAAGCAATAAAGGCCGCTGTGTCGGGCAAACGGCCCGCCTTGATTTCGCCGCGCGCAAAGAGCAGGATCATCGAAATAACCACGGCTCCCAAGACATCCATCAGAGGCGAGGTGGCTGCAAAAGCGCGGATCCAGCGCATATTTTCGCGCAGCAAGCTGCGGGCGGCCTGCTCGAATCGGCCAATTTCGAAGCGCTCCATCCCGAACGCCTTCACCACGCGATTCCCACTCATGGTTTCCTGAACGATATGGCTGAGGTCAGCCATCCGAACGCGGCTCTTCTCCGAGGAACGCCGGATCTTCCGGCCGAATCTATTCACCGGCAGGACAACCAGTGGAATGACGACGGCAGCGCCGACCGCCATGCGCCAGTCCAGATACAGGAGAACGAGCACGAAGAAAAACAAGTTGAAAATCTGCCGGAAAAAGTCAGCGAAATATTCGGAAAAGGCTCCGCGCATCTGTTCGATGTCGGTGATCACAGCGGACATCACGCGGCCTACCGGGTTACGTTCGAAAAAACCAACGGGCTGCTGCACAACTTTGGCATACGTTTGATTTCTGAGATCGGTGATGCTGGAAAGGCCGGCGTATTGGATGAGCGTGGCACCCACGTATTCCGCTACCGCCTTGATGAGAAACAGGAACAGCAGCGCCAGTGCGAAAACAGACCACACGTGGTGAACGCGCGGAGGAACGAAATCATTCAAAGTCAACGCGTGATGGGTTCCGGGTACTGTGAAGAGCGTGAGCTTCTCGACTCGGGAAGCCGGCTGCAGGATGATGTCCAACGCCGGTTTGATCGCGAGGGCTACGAGGCCTTCGATCGCACCCATGATTGCGAGCAGAAAGACGCCAAGGAGTGTAAGGGCGACGTAGGGGCGCAAATAGCGCAGCAAGCGCTTCAGTTCTTCCCGTTGAGTTCTTTTCGGGAGGGGCTGCATCGATTACGAATCCAACCACCGAACCACAGACGCTAATTCGGATCGCGTAAACACTAGGACGCAGTCTTTTCCAGATCGCGATGGACGATCTTGGCAGAGTATCGATGATGCTGCAAATTGCGGCCAATTACTTCGGCAAGCGCCACCGAACGATGGCGCCCTCCGGTGCATCCGAGCGCGACCGTAAGATAGCTCTTTCCCTCATTGATGTAGTGCGGAATCAAATAGTGAAGCAAACCCTCCGTGCGGCGCAAGAACTGGCGCGTCTGAGGAAACGACCGAATGTAGCCCGCGACGCGGCGGTCTTTCCCGCTGAAGGGCCGCAATCGCGGAATAAAATGCGGATTGGGCAGGAAGCGCACGTCGAAAACTAGATCCGCATCCGACGGGATTCCATACCGGAACCCGAAGCTAACCACGGAAACGAGCAATGGGCGGCGGCCTGCTCTCTGGAACCGGTCGATGACGAACTGGCGAAGCTCGTGAACGTTGAACTGCGTGGTGTCGATGACGACGTCGGCGATCCGGCGGATCGGCGCCATTCTGCGTCGTTCTTCGCGGATTCCTTCCGCAACTGAGCCGTGGCCGACTGGATGCGGGCGGCGCGTCTCGCTGAAGCGGCGAAGCAGGGCCTGATCGCTCGCCTCGATGAAAACCAGCGTCGTAGGATGACTGCTGGCGAGTGCGCGATAGTAACCAGGCAATTTTGCGATCTGCTCGCCTTCACGCGCATCGACCAGCAGCGCCGCACGTTCGATCTCACCGCGGCCTTCGTCATACAACTCGCTGAACATGGGAATCAGAGCGACAGGAAGATTATCGACGCAATAGAATCCAAGGTCCTCGAACGTGTTGAGGACCGAACCTTTTCCGGACCCCGCCAACCCCGTGACGATCACGAGCTGGCGTGCGTCGGTTTTATGTTTTGTGCGAGGCACGGCGTAGGAGGCTACGTCTTCACGCGTCGGCGATGCGTGCTCGGGATGCGCAGATCTTCCCGGTACTTGGCGACCGTTCGGCGCGTAACGTGAATTCCCTCGTCGCTCAGCTTTTTTGTGATCTGCTCGTCAGTCAGCGGGTGTGTGGCGTCTTCTTCGTCGATCATCTGCTTTACCCGCCGTTTCAGCGAGAGCAGCGACATTTCGGAGCCCTGGGGGCCATTTACCGATTCGGAGAAGAAGCTGCGCAGCTCGAGCACGCCCTGCGGCGTATGGACGTATTTGTTCGCGACAGCACGGCTGACAGTCGAGGGATGAACACCGATCTCTTCGGCGACTTCTTTGATCATCATCGGCTTCAATTGATCTGGGCCGTAATCAAGATAATCGCTCTGGCGGCGAAGGATCGTCTGGCAGACACGAAGTATGGTGTGTTTGCGCTGCTCGATGTTTTTCATCAGCTGGATCGCGGCGGTAAATCGTTCTTTTACATAATTGCGCACATCGCGATCGGCGGCATCGCGGGCGAGCAATCGGCGATAAGTGGGATTCAGCCGAAGTTGCGGCAGGTCGTCGTCGTTCATGAAAACCTGCCATTCGCCATCAGCTTTCCGGAACTGGACATCCGGTTCGACGAGTCGCGGTTCCGTCTTGTTGTAGCGGAGGCCGGGCTTAGGATCCAGGCGTTTGATCACATCAATGGCATGCTTCACTTGCTCGATCGGGCGATTGACCGCGCGCGAAACTTCCTTGAGCTGATTGTTCTGCAGCAGCTTCAAATGATCGCTGACGATTTCTCTGGCGAGTTCGTTCTGTGCATCGAGCACTTTCAGCTGGAGCAGGAGACATTCGCGCAGATCGCGGGCACCGACGCCGGGCGGATCGAACTCGTGCACCAGAGCCAGGGCTTCTTCGACGTCTTCCATTGAAAAATTGCCAGCCTGAGTGATTTCTTCGAGCGTGGCTGTAAGATAACCGTTTTCGTCGAGGTTGCCGACAATCTCTTCGGCGATTTCGCGAACTTTATCCGTCGAAATGCTGACGCTGAGCTGCCATGAAAGGTGATCGGTCAGGTTCGAGGCCGAGGAGAGGAATTTTTCGAATGATGGACGTTCGATTTCTTCGTGCTCGCCGCTAGCGGCACGCGCAGCGCCCGTATCGAGGTATTGAGTGAAGAAAGAACCGAAATCGAATTCATCGAAGGGGTTTGGGGCTTCCGTTTCCGGAACGGTCTCCGTCTCCTTTTTCAGGAAGGCTTCATCGGTGTAGCTCTCGGCAGTGACGCCCTCTTCGGGGAGTTCCTCCAGGACGGGATTCGCCATGATTTCCTGGTTGATCATCTCGCGCAGCTCGAGCCGGTTGAGCGCGAGCACGCTGACCATTTGGACGAGCCCGGGCGTCAGAATCTGTTTCTGCGCGATCCGGAGATGCAGTTTTGGTTGGAGGAAACTCATAGCCGCTTAATGAAGCCGGAAACCCTCTCCTAAATAGATGCGCCGAACGTCAGCGTTGTCCGAGAGTTCGACAGGCGTTCCGGCGAACAAAATCTTGCCGTCATTGATGATATAGGCGCGGTCGGTGACGGCAAGAGTTTCTCGAACATTGTGATCAGTAATCAGTACGCCGATGCCGGAAGCGCTCAGGTCGGCAATGATCTTCTGAATGTCGACTACGGTCAGCGGATCAATACCGGAGAAGGGCTCGTCGAGCAGGACGAACGATGGAGACAGAACGAGCGAACGCGCGATCTCCAGCCGCCGGCGCTCGCCGCCGGAGAGTACATGCGCGTGGCTGTTTCGAACGCCGTCCAATCCCATTTGAGCCAACAACTCCTCGACGCGGTCGCGCCTCTGCTCCGGCGAAAGAGGGAGAGTCTCCAAAACAGCGAAGAGGTTCTCCTCGACCGTCATTTTCCGAAAGACTGAAGGTTCCTGGGGAAGGTAGCTGATACCACTGCGGGCCCGTAAGTACATAGGGAGGTCAGTTATGTCCTCGCCGTCCAGCAATACGCGCCCATAGTCCGGACGCGCCAGACCGACCAGGATGTAAAACGTCGTGGTCTTTCCCGCGCCGTTCGGGCCGAGCAGCCCAACTACTTCGCCCTGTTGAATATCCAGGCAGACGTTATCGACAACCGTACGTCCACGGTATGACTTGCGCAGATCGGCGGCCTGAAGCTTCAACATGCCGGTTCATTTCTCAACCCGGTACTTCGTGACAGTGCGCGAACCTTCTTGAGAATCAATCAAAATCGTATCATTCGGTATAAAGAAGGTCAACGAACGCCCGGAAGCCGAGTTTCCAGAAACATCGGTAATGGTTGGTTTTCCGCCCGATAGGACGAATTTTTCGTCCGCGGCAGTGTAAACGGCGGTGTCGGCGGTCGCGCGAACGGCACTCTGACGGACAACGACGCTGCCGCGGGCTAGTGCGCGCGTCAATTGCCCGCCTAGCGGTGAAAGGGCTGCGATCCCGACTGGCTTCGCGGGACCCAGAGTCAGGTCTAGACTGCTAGCCGACAGAGAAACGTCACCCGAAGTGATCCGAACTCCGCCGCCGAGGTAGGCTTGGCCCTTCGCGGCTGAGTAGGCTAGCTCCGGCGCGTACGCCTTCCACAACGTAGGACCGGATTTCTTCGAATCCGATGCGGGCAACAAGCTGGCCCCCGACGCCTGTACGAACGCGGTGGCCACATTTCCTGTGGCCTTGAAGTCCTTTTGATCGCGTGAAATGGAGATATGGTCTGCTTCGAGGACTGAGTCACCCTGCCATAGGCGCGCATGACCCGAATAGACGACGCGGCCGGACGAAGTGGATCCGGCGAGCTTTTCCGCGGAAATGTGCGCCGGTCCGGCTTGGGATTTCAGGGAATTATCGCGATTGACCGCGAAGTATGTGGTTACCACGCCGCCGTCTGCGGTAAATTCGCTGGATTTTTGATCCAGAGTGACGGTTCTGGCACCGGTTCGAGTCACGGTGTCCTCAATGATGGGCGAGCCGGTCAGCACGATTTGGCCATTGGCGCGATCAATCTTAGCGTGCTCGGCGAAACCCTTACGATCGCCTTCGCTGAACGAGACCTTGCCGGTCTCTTCGACGGTCGTCCATTGACCATCTGGCGCGAAGGAAGCGCTCATCGATCGGGCCGTGCTGGTTTGCGACGGCGACGTGCCGGAGGTGCGCCGAACGTCGACGCGTGTGCCCCCAACAAGATGTCCCAGACGCCCAGCGTTCGTGAACTGCGCGTCAAACTTCGGTGCGCGGAGTTCGGTGGTCTCTCGAGCGTCTTTCATTACGATCGTCGATGGGCCGAGGGCCTGCGCCGTTTGAACATGCTGTTCGTCGGGCCGGCCGGCTGAAGCAAAGTTCAGCTGTAAGGCGTCCGTCTTTAACGCTTGAGAGATGCCACCTTCCTGCGATTCCGCGGAGACAGTTCCGGTGGCGATCATTTGGCGCAGAACATTTCGAGCAGGCTCCATGGCGAATTCCACGCGATTGCTCGAAAACCGGCTCGATCCCTTTCCGGAATGTCGCGTCCCGGTGACATTCCCAACCAGCGACAGGTGTTCAACCCAGCCATCGGAACTCAAATCGGCCGTGATTGCATTGGCGGAAGCCTGAAACACGTCTCCACGACGAGAAGCCCGCATCGAGGGAATTCCTTCGGCAAGAACCTGGCGAGCATGGAAATTTTCGCCCAACAAAACTGTCACGTTGCCGGCCGATAAGGTGCGATCGCCTTGCTGGACATTCACCGGTCCGCCGAGAAGTACCTTCCGCTCGTCCCGACGAACCTCCATGCTGGCGGCTTCAACAAGCACGGGAAGCCCGCCAGTGCGAGCGGCCGGAGTCATTTCGAATTTGACGGCATGCTCGACGCGAACGATGGCGGCTCGTGTTTGGTATGAAATACCGACGCCGCTGCCGTGGCCCTGCGGCAGCGAGAATTCAACTGGCGCCGGGCTATCGGCTTCGCCTTTCTGGGCGTCGAAGGTGATGTCGCTGGTGGTGACGTGAACGGCACCTTGCGCGGGCGCTCCGCTCTGCGGCTTCACCCCGCGGATATCGATAGTTACTTTGCCCTTGCATTGAACCGCACCGGTATTCTGCGCGTAACTGCACTCGTGAGTATGGATGTTATCGTTGCGATCGCCGTTGCGACCGAAGATGCTGATCCAGACATCCTCGAGCAGCGCGGGGCTGCCCGTCTTGAACTCCGTTGCGCGCGAGGCACGAATTGTAAACAGGGTGCGCTTGCCTTCCATGCCGTTGTAGGTGAAGGTTTGCATCTGCTGCTGGACGGATGCGGCGACGTGCGCAGTGGTGTTGTGGCGTCGCGCCGCGCGGATCGCGCGCACGACGTAGAAGCCGACGACGAGCAAGGCTACGAGCCCTGCAGCAGTCGCCGCCCAACGCGCGTATCGCGCCGCCTCCTGATTGCGCACAATTTTCCTCTCGGAGAGTTAGAAGCCGAGTATAGGTTACTGGTTTCCGCTCGACAATGTCGGCTGCGGTGACAGCTGGTGTCAATGAACGTCGATCTGCCGGGTTGCGGGTCGGCTTACCTGCTCTCGGAGATCCGAAACGGCGGCGGAAAGTGTTAGCCCGTTTGACGAAACGGGGTGTGAAGCTTTTTGCGCGAAGGGCTGCGAACAGTTAGAATGATGTTCTGAACATCACGAAAAACGGCCTTCCTCGATCGAAGGTATCGTGTGGCAGACTATTCCCGCGCAAACGACGCAAAAGAGATCTCGCCGACGGCGAAAGATTGGAAACTGAGCGCAAAGAGCTTGAACTCAGCGTGACCACGACATGGACGTTGAAAAGTTTGTTGACAGCATAGTTTCGTTCTTCATCGGGACGAAGCACGAGCGCGACATCAAGAAGATCAAACCGTTGATCGAGCAGATCAACGCGCTCGAACCCGAAATGAAGAACCTGGCCGACGCGGGTTTCCCTCCGCGCATGGCTGAGCTGCGCGCGGAAGTGGAGCAGCGCCTGGAGGGCATTGAACGAAGCGACACTGATTACCGCAAGAAATTGCAGGACGCGCTGGAGCCGGCCATTGTCCCCGCATTCGCCCTGGTTCGCGAGGCCGGGCGACGCACGATTGGCATGCGCCATTTCGACGTACAGCTGATCGGCGGACTCGTGCTGCACCAGGGCCGCATCGCCGAAATGAAGACCGGCGAGGGAAAAACCCTGGTTGCCACGCTGCCGGCGTGTCTGAATACCCTGGCGGCACGAGGCGTGCATATCGTCACCGTGAACGATTACCTGGCGCGTCGCGACGCTGAGTGGATGGGGCCGATTTACAAGCTGCTGGGCCTAACAGTCGGCGTAATCGTCCATGACCTGGATGACGAGCAGCGCCGGACAGCATACGGGGCCGACATTACTTACGGCACGAACAACGAATTCGGCTTCGATTACCTGCGCGACAACATGAAGTACGACCTGAAGGACTGCGTCCAGCGCGGGCACCAGTTCTGCGTAGTCGACGAAGTCGACTCCATCCTGGTCGACGAAGCACGCACACCGCTGATCATTTCAGGCCCGGCGGAAGAGTCGACGGACAAGTACTACCGCGTCGACAAGATCATTCCCAAGCTAATCAAGGAAATCGACTACACGCTTGACGAAAAAATGCGAACCGCGACGCTCACGGAAGAGGGC
>JBOGNK010000130.1:0-101932 GCA_050747085.1 Candidatus Acidiferrales bacterium
CTGCAAGCAACGGGAGGCACCACGCCGTACTCTTGGAGCCTGAGCAGCGGTTCGCTCCCGGCAGGACTCACGCTGAGTTCCTCGACCGGTGCAATCTCTGGCACGCCTACGGCGTCCGGCACCTCAACCTTCACCGTCAAGGTCACCGACGCGAGCAGCAACACCGCGACGAAGTCGCTCAGCATCGCCGTCGCCGGCGTACCGCTTACAATCACGACTACCTCACTTTCAAATGGCAGCACGAACACCGCTTATTCCGCCTTCCTTTACGCCGGCGGTGGAACGACGCCTTACACGTGGACCATCTCCTCGGGTTCGTTACCGACTGGCCTCACGATGTCAACGACAGGAGATATCTCAGGGACGCCCACAGCAGCTGGAGCGTTTACATTCACCGCGAAAGTAACCGACTCGAGTTCCCCGGCGAAGACTGCTACCACGAGCTTCACTCTGACGGTTACTCAAGGAACCGCGTATTCCGTCTCGGTGAGTTGGACGGCCAGTCCCTCATCGGGCGTCGCTGGATACAATGTCTACCGCAGCACGACCAGCGGCACCGATTATGTGAAGATCAATTCAGCCGTCGTCGGTTCTCTTGGCTACGTCGATGGAACTCTGCAGGACGGCACAACGTACTACTACGTCATAACTGCGGTTGACTCGAGTGGGAACGAAAGCGGGTATTCAACGCAGTGTTCGGTCGCGGTTCCTTAATCTGAAAGTGCGTTCGGTTGCGTCCGGCCGGGCCGGTTAGCGCGTCAAATTCGGGCGCGCGACGAGACCTGTCGACAACGGGAGACCGGCAGTCGAACGATCGCGTGTCCAGCGTTTTCACACGCCGGTCTTCACAAATAGATCTCGCGAGTGGCTGGTCTGCGGGGCAGTTTTCACACCTGCTGCACCGCGGCGCCCGTCCGTGACCAACGCGAGCTTGATCTCCACACCGATCGTCACTGCACCGCTCGATTACTCAATGCCCGACGCCGAAGCCCGCGGCGTCGCGCCGTATGGTAAACTCCCGCCCGGATTTTTGTAGCCTCCGCTCGGCGGATCGTCACCAGTTAGGAGTTCGACTTGCCAAACGTCATACCCCGCGAAGGAAAGCAGCTTTTTACTCCGGAAATTTTGCAGGATCCCTACCCGGCGTATGCACGATTGCACGCCGAAGGCCCGGTGCATTACTTGGAGGTCGGCGGCAATGGCGCCGCGGCTTGGTCGATATTTAGCCACTCGGAGTGCTCCGCAATCGCCAAGGATCCAAGATTGTCCGCGAAGCGCGCACATAAGCTGATCCTGCCCCTGCCCTTCGAGCGCCAGTCTGAATTCAAGGAACTCGCTCACCTTTTCAGTTTGTGGATGATTTTCATGGACGCGCCGGAACACACGCGCTTGCGCAAGCTTCTCAACAAGGGCTTCGCGCCGAACGTGATCGAAGCGCTGCGCCCACAGGTTGAGGCCATTGTAGACCGAATGCTCAGCCCGCTTCGGCCGGGGTCGGATGTCGAGCTCATCAGCGAGTTCGCCAATCCGTTGCCGGTGCGCATCATTCTCGAGCTGCTTGGAATACCGCAGGAATTGAACGACACGCTCGTCGACATGTCGCGCGCCGTCGCCGGTTTTCGTGGCACGCCTACTCCCACGATCGAGCAGGCGCAGCTTGGCCAGGCTGGCCTCATTCGATTGAACGAATTCTTCCGAGAAACGGTCGCGGAAAGACGGCGCAATAAAGGCAAAGACTTAATCAGCCTTCTGATCGATATCGAAGAACAGGGGGAAGTTCTCACCGAAGACGAGCTTTTCGCGCAATGCACCGCCCTCCTCTTTGCCGGGCACGAGACGACCCGGAATCTGATCGGAAACGGAATGTACACATTGTTGCGCAATCCCGATCAGACCACTGAACTTCGGGATCATCCCGAGATTATCCGATCGGCGGTCGAGGAGCTTCTTCGCTACGAAAGCCCCGTCCAGTTCACTTCGCGAGTTCTCAAAGAGGATATGGAAATCTGCGGCCAGCGCATTCCAAGAAATTGGTCGATTCTATGCATGCTCGGCGCTGCGAATCGTGATCCGAAGCAGTTCGAGGATCCCGATCGACTGAATCTGAAGCGGCTCAAGAACGAACATCTGGCCTTCAGCGCCGGCCCGCATTTCTGCATTGGGAATCAATTGGCGCGAATGGAGGGCCAGGTCGCGCTCCTTAACCTGGTTCGGCGCTTCCCGGCAATGCGGCTCACTGGTCCGCGGCCTGAATGGGCGCCGACCTTTGGGTTCAGGGGTTTGAAAGGTCTTCGAGTCACCCTTTGATTTCAAGATTTACTGAGAGCCGCCCGGAATCCGCTGCCAGACCAATTCCACCGTCTGCACCTTGCCGTTTACAGGCGTCGGCGGCGTGGTCAGGATGATTCGGTCGCCCTCCACTCTGATTGTGCGAACGAGATCCCGGTTCGCATAGTTTTGGATCGAAGCGACTTCGACGTGATGGACCACCCGTTCGCCGTCGAGCAGATATTTCCCCGCATAGGCGATGAAGCTGTTGAATGCGTCGGCTTTTTCCTGAGGCGAAGCGCCCGGTGACAGCGGTTTTCGGCCCCCATAGCTAATCAGGGCGGTGACGCGGCCATCGGGAGTATACGTGAGCAGGCCCGAAGGGCTCACGCCGTACGGCGTCGCGTCTTTCTCCCCCGACGAATTCGTACTCTCTGCAGAAACGAGCTTCCAGGTTCCGAACAGACTTTCTTTGTCCATCGGTGGACATCCTTGTGTGAAATTCAACGGTTACAAACGTCTTTTATCTCACGGATTAAGACCGCGGGAACGATTTTATGTGGACTTCGTCGTTCTCACGGAACGCAGTGCGCTTGGCCAGCCGCGAACTTGCCTTCCGGAGTACATGATCGAGGTACCCACTTGAAGGTCCTCTTCGGCACACCATGTGTAAGGTATTGCATGTAACTAGTACAAGCTTTCTTGTATTGACCTGTATCCCTGACGCACAGGATAAAGACCCCCATTGAAACGTGGGCACTTAGCCTCCCGGCCCTACTGGAAGCGCACGTGCTAAACACTGCTTGCGGTTGGTGCGGCCCGAAGCGTGATCGCTGCACCCTGATCGAGGCGAAGCTGGTCTTCGCCGAAGAAATCGGCCCCGCGGTAGATTCGAGAGCGTCAAACGCTCTCATGGAGGTTGGACAATGAAGCGGGTAGCCCAGCTTATTTGTTTGTTGATGGTTTGCGGGATTGTAGCGGTGGCGGCTCATGCCGATTCAACCACTACGGGGACGGTCGCGCCGCCCGATCCGAAGGTAATCCTGAACGACCCCGCATGTCCTCAAGGTGCGTACTGCGTCGACCTTACGTTCGTCGGTACCGATAGTCCCGAGACGGGTAGTACTCAAACATTTGGTCCGGACAACCCACTAGAGTTCACCACTCCCTCTCCGTTCCCGAATGGCCTGAGCTATACGTGCGGGTCCGACACCTTTGCGAACTGCAATACAATCGTGACCCAGGGGCCTCCCCTCGATTTCAACGGAGTTTATTTCTGGAACGGCACGCTGACTGTCGGGAGCACCTATACGGTCGGCTCCCAGGGTGGCCCGCTGCTGTTGAATCTGCCGTCGGACTTTACCTGCAGCACGGGGTGTCCCAATGGCATCATCCAGCTGACCCCTGAGCCGAGCACGGCGATCCTGTACTTGCTTGGCTTCGGTTTGCTGTTCGCCTGCACGAAACGGCGTTTTGGCTTTTCCAGCCAAGCTTAGTATCTAAGAGCACGTCGGACCGGCAGTCCCAGACTGCCGGTCTGTTCCCCTACCTACCGCCGTTGCAGCCACGCGTACATTCCCTCTTTGAGAACCGCGGCTTAGTGGCGCGTCCCTGAATATTGCTTAATCAGCTGAGCAAATTGGCTGTTCCCGTTGAGGTTCTTGAGATCGTCATCGCCAGCCGCGAATTCGGCTGGATAGTGCTTTTCAAAAGCCTCTCGCAGCGACTTCAACGCCTCGGGGACCTGCTTCAGGATGGCGTGAACTTGCGCCTCGGCATAAATGTAGTCGACATTCGTCTTGTCGATCGACCGAGCCTGCCGGATGAACTTCAATGCCTGCGCCGCATTGTCCGTCTTCGCATACGACAATCCGATGTCCACCATCACGCCCGCGTCCTGTGGGTTCGTCTGCAGTTCTTTGAAACCGGACGTGATGGCATGTTGATATGTCGCGCGAGCCTTGTCCGGCTGCCCTGCGCCTGCGTAAGCATCCGCAAGATTCAAAATCACGTCGGCATCTTTCGGGTTCAGCGCGACAGCCTTTTCGAACATGGGCACCGCGTTTGCATACTGCTTGAGGAAGAAGTACGAAGTGCCCAGGTTCGAGTAGGTCGTAAAGTAGGGCTCAATCTGCAGCGCTTTCTTGAAGTATGGTATCGATTGGTCGTACTTGCCCTGCTGCAGGTACATGTTGCCGACGTTCTCGAACCCAGCATCGATATCGGGCTCAAGCTCGGCCACCTGCTGAAACGCGTCCAAAGCCCTCGGATAGTCCGCCAGGTGCGCGTACGCCCTTCCCAGGGCGTTCTGGTTCACCCAGTAGTATGGATTGAGTTTTATTGCTTTCTGGAACGCCGCGACTGCCTCAGCATTGTTGCCACTCTCGAGGTATACCTCCCCTATTCGACGATAAAATTCGTCCGAGTTGGGAGCAAGCGCGAGAGCGCGGTTCAGCTCCGCCACAGCTTCCGAGTATTTTCCGGTGGCGGCGTAAACGCTCCCCAGCGTGGCATGGACTTCGGGCAGCTTGTCATTCAGTTGCTGTGCCCGCTGAGCAGCCACCAATGCCTTCTGCGTCCACAGCGAGTCGTTTTGAACCTTGTACATTCGTAAGCTGGCGTCCGCAAGCCCTGTAAAGGCAAGAGCGAATCCGGGGTCCGACTTCAGCGCCTGATCGAAGTAGTCGAGCGCGGTTTGGATGCTCTTGCTGTCGTGCCCGTGCAAAGAATTGCGTCCGCGCAAATATAAATCGTATGCTGCAACGTTGTTTGTCGGGCGCGCTTCTGCCGATGCCAGTTCGTCATTTGTCGGATTGACGTTCAATCCTGCAATGAGTTGCGCGTAAATTTGATCCTCGAGGGTAAACAGATCGCCCACAACGCCGTCGAATTCGTGCGTCCAAACCTGTCGGTTGTCAGCGACGTCCTGGATCGTCATGATGATGCGCATCTTGTCACCGGCGCTTTGCAACGTGCCTTGAACCAGCAAGTTCGAGCCGAGTGCGCGCGCAATTTTCAGCAACGGCTGATTTTGATTCACTTGGTCGGCCGCGTCATCCGCCGCAATGCGAAGGTCCTTGATCTGGAAAAGCTTCGCCGAAAGCGCCTCCTGGATGCCCTTGGCCACATAATCCAGCTGCGATGAGCCGCCAAGTATCTGCAGGGGCAGCACGGCCACAAACCGTCCCGTCGAAATTGGAGGCACCCCGGCAATTGTTGAGATCGCTCCCGATATGGACCGATTGAAAATGACATGGCGAACGGGTGGCAGAGCCAGGGCCACGAGCACCAACGCGATGATCCCGCCGGTAACCCAGGTCCAGCGGCGGCTCGCAAACTCTGGAAGCACGATTTGTATGCTGGATCCGCTGCGGGAAACAACTCGGGAGGAGGCGCCGCCTGGCGATTGCGCCCCTTTCAAGTCTGCCAGGATTTCGTACGCGTTCTGATATCGATCATTCGGGTCTCTTTCCAAACACCGCATGATGATCTGAACCAGCCAGTTCGGCAGCGAAGGGTTCACCAGCTTGGGACTCTTCGGTTTTTCCTTGATGCGCTGGTACATCACTCCCAGCGTCGACTCCCCGGTAAATGGAACGTCGCCGGTCGCCATTTCGTACAGAATCAGGCCGTACGCGTACAGGTCCGAGCGTCCGTCCGTCGGCTTGCCTTCCACCTGCTCCGGCGACATGTACCGCGGCGTGCCCAGAAACGCGCCGGTTTGCGTCATGCCAACGGCGCCCTCAGCGAAAGATTTCGCCAGCCCGAAGTCGGACACATAGATCTGGTCGTTGCCGTCCACCAGTATGTTCTGGGGCTTCAAATCGCGATGGACCACGTCTTCCGCGTGGGCCGCAGCCAACGCCTCTGCGAGTTGTGTTGCAAATTTCACGGCGCGGTCGAGGGGAAGTTTCGGGTTGTCTCGAATGATCTGGTGCAGATCCTGGCCTTCAACGAAGGCCATCGTGATGAACTTTACGCCGTTCACTTCGCCCAGATCGTGGATCCGAAGGATGTGCTTGTGCGAGATTTTGCTCGCGAGCAGCAGCTCTTGCTTGAACCGCTTCAGCGCGCTCGCGTCGCCCATTACGCCTTCGCGCACCACTTTGATTGCGACGGTGCGGTTCAGCTCCCGGTCATGCGCTTTGTACACGCGGCCCATGCCGCCCTGCCCCAAAAGCGACTCGATGTGGTAGCGCGTGCCCAGATCGCTGCCCGGACGAACGACGGTCGCATCGACCATCTCCATCGTCTCCGAGTCGGCCACGATCAACACCGCACTGCATTTCGAGCAGCTCTCGGTGAAATCCGGATTAGCAGTCCTGCAGTGTGAGCAAATGATCATACGAGCGCAGATGTGGGGGCGTTCGGAACCGGGCCGGATTATCCAGCATCCAGCATCGGTCCGCAACCCGATAGGTTCATCGAATTGCTCTCGAACCGGCCCCCGAAGCCGTCTGCTTCCTAGTGCGTCGCTGGACCACAATACCGTTCGCGATCGCGTGCGAGATGGCTTGAGCCGGCGCAGAAGTTAGTATGCACGTGCAGAGCGTCTCGCCCCACGGGCCGCATACGGCGGAACAGTGCACAGGAACGAACTGGATCGGGACGATTGCGGACTACAGGGCGAGTCGCCGGCCGAAAAGCAGGGCCAACGGCAGCCCTAAACCGACCAGCAAGAATGCTCCAGGCTCCGGCGTTGGCGTTAGCCCGACATACTCCTGTGGTCTTCCGTCACCGGACGGCTGCGTTCCGACAATCGGCGTGTAAAACATGATGTTCGAATAATCGCCGTTACCGTACTGGCTGTCGGCCCAGCCCAACCAATTCGCGACGTTCTGCTGGTCGGTGCCGCTCAATTTGCCGTAAGGATCGGTTGAAGAAGCACCCGGGTCGAAAACGTCCCAAATGGCCCACTGAATGTCGCCGACCGTCTGAGCGTCTCCTAAGTTCTGAAACATCTTCTGTGCCAGCCAGGCAACCTCTTCGTACTGCGTAGATCCAGTGAACTGAACGCTCGACAAGCTGGGCAAGGTCGACGTTGTTACATTCCAGGATTCGCCGCCGTGCACTTCGTCTGCGAAATCGTCGCAGATCAGTTGAAGTGATCCCGATTGGCCACTGACAGTGCCCGTGAAGTTGTACGGCCCTACATAAACTCCACCCATTACATTGTTGCCTGCGTTCTGCAAAGTCAGGCCGTCTGCATGAGCGACACTCGAAAACGCGAACACGAGAGCCGCAACGCCGAGCACCCTTAGAATCGTCTTAATCATGGAACCTCATCTGGGGACGATGATCGGCAGGAGCAACCCAACCGCCACGGAGGGAGCCGTTCAGGAGTTCATCTAAGCCCTTGTAATTGAGCGAAGAGTCCAGAGCGGATCATATTGCGACGCGGTCAGACAGACGTGAGCTACTACTTATGTGGAAATTCGTCACCCTGGGCCTCGTGGGCAGCTTTGTTCCCACGCCCGGAAGTCCAACAAAAGCGTATGCACGTTCTAAGTCGCCATTGGCGACAAAATTGCACCCATTCTTTGGTCAAAATGCCTGTATCTGATATAGACGTCCAACTCAGCAGCACCGAGTCGCAGCCAAGCGAAGTCCCGCGCTTTCAGCAATCTAACCCGCGCACCCGATTGCTCGTTCAGGTGATCGTAATCGGCGGTTTGCTTGCGCTGCTTTACCACGGCATCCTTCGCGAGCTCGTCGCTCAGTGGATCGACGATCCAAACTATTCCCATGGCTTTTTCGTCGTTTTATTTTGCGGATGGATCTTGTGGCGACGGCGAACTGATTTGCGCCTGCTGCCGCGGAAGCCGTCCGCTTGGGGCCTTCTGGTTATCGTCGGCGCGCTGGCGATTCTGATCCTTGGCGTGTTTGGTGCGGAAATTTATCTCTCGCGAACGTCCCTCCTGTTTCTGATTGCCGGAATCACTATTTATTTCGCCGGATGGAAAATATTTCGCGCAGTTCTGCTTCCCTGGAGTCTTCTTTTCCTGGCGATTCCTTTGCCCGCCATCATCTTCAATCAGATTGCGTTTCCGCTCCAGTTCGGCGCGTCCCGCATGGCCGGCTGGCTCTTGGCACTCCTGGGTGTGCCCGTCCTACGCGAGGGCAACATCATTATGCTTCCAGCATTGACTCTCGACGTGGCCGAAGCGTGCAGCGGCCTGCGGTCTCTCATGGCTTTGTTCAGCATCGGCGTTCTCTATGGATGCATTTTTGAACGTAAAGTGTCCAATCGCGTCCTGCTTGCTGTGGCCGCAATTCCAATCGCTGTCGCCGCGAATGCCGTTCGCATCGTCGCAACCGGGCTCCTCGGACAATACTGGGCCCCCGACAAGGCCGAAGGCTTTTTCCACCTCTTCTCGGGAGCCGTGATTTTTGTCTGTACGCTGCTGTTGCTGTTTGCCTTTCATGGAGCCCTAAGGCGTTTCGGTCAGCGCTCCTCGGGCCACCCGTCATGATAGACATGGGAAAACAGTGGTTTCGGTTTGCGACAGTGTTGCTGCTTCTCTCGGCTGCCGCTCTGGTTCTCCACGGTCACAATAAGCCGGAGATTGTGCCATCACGGCGTCCGCTCGCCTTATTCCCGATGCAAATAGCCCAGTGGCGCGGAACAACGCTGCCGATCAGCGCCGACGACCTGAGCGTGCTTGGCCCCGGCGAGTTCCTGATGCGCGACTATGAAAGTTCTGCGGGCTCTCCAGTTAGCTTATATATCGCATACTTCCCATCGCAGCGCACCGGTGACACCATTCATTCGCCCAAAAATTGCCTTCCCGGGTCGGGCTGGTCGCCACTCGAATCCGGATTGTTGGAGATAAAGAACCGCGACGGTTCTACGATGTCAGTCAACCGCTATATCGTCGCCAAGGGTCTTAGTCGCGCTCTTGTGTTGTACTGGTACCAAGCTCATGGCCGCGTAACCGCCAGCGAGTACATGGCTAAAATCCGGCTGGTGGAAGGCGCAATTTCACTGAACCGAACAGATGGAGCGCTGGTGCGCGTCGTTGTGCCCGTCAGCGGGCCAAACGACTTGAACCAGGCTCAGCAGACCGCGCTTGCATTCTTGGCCCAGGTTCAGCCGATGCTCGACGAGTACATCCCTCGATAGCTAGCTCCGCGACTGCTCTTCCAGATCACGCTTGCACAGAAAACCGGAAAGAATTTGCCTTATTTGTGAAAAGGACAGCAATGTAGGGCGCTGCCGCGCGCCCATGTAGTTGACTTCACGAGGGTTAGCTGGAGGATGCAATTGGTCCTCTGAATGCACAGGTCAACGTGAAACAAGGGGGATTCTTGAAAAGAGTTGCAACCATCCTGGTGCTTTTTTTGGCCACAGCCATTCTCTGGATTGCGAGTTCCCCGGCAACGCTGCACGCCTTGGCTGTGCCCGGCCGCGTAGCTTCT
Source organism: Candidatus Acidiferrales bacterium (assembly GCA_050747085.1). GTDB lineage: Bacteria > Acidobacteriota > Terriglobia > Acidiferrales > UBA7541 > Palsa-295. Next base: position 9,688 of record JBOGNK010000130.1, read on the forward strand.
TCTAGTACAGTTCCTGCATTGCACGTCTCGACCGGTGCGGCAATTCCGCAGGCGCCAACTTCCGCCTCGGAACATACGCCGATTACAGCTCCGTTGGCCTTGCTGTTGCAAGGGGCCGTGTTTCTCGCGTGTGGATTTCTCTGGCCCAAGAAACTTGAGAATTCGCAGGGCGGAAAAGGCGCTACTGCGGCAGTCCACGACTCGACTGCTTGTGCCGTTGAAACAGTGACCGCCGACTGAGTTGTCTTCAGCCACTCGGGTCCCGCCTCGATCCGTTTGCCCTTGCGTTCCGCAACGTAACGCCGATTGGATTTCGTGTACTGTGGCTTGCGCGACGACGAACTCTGGGGTGTCGGCTGCCGCATGGCGTCTGTGAATCATTAAAGCCGGAGGACTGAAATCGTAACTGGATCAATCGCGGCGCGGATCGGACGCTCGGTATGTTTGTGCTTCGCTGTCGCGGCGCTCGCGGGATGTTCCGGATCTATAAAGCCCAGCGGCAGCCAAGCTTCTCTGCAACCCTCGTCCCTTGCTGTTCCCGCTTCTTGGAACCCGGCCGCTGCGGCCGCCTATCTCGATAGTCGAGAGGCCTGGTGGATGCAGTGGAAGAACGCTGTGCGCGGTCCATCGACGTTTTGTGTCTCTTGCCACACGACAGTTCCTTACCTTCTGGCTCGGCCGCAACTCGACAGAGTGCTCGGCGAAAACGGTACCAGCCCCGATGAACAAAAGTTGATCGACGATGTGGTCGCGAGAGTACGCAACTGGGCTGCGGACAAGCCCTACTATGCCGACTCAAAGGAGAACCCGCATCAATCGCAAAACGCGCGAGGAACCGAGTCGGTGCTCAATGCATTCATCCTCGTGAGTCGCGACGCAGCGACAGGCCATCTCAGCAACGATGCGCAATCAGCTCTTGAACACATGTGGGCTGAACAGATCCAGAGCGGTAACGACACGGGCGCATGGCGCTGGCAACAGTTTGGGTTGGAGCCCTGGGAATCGAGGAACTCCGTCTATTACGGCGCCACGTTGGCTGCCGCGGCAGTCGGGATGACGCCGGAGGATTACCGCATATCTCCGGCCGTTCAGCAGCATGTCGCTGTCCTACGCGATTATCTCAACCGGAATTATGCGAAACAGTGCCTCCTCAATCGGGTTGAGCTGCTTTGGGCTGCGAGCCGTTTTCAAGGTCTGATCGCCAGCAAGCGGCAATCGGAAATCATTCAGCGCGCTTTCGCCCGGCAGCGCCCCGATGGCGGCTGGAATACTTCATCGTTGGTGGTCGTTCAAGGATGGAATCGGGCGAGGCTGATGGGCATTTTCGATCGTCGTAGCGACGGTACCTCGCAGGATGACCAAAGCGACGGGCTGGCAACGGGAATGATCGTCTCCGCCTGCTTGCAGTCGGGGATTGCGGCGACAAATCTTCACATTCAAAATGGGCTTCATTGGCTGCGTGAGCACCAGAGTGCGGCCGATGGTTCGTGGAAAGCTTCTTCGCTGAACGAACGCCGTGATCCTGATTCCTATGTAGGTCGCTTTATGACGGATGCGGCAACGGGGTACGCTGTCTTGGCGCTCACCGAAGAACCCGTGAAACCAGCAGCGCACGGCGGATCTTGAACGTTTGATGTTGTTTTGACGTTGTGGTTCAGGCGGGACACTTGGGACATCAGGCACGCAACGCGGCGGAACGGCAAGATCTTGGCTCGACTCCGGGCACTGCACAAACGCTCGCTCGGATTTGGCGAAACGTCCTCGGAGTGTCACCGCATAAGCCAGAACAGAATTTCTTCGAAGCCGGCGGCGATCCCCCATTAGCAATTCAGTTTTGCGATCAGATTCATGCCGCTTTTGGCTATACATTACAACCGCTAGCGCTCTACTCAGCGCCCACGCTTTTCACTCTTGCTCGCGTGCTCACCGAAGGCATACCGGTGCCCTTTTCGAATGCTCTCCTCCTCAAGGCGGGTTCGCTTGCTCCCCCGGTCTTCCTGTTCCACGGGATCGGCGGAAACGTGATGGAGTTTTTTGACTTGGTGGAGCACCTCGATGGGGCCCGTCCGATCTATGGTCTGCAGGCCAAGGGCAGCGATGGGCTGGACGATCCGCTTGACACTGTTGAGCATATGGCCGAATACCATTTGCAGCCGATACGGCGGTTGCAGCCTAGCGGGCCTTATTTGTTGTGCGGTTATTCGTTCGGCGGCTTGATCGCTCTCGAAATCGCGCGGCGTCTCCGCGAATCGGGAGAAACAGTCGGAATGCTGGCCATGATCGACGCCTATCCGCATCAGAGCCGGTTGCGGGCGGCCCAGCGATATGAATCCTATCTGCAACGCCTTCGAGATCGCCTGCGCCGTGCTCTGGGGAATGCAACGTCGACATCGACAGCGCAACAATCGCAAGAACTGAGCGAACGAATCTGCGGTAGCGCCATTCGGCCCGTCACTGAAGCTGCCCGTCTGGCCTTGCGACGTTACATTCCGACGCCGTATTCAGGCAAGGTGGAGTTCGTCACAGCGCAAATAAAAACAGTCTTTCCGGAAAATCCGGTGGCGACGTGGCGACCATTCGTCCGTGAATTCTCGATCGAAACTGTGCCCGGTACGCACCACGGAATGCTTCAAACGAGCGCGGCGACTTTGGCTTCTGGGCTTGCCCGTCATGTGACAGAGGCGATCGAGAACAGGCCCGCGCCCCCCGCGAATTCTCCGGACTGCCCCATCCGTTAAGAACCGCCCCGGCGAACGTTCGTCAGGCCTCACCGCTCGGTCCGGGCGCCACGAGCTTATCCTTCACGATCTTCCCCGTTGACGTCATTGGCATTTCCGTGACCACCACAAATTGCGAGGGCACCTTGTAGGGCGCAAGGCGGGAGGCCGCGTGAGCCGAAAGTTCCGCCACAGACACCCGTGCATTTTGCGCGCATTGCACAAACGCAACCACTTCTTCGTCGCCCTCCGCTCCCACTGCCCGCCGTCCGACAACCGCGGAACGCATCACGGCGGGATGCGCGTTCAAGACGTTTTCCACTTCGGCAGGATACACGTTGAATCCAAATCGAATGATCAGCTCCTTGGCCCGCCCGATGACAAACAAATTTCCATCCTCGATTCGCGCCAGGTCTCGTGTATTGAACCACCCTTCGGAGTCGATCACTGCAGCCGTTTCCTCCGGAGCGCGGTAGTATCCCTTCATTACGTTCGGTCCGCGCACCCTCAACTCTCCCACTTCGCCGTTCGCCAGACCCTGACCCTCCGGACCCACAACCTTCAGTTCCACTCCCGGCAGCGCAGGCCCGACGGACGTGTCCGTCCGTGGCGCCTCGATCCGCACTTGCGCAATCGTGGGCGAACATTCCGTGATGCCATAGCCGTTGCAAAGCGTAAGGCCGAACAGCCTTTCGACCTCCGCCTTCAGCTGCGACCCAAGCGGCGCACCTGACGAAGAAATGATCCGCAACGAGGGAAAGTTAAACGAACTGATCCCTTTCAGCTTTGCGTATTCCCCCAGAAGCGCAAACATCGACGGCACGCCTAACACTACCGTTAGCCCGTAGCCTGTGACGTCTTTCATCATTGCCACGGGATCGAACCGGTGCGTAATTACCAGCGTTGCTCCGCTCAGCATCGTTCCTAACAGAACGACTGAGAAGCCGACCACGTGCGACATGGGCAGAAGCGCGTATATGCGGTCATCGGGCGTCAGCGACCGTATTTTCGAAGCCGCGGCCGCGATGAACAGAACGTTTCTGTGCGTCAGCATTACGGCTTTGGGCTGCCCAGTTGTACCCGAAGTGTAAAGCAGAATCGCGACTTGCCTGGCTCCCTCCTGCTCCACTTGCTCCGGCAACGCGTTCTCGTTCAGCGCTCCCATCCCGACGCGCCCCAGGCCCGGAACCTCAATAATTTGCGCGCGATCGTGCTCAGCGTGTTGTCGTGCATGAGCAGAGACAACGATCGTGTAGATCGTCCGCCGAGCGCCACAGTGCTCTCGGATCTCATCGATCTCTCGCCCCGAGAGTCGCGCATTCACAGGCACAGGCCACGCATCGAGACTGGAAATCGCGAATATCAGCGCAACGAACGCACGACAGTTTTCCGCAACGACGATCACCCGGTCGCCCGGACGTACACCGGAGTCGTTCAACCAACTTCGCGTTTGGTGGACCACTTCTCTCAGCTCGCCATATGTCCACGATCCGGACGGCTCGGCCACAGCTACTCCTGTGGGCAACAGTCGCGCCTGCCGTTCGAGTACCTCAATAATCCGGTTTGGCAGTTGATCTTGGGCCGCGTGGTTCGGCCCGTCACTTCCTTGTTTCCGCTCACCGGCAAACGACTCTTCGCACCCAGTCAATGATTCATCCCCTTCGCTGGTAGGATTGCGTTCGATATCGAGATCCAGTTACTCGGACAATCGCCATCCCAGATACCCGTTGGCCGTTCAAGCACGCCGGAGGCCAGTTAAATTTGGTCTCCTTGGAACGTTTTCACACCGGGGGGTAGACGATTGTCCAATATCGGTAGTCGTTTTCCGCCCCTTTGTATACAGGATTCCCCGTATTTTAGGATAAGTACATAAGTCATTGTATTTCACCCATTTAAGACATCTGCGTACCCAACGCTGGCCCCCATATTCGCCTCGGGTTTGGCGACCAGCTTGCCCAATGACCCACGACTCGACTGATTCCTGAAACAGGGCACTTCTTCTCGTTCCAGCCCGAGAGAGGACCGAAAGCGCTTGAAGCCGACCGTCTTGATCGCTACTACGGCCCGTTGGTTTCCCACGGCAAGGCTAGCTATGGCGCTTGTCGGAGCCGGTTTCTCTGTGGATGTTGTGTGTCCTGCGGGACACCCTTTAACAAAGCTGTCTACCATTCACAAGACCTACCCGTACGACGGCTTTGCTCCGGTGCTGTCAATTTCGGACGCCATCACGGCGGCCCTTCCCGATCTCGTTATACCCGGCGACGAATATGCCGTTCGACTCGTTCACAAGGTCTACGATCAGGCTCGCCGCCGAGGAAAGCCAGCAGAGCCGGTTTGCGCCCTGATCGAGCGGTCGCTCGGGCCGGTGGAAAGTTTTCGTGTTCTCGCTGCTCGTGCTGCTGTTATGCAGTTGGCGAAGGAAGAAGCTGTTCGGATACCGCGAACGACCGAAGTCTCCGATCCGGACGATCTCGCGGGCATCTGTGCGGATCTCTCTTTCCCGCTCGTTCTGAAAGCGGACGGTACATCCAGCGGCGAAGGCGTCCGAATCGTGCGGACGATCGAGGAAGCACACCGCGCCTTCCGATTTCTCCAATCGCCTCCTTCCGCAATCCGTGCAGCGAAGCGAGCCCTGATCGACCATGATATGAGGTCCGTTGTGCCGGTGCTGCTGCGGCAGCGTAGCAGCGTTAGCGCTCAGGAGTTCATCCAGGGAGAAGACGCAACCAGTCTCGTTGCCTGCTGGAAAGGCAGCGTTCGCGCCAGCCTTCATTTTGAAGTTCTCAAAAAGCAGCACAAGAATGGCCCCGCCAGCGTTATGCGCCGAATCGAACATCGCGAGCTCGATCTTGCGATCTCGCGCATCGTCAATCGCCTCGGCTTGTCCGGCATCCTAGGCTTTGACTTTTTACTTGAGAAGCACTCTGGCAATGCGTATCTGATCGAGATAAATCCACGGCCAACACAGGTCGGCCATCTGAGCCTCGGGCGAGGACGCGATATTCCCGCTGCCTTATACGCGGCCGTCACCGGCACCGAAACCAACGAAACCGCGCCGGTGACCGAGAAGGATACGATCGCGCTATTTCCCCAAGAGTGGGTCCGAAATCCCCAGAGCGTGTTCTTACGCTCCGCTTATCACGATATCCCATGGGAAGAGCCTGAATTGATCCGCGTCGGTGCGCGCAAGAGTCACAGTTGGAGTTTTTGGTACAACCGCAAAAAGTGGGCCACCTTGCTGCTGGCAGATCGAGTGCCGCCGGCAAACGAATAGATTTCGAGGAGTAGAGCCTTGCTGCCCCGTTCAAAAAACGACATCGATTTTAACCAGAGTAGTGGGTCGCCGGCAATCGGCCGAACGACTCGCCTCGCGTTCGTCACTGATGCTGCGCCGCGCGTCGAGAGCAGCAGCAAAAGCTGCGTCCAGGTCCTCAAGTTTGGCGGAACTTCGATGAACGGCCCGACTTGCATCCGAAATGTTGCAAGCATCGTGGAGAATACCGCCCGGCAAGCCCGAATTGCCGTCGTTGTCTCCGCAATGAGCCGCGTCACCGACCAGTTGCTTCGTCTCGCGTCCGCGGCACAAACGCGGAATCGCCGGCTTGTCACTGAAATTCTGAATGACCTGCGATTCAAACACGTCGATGCTTTGGCCGACCTCGTCCGCTCGTCCTACGTTCGCATGGCCGTCGCGCGCAAGCTCTATGACGTTCTCGGCGCCTGCGATCAGGTCTGCGAAGACGTGCTCTTCTCCGGCCAATTGACTCCCCAACAACGTGATTTGATCGCAGGGATGGGTGAACGTCTGTCCGCACCGCTGCTTGCGGGTGCCCTGGCCGACCGCGGGGTGCCGACCGAGTCGATCGAAGCCACCGAACTGATCGTTACGAATGCGAACTTTGGAGAAGCCGAACCGTCCATGGCCGAAACGCGCGCTCAGTGCACTGCTCGTCTTCTGCCCCTCATGGAAAACGGCGTTGTACCCGTGATTACGGGTTTCATCGGAGCTACCCCGGATGGCATCCCGACAACTCTCGGACGGAATGGATCGGACTATTCGGCGACCATTGTCACGGCCGCGATTGATGCAGACGAGGTTGTGATCTGGACTGACGTCGATGGCTTCATGACGGCCGATCCGAATGTCGTACCTGCTGCGCGCGTTATACCCGAACTCTCCTACGACGACGCCACTGAATTGGCTTCCTTCGGGGCCAAGGTCCTGCACCCGAAAACACTTCTCGCCATAAAGCAGATAGGTCTGCCGCTTTGGATACGGAAGACCTTTGCGCCTGAAGCGCCCGGAACAAAGATCACACCCGAAGGCCCGTATGTTAAAGCCGGTGTAAGAGCCCTGGCATCGGCCAGGCAAGTTGCGTTGGTCGTAATCCAAGGTGAAAAAATCGCGACGAATCGCGAATTGCTGGACCGTGCAATCGACGAAGTCACGCGACTCCGCTCAGACGTGGTGCTGACCACTGGTGCCGTGTCACAAAACGAAATCGGCCTCGTCGTCTCCGCTCTGTGCGCCGACGAAATCGTCACGCGTCTCGTGTCGTTCCTGGGACCCGAACTGCAGGATGGCACCGTTCAGAAAATCGACCACCGGCTCGATGTCGGTCTCGTATCCGCGGTTGGATCCAGGCTGAATGCCATATTCGATCAGGCAAAGGACGCCCTTCGAAATGCCGGAGCCGAGATACTCATCGACTCGTGCTCCGACAATTGGTGTCGTGCCTCATTCCTGGTACAAGCTGACAATCTGACTCATTCCGTGGTTGCGCTCCACCGGGCTCTTGTCACGAATGAAGAGCACCGGCTGCGGCTCGGCGAGAGGGCCGGCAGCATTCGTTGCACCGGCATCGAGGCGTACGGAGCCGGCTAGTTTTACCTCTCTGAGGCGGGCAGACGTCACCGCCCACCTCTTGTGCCGAGGGCGGCAAAACTTTGCCCACCAAGGGATAATAGATTTCTTGTGGCCAGTGCAGCAGTCACAGCCAAGCCTCCTGTTTTAAAGCACTTAGCAAGCCCACGGTTGGCGACAGAATTGCCTTTTTGATGTCAGTCCGATTAAAAACAGTTCATAGCGGCCATCAAATGGTGGCAGATTTGACTGCACAGAAACACCCGGTCGCACGGGAATCATACTTCGGTCTGGCTAGGCGCTAACGACCGATACATCCGAAAGGAGTTCGACTCTTGGATATGATAGACGTAGTCATCATTGGAGCGGGGCCTTATGGTCTTTCGTTGGGAGCTCACCTTCGCCAAAAAGGTGTCCAGTTCCGCATTTTCGGCCGCCTCATGGACAGCTGGGCGTCCAAGATGCCGAAAGGCATGCGGCTTAAGTCTGAGGGCTTCGCCTCGAATCTCTACGGCGCCGATCGCCAGTTTACGCTGAGGGAATTCTGTTCGCAGAACAAGATTGAGTATCAGGATGTCGGCGTTCCCGTTCGCCTCGATACTTTTTGCGCCTATGGAGCCGCATTCAAAGACCGCATGGTTCCCGAACTCGAAAACAAAATGATCACGCGAATCAGTTCTTCGCGTGACGGGTTCTCGCTCAAGCTCGACGACGGCGAAACGCTGCTGGCTCGGAACGTCGTCCTCGCTGTCGGCATCACCCACTTTGCTTACGTGCCGGCTTGCTTGGCAAACCTGCCCGCGGAATTCTCCTCGCATAGTTCCGCGCATCACGACCTTGAACCCTTTCGCGGCCGCAGCGTAGCTGTAATCGGCGGCGGGTCGTCCGCCACCGATTTGGCGGGCCTTCTGTACGACGCTGGTGCACACGTTCAACTCGTCGCGCGCGCGCGTGACTTGAAGTTTCACACTCGCGGAAGCGCCGAACGCTCGCTCTGGCAAAGTATCCGGTATCCGCAATCGGGGCTTGGTCCCGGCATCAGCTCGCGGTTTTTCTCCAACTGGCCCAACGTGTTCCATTACCTTCCCGAGCCGTACCGTTTGCACGCCGTGCGCACGCACTTGGGTCCCGCCGGCGGCTGGTTTGCCAAAGAGATGGTGATGGGCCGCGTGCCCCTCCTCCTCGGCTACACCCCGGAAAGCGCCGTGGTCCAGGACGGTCAGGTGCATCTCCGGCTGCGCGAGCAGAATGGCGATGTCCGCGAGATTTCGGTCGATCACGTCATCTCCGCTACTGGTTATCAGGTGGACGCTGACCGGCTCAAGTTCCTCGATGAAGGGCTTCGTTCCAAGATCCGGACGACGGGCACAGCGCCGAAACTCTCGCCCCGCTTCGAATCGTCCGTGCCGGGCCTTTATTTCATCGGAGTTTCCGCGGCGAACAGCTTCGGCCCTCTGATGCGCTTCGCATTCGGAGCTCGGTTTGCCGCCGATCGTGTCACCGCCGATCTCACTCGCGAATTTTCGCGCGGCCGCGCCGTTGCTGCGGTTCCGGATGTCGCGACCTCGCTGAAATGAGGGCGCCACGGAAACAATCGAACCCCGTTCCACCAAGGTGCCGAAGGTGAAACTGGAAACGCTAGCCATACATGCCGGCTACGAGACGGACCCGGCCACTAAAGCGGTCGCTGTCCCGATCTATCAGACCGTTGCGTTCGAGTTCGACAGTGCGGAACACGGTGCCGCTCTGTTTAATCTCGAAGTCCAGGGCAACGTTTACACACGCATCGGAAATCCGACCAACACGGTTCTCGAAAAGCGAGTAGCGGCCCTTGAAGGTGGTGTCGATGCGCTAAGCGTGAGCTCCGGCATGTCGTCGATTCACTACGCTCTCGCCAACATCACCGAATCGGGCACAAACATCGTCTCGACTCCGCAGCTTTATGGGGCCACCTACACGCTTCTCGCACACATTTTCCCGAAACAGGGAATCCAGTCGCGATTCGGCGAGTCCGACCGGCCCGAAGCGCTCGAAAAGCTGATCGACGAAAACACTCGCGCCGTCTTCTGCGAAACAGTTGGCAATCCGGCCGGCAATGTCGCGGACATCGAGGGCATTGCGCGTGTGGCTCACAAACACGGCGTGCCCTTCATCGTCGATAACACCGTCGCGACGCCCGTTCTGTTACGCCCCATCGAGTATGGCGCCGACGTCGTGGTTCACTCGATGACGAAGTTCATGGGCGGCCATGGAACGACGATCGGTGGGATGATCGTCGATGCCGGGAACTTTCCCTGGAACCAGTACGCCGACAAGTTTTACATGCTTACAAAGCCGGAGATTGCGTACCACGGCGTGGTCTATACCGAGCACTACGGCAGGGCGGCATTCGTCGCGCGCTGCCGCACGGTGTGCCAGCGTAACACCGGCGCCACGTTGTCTCCCTTCAACGGATTCCTGCTGCTCCAAGGTGTGGAAACTCTATCGTTGCGCGTCGAACGTCACGTTGAGAATGCCCGCCTGGTCGCCGAGTATCTGCGCAGCCATTCCAAAGTCGCCTGGGTCAATTACGCCGGTTTTCCCGATAGCCCGCTCTACGCCATGGCCCAGAAATATCTCGGCTCCAAGCGCTGCTCCTTGCTGACGTTTGGCGTGAAAGGCGGCTACGAGGGCGGCCGGCAATGCTTCAACGCATTCAAGCTGTTCAAGCGGATGGTCAATATGGGCGACGCGAAATCGCTCTCTTGCCATCCCGCTTCCACCACCCATCGGCAGTTGACGCCTGAAGAGCAGGCAAAGGTGGGCGTTACACCTGAGATGATCCGCCTGAGCGTCGGAATCGAGCACATTGACGACATCGTCGCCGACCTCGCTCAATCCTTGGACTCCGTGAAGGCCTGAATGTCGACGCGTAACCAATTGGAGCGTTTCCCATGCCTCTGATAATTGAAGCCGATCGAGTTCCGAAGCGCTGGGCCGAGAAGCACGCTCAGCCAAGCCGCTCGGACCGCATGTTCCGCGACGCTAACGCGATCCGCGTCGCCTTCATCAACAACATGCCTGACCCCGCACTCGAAGACACCGAACTGCAATTCTTCGATCTTCTGCACGCGGCTGCGGACGAAACGCCGGTTTCGGTGACCCTGTTTTCGCTGCCGGGAGTCGAACGTACGGGACAGGCACAGGCGCACGTAAGTGCCTCCTATTCCCCCATCGCGGATCTTTGGCGCATGAGGTTCGACGCCGCAATCATCACCGGAACCGAGCCGCGCCAATCGAACCTGCGAAACGAACCTTATTGGACCGTCTTGAGCGCTGCTTTCGATTGGGCGGCGCAAAACACGGCCTCGACAATATTGTCCTGTCTCGCCGCGCATGCTGCGGTCCTTCACGTTGATGGGATCGGGCGGTATCGTAAGAGCGAGAAGTGTGCCGGCGTTTTCGACGTTCAGGTGGCTTCCGACCATCCTCTGTTCGAGGGGATGCCTGGCTCGTACCGAATCCCACACTCTCGTTGGAACGAGTTGCGCGAGGGAGAACTGGTTTCGAAGGGCTACACCATTCTCACCCGATCTTCCGACGCGGGCGTTGACGCATTCGTGAAGAAAACGCGGAATAGCGTATTCCTTCACTTCCAGGGCCACCCGGAATACGGTGCTCACACTCTCCTGAAGGAATATCGCCGCGACGTCAAAAGGTTCGTGCGGGGCGAGCGCGACGATTATCCGACGATGCCTCGAGGCTACTTCAACGAGGCCGCGCGTCAGCCGCTCGCGGCATTTCAGGAAAAAGCCGAGAACCAGCGGACCGATGATCTTATGGAAACTTTCCCGCAGGATGCGGTCGAGGCCGCGCTGGAGAGGACATGGGAGCTTCCCTCGCGCCGCATCTACACGAACTGGCTGAAGTATTTGTCAGCCAAGAAGGCCGACCGGCAACGCTTCGCGCCCGTCACACGTGTTCGGGCGAGCGCAGTCAGCCAGACTCACCGCAAGCGATCGGCAGCCTCCTGATCAGCTTGCAGGCCGCATATCTAATCCCAATCGTCGGATTTTTTGACTCGGCGTGGTTCGGACCTGATTTCCCCGTGCGACCAGCCGGCAGGCAAAACGCAGTCCCTCTTACATGCCCGAAATCCCGCTGCCCAACTCGCTTATGGTCGATTGGACCTTGGTGCGGCACTTCGGCGTATAGCAAGATAAGATCCAACTTAAGTCACGCATCATCAACAGCATACAGGAGGCACCGCGACACACTCTTAGCCGTTTGCCGCACTACAACGTTGCAATTTTTCCTTACCGGGTCAGTTTGAATTTTCTTGATCGTGACACAAGCAGTTAAAGTTCAAACTAACCCAGTATCCAATCCGCGTGAAAAGCACCTGCAGAGTTCTTACAGTTTGATCTCGATCAGGCTGGGTCCCTGACTTTCGAACCCATCCCGCAGCAGCTTTGTGAATTCTTCCAGAGATGTAGCGCGCCGCGCGGGCACACCCATACCTTCCGCTAGCCGTACCCAGTCTAGGTCCGGCCGTCCAATTTCAAACAGCTCAAGCGCCCGTCGCCCCGGATCGCCCACTCCGAGGCTCGAGAATTCGCGCTTCAGAACGCCGTACGTTCTGTTGGCGAACACGACGGTCGTCACTCGCAATGATTCTCGTGCCATTGTCCATAACGCCTGCAACGTATACATACCGCTACCATCGGCCGACAGACAGAGCACAGGCCTCTCGGGACAAGCAATGGCGGCGCCAACGGCAAGCGGCAGAGCGATCCCTATCGAACCGCCAGTATTCGCCAACCAGTCGTGCGGCAGCGCATTCACCGTTTCGGGCAGCATGGCTCGACCCGACGTCATCGATTCATCAACGACGATTGCGTTTTCCGGAAGCATCGCTCCCACGGCCGCAGCAAGTCCCGCGACTGTGATCTCCCCGCGGGGCGCCGCAGGTCGTTGCCCGACTAACAGATCTCTCTGCTTGGTTGCTGGAAGTGCATCGACAACAGCTTGCAACGCACCAACGCAATCCTCGTCCGCTTCCGCGAGCGTGTGAACGTTGCACCCTGGCGACATCGGAAACGGATTCTTGTCTGGATACGCGAAATATGAAACGGGCGCAGGGGTGCCCACCAGAACTAGATGACGGAATTCTTTTAATTGTTCGGTCGCCTGCTCCAGAATGTAGTGAATCCGTTCAACTCTCGGCAAGCCGGTGCCACGCTCGAGACGCGTGAAGGGATACGGTGCGAAAAGCTTGGCATTGCTCGCGCCGGCCACGCGCCCGGCGAGCAACAAGCCTTTGCCATATAAAGCGCGGCCGGCGATAAGGAGCGCGGTTCGTTCGCCCGACCGCAGAATCTCAGCCGTACGTTCGATGCTCGCTCGGCCCGGCATCGCCGCCTCGGGCACCCTCGGCATCTCTACAATTTCGCCGCCGCCGTTCCAGGCAGCGTCTGACGGAACGATCAGCGTGGCGATTTTGCCGGGAGGCGTGCGCGCCGCCACGATCGCATCAGCTGTATCGCGGCCGATTTCTGACGCACTACTGGAGGTCTTCAACCAATGTGAGTACGGCCGCGCAATTCCCTCGATGTCCGAAGCGAGCGGCGGATCGTACCGCAAATGTGCCAGTGCGTGCTGGCCCACAATATTTACGATCGGGACGTGAGCGCGGCTGGCGTTGTGTAGATTTGCCAGCCCGTTTCCCAGCCCCGGCCCGAGATGAAGCAACGTGCAGGCCGCTTTCTCCCTCATGCGCGCGTAACCGTCCGCCGCGCCGGTGGCTACACCTTCAAACAGAGCGAGGACGGACCGCATTTTCGGCGCCTTGTCTAGCGCCGCAACAATGTGCATTTCCGATGTGCCGGGATTCGCGAAGCAAACTTCTACGCCTCCAGCAATCAGTGTTGAGACAAGGCTCTCCGCACCATTCATCCCGTTCACCTCACAATTCCACTGCACAAGCAATCGCTTTGGCCAGGCGCAACAGCATACAGCACAATCCTTCGGAGCGTCTGAGCGGTGGAAGGCGGATCGCGACGAAGAGGCCGCGTTCGAATGTAGCTACGCGGCAGGAGGGGCGTTTCGCTCAGCGGACAGCGAGCGGCTTCAGCGCAGTTGCATGTGCAAATTCCATGTAAAGCTCGCGGGCTTTGGTGTACAACGGGCCGGGCGCGAGCTGACGGTCATCGATCTTGCCGATTGGAACTACTTTGGAATAGTTGCCCGTCGAGAAAATTTCGTCGGCGGACTGGAAATCATTGTATGGGAGCGTCTTTTCGACAACCTCCACGCCCGCATCGCGTAGCAGGCCGATTACGCGTTGTCGCGTTATGCCTGCCAGAAACGTGCCGTTGGCGGCGGGCGTATAGACCACCCCACCCTTCGCCATGAAGATGTTCGAAGTCGCCAGCTCGGCGACATTGCCCAGCATGTCTAACACAACGGCGTTGTCGAATCCCCGGCTCTGCACTTCAAATAAAGCACGGGCGTTGTTTGGATACAGGCAGCCCGCCTTTGCGTCCACGGGCATTGTTTCCAACGTCGGTCGCCTGAAGGGCGACACAGTTACGGAGAACCCATTCGTCGGTTTCCGCATCGGCGCTTCATAGATCGTCAAGCACCAGCGCGTCGATTCGGGATCGTGCGCCTGAACCCACGGTCCCTCTTTTTCGGCCCAGTACATCGGTCGAATATAAAGCGCGACATTTCCGTCGAAGCGGCTGATTCCCTCACGCACCAGCTCCATCCATGTTTCAGCCGAAACGACGGGCTTAAGGTAGAGCTTCTTGGCAGACTCGTTCACTCTCGCGCAGTGCAGGTCCAGGTCAGGCGTAACTCCTTCAAAAGCCCGCGCGCCGTCGAAAACAACCGAGCACAGCCACGCCGCATGCGTGCGCGGCCCTATAATCGGCACGTTGCCCTCGTGCCAGTCGCCATCAAAGTACGTCCACGTTTTCGACCAATTCGGTTGGAGCATTACTGGCAGCCTCCGTCGCTACACGATCTGCGGCCTACTTCGCCTTCAGTTCCGAGTTCTTTGATAAGAATCCTGCGCCGTTGCGACTCCGATGGTGTATTCAACGGGATAAGGCCGAGGCATGGCTTAAGACCGTAATTCTTGCATCTGAGCGGCGTTCACGGAATTTGCGTTGATCGCCGATTTCAATTTCTCAGCCAGCACGCCAACGTTTGGATCTTTGAAAAGATTGAAGTGATTCGAGGGAATGTCGATGACCTCGATCTGGGCCGCCAGCCCTTCCCACCCCAAATCGCGATCCGTTCCTTCAGAGATTTCGCGAATCGTCGATCGAAAGATTGTCGCCTTCCCCGAGTACGGTCCAGGATGATATTGCGTCCCTGCAAGCAGGCTGATGTATTCCATTTTCCCCAGATCCTGTGGAACGGCTCGGCCAAGCGTGCGATAGACCTTGAACGTTAATGCTGATAGCTTAGACGCAAAGAGGTCCCGCAGACGCTCCATCCCGCGTGATGCTGCTGCTTCTGCCAAATGGTCCAGCTGGGCGCGATATCTTTGTCGTCTTGGAAGTGCTCTTTGCAACCGGTCCAGATATTGTGGCTCGGCCGAATCAAGGAGCCCAAGAAAGGAAACCTGCCCGCCACGATCGACCAGTTGCCGCGCCACTTCGTAGGCTACCAAACCTCCAAACGAATACCCCATCAGCTGGTACGCACCAACCGGCTGCGTGTCTTGAATTGCATCCGCGTAATACCCAGCCATGTCCTCGATGCGAGTGAAATACGGCTCTTTTCCATCCAAGCCGCGCGGCAAGAGGCCAAACATGGGTTGATCCTCACCGAGGTAAAACGCGAGCTTCTGGAATTTGATTACATTTCCTCCGACGCCCGATATCACGTAAATGGGAGGCTGTTGGCCTTTTGGCTGTATCGCCACGACGGCTGGAGACGACTTTGCCTGCGGCGTCGTCTCCTTCTCAGCCTGGGAGATCACATCCGCAAGTTGCCGGACTGTGCGCGCATCGAAGATGGTCGAAAGCCCGAGCTCGATTCCGAATCTGCTGTTAATTTTTCTGAACAGTTGCACCGCAATGATCGAGTCTCCGCCCAGGTCGAAGAAATCGTCGTCAGCCGAGACTCGCTCGGTCATCAGAAGCTCGCGCCACCAGCCTTCTAGCAGAGCTTCAACCTGGTTTGCCCCCCCAGCACCTAAGTCCTCGCGAGCTTGCCAGCCGTTTCCGTTCGAAGTCCCTGTGGCCGCCTCGCTATCACTACCGGAGCCCGCGGCCCTGTCCACCCACCGTTCATCACCACGATACGCAACCACTGGATCGGCAAAAGCCGCTGAATGCTCACGAACCAGTTGTACCGCGATCTGCGGCAGCGCCTGTTTTGAGGTGTCGACATCTATGCTGCGGCAGGTCGCCTGCGGAAATTCCTGAGCCAGAGCCCCTTGAAGACGAACAACGCTGTCTCGAAACCAGTGCCGCAGTGACTCATCGGTCGATTGCAGAGCGTTCGAAACCACGGCTATATCGGTACCGCCGGGATGAAGGCTGCTCAGCTCCTGCAGCAGGTAAGGAATGCTGCAAAGCCCCAACTCCAGACTCTCATCTAGCCTGGTTCGCGCTCCTTCCGGCCGCAGTGACCAGAGATGAACGATTCGCGTCGGTGCTTGGCCGCTTTTCAGTACACTTCGTGCAAGGCGCCTGTAGTCCTCTCTCACCGCTGGACGGATGACATAGTCATAACGAGAAACTCGCGCGTAGCGGTTTCCCGCTGTCACCTTGATTGCCCGTTTCTGCGCGCCTCGAAGCTGAAAAACAAGCTGTTCTCCCACCCCTAGTCCATCTGACAGGACCATCCAACACGACTGCTCGACGGGAGAGGGGGCTGGGTGCGCGCTTCGAATCCAAACCGGTTTTGCCTGGTTGTTCTCCGTCTCAGGGAAAGCGCTCACTGCTGGTTGTGGCATCTCTTACCTCATTCGGAATATCAGTAGCAGCCCGCGACACCTGTCGCGGCTCTCGTCACACCAAAACTCAGGGTCTGGTCTTAATGGCTTGCAATCTTCATGCCAGGGAAATTCACGGGCTCCGCGTGGTTTTCGCGATCTAGGGGTCGGCAGCCGGCATAACAGGGGCAAATACGGGAAAAGATTTGCCGTACTCCATATTCGACGGAGTTTCACATAAGGATCAAAATTGACATGGGCATGCTAAGCCTAATATATGTAGTTACTTACGGTATGGCGGTATGCCGCCAAGTTTGGACTGTGCAATGCTAATATCGGTCTTAGGGCGCGCCCCAAAGCTGGGCGCCTCGCATGCCTAGTAGAGATCCTGATTTGAATGACAACGTGAGAAATCAGGGTTTTCAGGAATTATGGGCGGTCGTATACGTCCCAAACAGGTGAATCCCATTGAAGTCAGGGTCTAAACTCGTGGTGCAGGTAATTTCGGTCTTCTTTGCCTTTCCGTTCGCCCTAATGACGGGCTTCGGGCGCTCGGAATCGGCCTTTCAGCTGTTTTCTCATACGTTCGCCCTTATTCCCGGAATCCTCGGTGATTACCTGCGGGTCGCTTATTATCATCTAACCTTGGATCATTGCTCTTTGAACAGCCGAATCTCGTTCGGGTCCTTTTTTGCTCAAAGTTCATCCACGGTCAACGAGAGTGTTTACATCGGAGCTTATTGTGTTCTCGGCGCGTGCAATATCGGGGAGCGCTCACAGATCGCCAGCCACGTCCAGATCCTGGCTGGGCGTCGTCAGCATCCCCGGGCGGCTGACGGCCGGATTATGGGAACCGATAAGAGTTCGTTGACTCCAATTGCGATCGGCAAAGATTGTTGGATCGGCGCGTCGGCTGTCGTTATGGCTGACATTGGAGCACGAACCACGATCGGTGCTGGCGCCGTCGTAACCAAGCCTATGCCTTCGGGTGTGGTCAGCGCTGGTAATCCTGCTCGGGTTCTTAAGCCGGCGTCCACAACTCGTCCAATTCAGAACTTGGCAAACGAAAAGGAAGAATTGGTTTGTTAGCCCCCGACGAGTCCCCAACGAAATTGACACACATCGACGAACAACGAAAGGCCGAAACTGTTCGCACTGTCCGGGTGCTTGACTTCATGGAGACGGCCTGGCTGAGCGGCCCGGCCAAAAACCTGATCAGATTCGCCCGCCATGCGGCAGAGGCGAATACATCTTCGCTCCGTGTGAGCGTTTCCGTTGCCACCTTTCGTCGCGGAAAGACGCCCGTCGAAAATGACTTCACTGTAGCCTGCAAGGAAGCCCAGATCGGAGTTCACCAAATCCAGGAAAGATTCGCCTTTGATCCGGCGATTGTGCCGGCGATTCGCAAGCTCATCGCGGAGTACAATCCCGATATTTTGCAAACGCATAGCGTGAAGTCCCACTTCCTGATCCGATTGTCCGGGGCCTACAGACGTTACCCCTGGATCGCTTTTCATCACGGATACACTTGGACAGACCTGAAGGTTCTTCTCTATAACCAACTCGACCGCTGGTCGCTCCCAGCAAGTTCCAGAGTCGTGACCGTGTGTAATCCCTTCGCGTCGGAACTGGAGCGCCTTGGTGTCGACAGAGGGCGAATTGCAATCCGCCACAACGCGGTTAACCCCTTCGTGCCGGCCAGCGATGAAGCTGTTTCTGAGGTGCGCCGGGTTCTTCGAATTCCACCTGGCACGCGGGTTTTGCTGAGTGTGGGGAGATTGTCTCGCGAAAAAGGACAAGCCGAACTGATCAAGGCTCTGGCGAATCTCCGAAATCAAAACGCCGAACGGAAGCTCCGCCTCCTGGTGGTGGGAGATGGGCCGGATCTCCGACGCCTCGAGCGATTAGCATCCGCTTCGGGTGTCGCCGACTGCGTGAGTTTCGTGGGACACCAATTTGATGTCGCTCCTTACTATACTCTGGCAGACGTAATGGTTCTGCCTTCCTCCACCGAGGGTTCACCGAACGCTTTACTCGAAGCCATGGCAGCGGGGCTTCCCATCGTTGCTACCGCCGTCGGTGGCGTGCCGGAAATCGTTTCCGATCGCAATTCGGCATTGCTGGTTCCGAAGGAGGATCCCGCCGCACTTTCTAGCGCCATTGCCCGCGTATTGGATAGCGACGTTTTGCGACAACAGCTTTCGCAGGCGGCTCGAAACACAGCCTCGGCATACACACCGCAGGCTTATTGCGATTTCATGTTTTCCCTCTACCGGGATTGTCTAGCGCCCGCAACGCGGGAGCGAGCGGACTGCAGCCAGCACTCCGAGAGTTCGGCGACCAGAATCCAAAAGAAAATGGTTCTCACCGACTAGATGCGAATACTATTCGTCTCGACAAACCTTCCGATTCCACCTAACAACGGACAGGCGATCCGCACCTTGTCGGTGCTTCGAGCCCTTCGCTCGCTGGGTCACGAACTGACGTTTGTGTCCTTCGCGCCGGCTGTTAGGCCCGCGACGCTCGAGCCGTTGTCTTCCTGCTGTGCGACGATCGATCTCTTGGATGGAAACTCGAACCTGACCAATATGTCGCAGAGGTCGGACTATTTCGGACGAATTCGGTGCCTGCTCTCGCTGAAGCCATATTCCGTCGAGAGGTTTCATTCTGTTGCGATGCGGGCTAAAATCCGGCAGAGATTGGACGAGGTCCCGTTCGATCTTATCGTCTGCGACTCCCTCTACGTCCTCGTCAACGTGCCGCCCACTCACGTTCCGATCGTGCTCAACTGCCACAACGTCGAACACGTGATCCTTCAGCGGTACGCCGAGCTTGAGAAGAACTACGCGAAAAAATGGTATGCGAATTTCGAATCGCGTTTGATGAGTGAAGCGGAACGAAGCGCTTGTGCGCGGGCCGCGGTCGCAATGGCATGCTCGGAGCACGATCGAGACAAGCTCTCCCAGCTTCGTCCGAGCCTTCCGATCTGTGTCGTGCCCAATGCGGTCGACACCGATTCGTTCCAGCCTTCTCAGAATGGCTCTGGCGAGGACAACCAGCCCGTCATTCTCTTCCAAGGCGGAATGGACTGGTATCCCAACCGTGACGCGGTGGAGTTCTTCGCGCATCAGATCCTGCCCCTGGTTCGCGCTGTCTGCCCAGACGTGAGATTCGTCGTTGCCGGGCGAAATCCGCCGGCTTATCTCGTCGATGAATTTCGCAGCGACACGGCAATCCAATTCACCGGCACCGTGCCCGATATGGCGCCATATCTCACCATGGCAACCTTGGTGGTTGTCCCGCTCCGATTAGGAAGCGGCACTCGGATCAAAATTCTAGAAGGTTGCGCCGCGGGCAAGGCCGTTGTGTCGACCAGCGTCGGCGCCGAGGGTCTGGCGCTCGAACCCGGCAGAGAAATCTTGCTGGCGGATGATCCGGCCGAGATCGCTCGCTCGGTGATCGAATTGCTCCGGGATTCGGAGCGGCGCAACGCGATCGGCGCCGCAGGCCGAGCGGCAGTTGTGGAACGTTATAGTGAACGCGCGTTGAAGGATAGCGTGCAAACAGCTCTTTCGCTTTTTGCAACCGCGCAAATTCCGGCGGCAGTCGATCGGACCGGCTCGTGTTTGCAGCAATCTGCGAGCTGCCAATCTTAAAACACTCGGCTGTGCTGAAAAAGTCGTATCTCTCCAGCGCGCGGAATCGCGGCCATCGTTGCCGCTGATTCTCATAAGTTGACCTTGTTGACGCGCAACATGTTTTCGCCATCGTCGTTCACGGTGGCACTCTGGCAGCTTCGCACGTGTGAAATGCGGCATCGCAGGTAATCTCGAGCGATAGCCACAAGAGTTCCCCGGGCCTTTCCGGTGTTAGCGAGGATTCGATCGTGACGAACAAGCCAAATCATAAGGCGGTCTCCGTCCTGTTGATCTGCCATTCCTATCCGCCAACGCTTGGCGGATCTGAGATCGAAGCTCAACGCGTTTGCCAGGCCCTTCTCGCACGCGGGAATCGCGTTCGTGTCGTTTGTGCCGGCGGCGACCCGATGCCGCCCGTTCGTGATTGGGTTGACCCAAAGGGCGTCCCCGTTCGGATCTATGCCGGGCGTTGGAAAGGCGCCATGAAGGACATCGTTTTCGCCCTCCGAGTCGCCGGCATGCTCATCCGCGAACGCAAGAACTATCAGGTGCTCTATTTTCTTATGCAAGGGCTGCATTTGGCTGCAGGCCTTCCGATTGGGAAAATTCTGCGCAAGCCTATTGTGATGAAGATGTCCGGCAGTCGCGTCATTCCCTTCATGAGCCAGTCTTACCTCGGCCGCCTGGAGTTCCGGTGGCTTCGCCGTTGGGCACAATGCGTAATGATTCTTAACGAAGATATGCGCCAACAGGCTGTCGAACACGGCTTATCGCCCGAACAGTTGCTGTGGATGCCAAATCCGGTCGATACAGACGAGTTCTCGCCGGCAAGTGAGCCGGATCGCCTCCTGTTGCGCTCCCAGTTCGGCATCCCACCCGCAGCGCCTGTCGCCCTCTTTTGTGGGAGGCTTTCTCCGGAGAAGCGGCTGGATTCACTGATCGATGCTTTCGCTCTCGTTTCCAAGCAAATGTCTCAATCGAAGCTGCTTCTGGTCGGTGAGGGGCCGATCCGTACACAACTCGAAGAACAATCCCGGCGACTCAATCTACACAACAACGTTCAGTTCATCGGTGCTGTGAAGCCCGCTCAGGTCGCGTCCTGGCTGAAGCTCGCGGATGTTTTCGCACTCGTTTCCGCGTTTGAGGGGTTCTCCTGCGCTCTTGCGGAAGCAATGTCGAGCGGATTGGGGTGCGTAGCCAGCGACATTCCAGCCAACCAACAACTGGTCCGACATGGCGAGCAGGGCCTGCTGATTCCTGTGGGAGACTCGCATGCGATTGCGCAAGCAATTCTCAACCTGTTTACTGAGACTTCGGTCCGCGCGCGAATGGGTCAGGTAGCGAGAAAATGCATCCTGGATAATTACGGAACCGAGAAGATCGCCGACCGATATGAAGCGCTCTTTGCGGCGGCTCTGTGCGGCAGCGGCGGCGCAAAGCTCGGTCCGTTCTGCAGCGCACCACTACCGAGTCACAATTCCCCGCAGCCCGGCGCTTCCCAACGCTGACCGACGAAGTCCGCTCGAGTACAAGCGGCTCTACGGCCCTCACACAGGTGACTGTGTCTCTGCAGTACGGGCAGCCTGTCTGATATTTTTCACAATGACTCGAGCAGGGTTGCCCATAGCCACACAAAAAGGGGGAATATCCGTAACGACGACGCTGTTCACGCCAATTATCGCGCCCTCGCCAATTGTCACCCCTTTCATAATGCAACTGCCGCCGCCGATCCACGCGCCCTTGCAAACTCGGACCGGCTTGATTTCTTCTGGTCGAGGAGGCAGGTCGGCAATCCTGTCCTCAAACTCTCTTGGGTGCGCGTCCGTGTCCATAAAGTGGACACCGGAAGCTACATTCACATCCTCTTCGATAAGGATCTCTTTGTTTACGGTAAATGAGACGTTATGTCCGATATCGACGCGGTTCTGAAAGATCAGTTTGGGATGATCGAAGATTCGCCCGCTGAAAATATCCACTTGCCCGAAAAAGTTGACGTCGTCGCCGATGTGGATTTCTGTGTGGCCGATCACGAACGGCATCTTGGAAAGAGTAAAACGCTTGCCCATGGACTCACAACGACCTCGAAACAACGGCTTCCGATAAAAAAAAGTGAATAGCCATCGCATCGATGCCATAAACCCCTGGTGTAATGAAAATAGCCCCCTCAACAGCGGGTTCAGAACGCTCGGGAGCGGGAGCGTGGCGGTTTGTACCGCACGCGCTGCGTTATACAGCAGCTTGAAAAATGGTGTCTCTCTGCGTCTAATTTTCAAAACAAAAGCGTTGGGCATTCTCTAATTTCCCTGGCAGCTGCGCTCGAAAACCATCCTGCACCCCTCCGGTCCCACTGGCTCCGAACCGATCGGTTCCGTGCAGGGGACCGATTCACGGGGGTCGCTACTTTGCCTCAAGGACTTCGACCAACAGCCGCTCTTTCGTGAGCACCCATGCAATCCGCCGACCACCGAACGCGACAGCTGGTCTCGGTGGTTTTGCAAGCAGCGAACCATGAGTACGCATCTGCGCCAGAGTCTCCTCGATATCCTCTACTTCGTAGCACAAGTGGTGCAACCCCGGTCCCGACTTGGCGAGGAAGCGGCTCACCGGCGAATCGGCCGCGTTCGCTTGGACTAGCTCAATCTGAGCGTCTCCAGCAGCCGTCGTCAGAAATACCACCTTAACGTTCTGGATCGGATCGATAAATATTTCGCTGCTACATTGCGCGCCAAGTGACCGGACAAACTGGGGGATCGATTCTTCAATTCGTTCGACCACGAACCCAACGTGATGGAGGCGGGTCAAACTGCCAGCGCCGTCTTTCGTCATCTCAGCCCCGGCCCTGGCTCTTCACGTAGGCAAGCATGCGATCGAACGAATTGAGTTCGGCCAGCTTATCGAAATCGATCGAAAAACCGAACTCCTCCTCGACGACGTTCAGCAATGTGACCGCCGCGATCGAATCCCAAGCGGAGATCGTCTCCTGTGAACACTGCGAGATCTCCGCCGCCGGCATGCCCGGAAATACCGTTTCAAAGCACTTGGCTAATCGTTCCTGAGTGTTGTCCATCGGACTCCAGTCCCGTGACTCCCTCGGCTCTGTGGTATAAACGAGGGCATACTTCCTCAAACCGGCTCTGCGTAAGCACGAGCGGCGAGTTCCGCGTTGAACCAATAAGTGACGTTAGAAATTCCTGCAGTGGCGCATTTCTGCTAGTCGCGACGAAATCGAACTCAATCTGCCGCAGCTGATACCGTTCGAAACAAATTCGCAAACACAAATACTCGATTCGGCGACTGAAGGCACGGCAGCTCATCACCCAAGATTTCAGATGTAGCGTGTCACCGGTCAGCGTACCGATCATCACGGCAATTTTACCCAGCAGCCCGAACCGATCCTCGTAGCTGGCAACAACGAACTCCTTGTCGGACCCCATCAATTCTGATTCCCAGTCCGACTGTGTGTAACGAAGTCCATTCAAATTAAATTGGTTAGTCTTATTGACGAGTTCGAATTCTCGCGAATCACTCTTCGGTTTGGAAAAATCGAAATGGACGATCGCATTCGCCCGTTGTAGGAAAGTCTCCGGAGCTGGACCGGTGGCGCCGCTTGCAAACTCTTCCGCCTGTCGAATGCTTGACAGCCGTATCGAATCCTCCGAAGTCAGTCTTTGTTTTCCAAACAGGTCTCGGATCCGCTCAAGCATCGCGGAACCGGCCCCATAATCCGTTCCAGGAAACTGAATCGTTTCGATGCCCGGGTGGGCAGCCGCAACCTCCGCCAGTTCCATTGGGCTGTCATCAATAAAAACGACCGCGTCGGCAGCAATGTTCCACGTCTTCAGAATCCTTGCCACGGATGTGGACTTGGCATCCCAATGAACCTCCATCGGAAATACCGCGTCCCGCGGCAGCAGCATATCAGCACGACGAAAAGCCTTTTCTGCATCTTCGAGTCGGTTCTTGCTCGCAACTCCTACCAGGACGCCGTGCTGGGCCAATGTGCATAGAAGAGTCTGATACAAAGCATGGAATCCGCTGTGTCGGTCCACGCTCCAATGAACGCCATCCGGCCCCAATTCCCCCACCAGGCCCGACCACAGCGTGTCGTCAAGGTCCGTGATTACACCCTTCTTAGGCGGACCTGGGTGAACCAGATGCGCCATGCCGGCGGCCAGACGATCCGCGTGGCCAAGAGTGTAAGGAAGTCCCAGCAAGAGATCGGATTTCAGGTCGTGCGTTTGCGAAGCCGGCTGACGGTCTAGCCAAGTCGGATTGACGACTGCGGCCCCTGAACTCGTTGTCCTGGCAGCAAATGTCGCCGTAAGATGAGCTAGTTCAGCTTCTGAGTCGCTTAGCTGCCAGCCCGGTGTGTAAAAGAAAGGCGGCAAGGGCAAGGTCGGAAGCGAAATGACTATTCTAGTGTGACCCGCAGCTCGCTCGACTGCCGCGGCAAGCCGTTCTAGTGCGATCCCCGCGAACGAGACCGCCTCCGTTGCTGTGTCTGCCCCCCATTTTGAACACGCGCGATAGCCTAAGCGAGCGTCCAGGTCAGACCATTCAATGACGATGGCCAGATTTCGTATGCGCTGCCCGATTGCCTTATCGACGGTGTTCAACAGATCAGCGAAGAGCCCAGTCGAAACAACCACACGACGCTCCGGCAGAACCTGCTGCAAATGCGCGGCCAGGAAGGTCTGTAGGTGCAAAGGCGTGAAGCCGCAAGCCAGCGTCACTTCAAGCGGACTTGCCTCCTTCGGAGCTTCACGAAGAATCTTTAATGCCTCTGTGATCGTCACGGCAATCTATGCCTACACGTCAACGCGAATGTACAAGCTCAACTCCCGGAATCTTGTAGCTTAGCCGACGCACCTTTTTTTTTCAACGCCATCGAAACCTCGTGTTCACAACGCCAATCACCCTCCGGAGCGTAGAACCTCCGCGTTTTTGAAGCTCTTGGCGGCCGGCATTAGACACGCCCGCAACCCGTCCCGCGACGGTCTGCGTCCCGTGGCGGACTTGCAACTTGAGGCCGAAAAAAGCCTAGCAAAACGAAGTAAACATCGTAGTATGGTCACCGTCCACGAAATCAGCACTGGCTCCGGTCAAGGTGTAAACGTGTGCGCCCATTTCATCCCCGTTCCACGCGAGGCCGTCCGTCCGTGCTGTGCACACCCAGCCGATCTATGGCCCATCCTCGTTAAGCTTCGAGCCGCAAGGAAAACATCGTCCACATGACCGAGTCTCACTCTCTTGATCGTTCCATGGCACATGCAGTCGCCTGGAGCGCTGCGGCTCGGTGGGCTTCCCAGATCCTGAGTTGGGCGTCGACGATCATCGTTGCGCGCCTTCTCACGCCGTACGATTACGGCATTGCGGGGATGGCTGGGCTTTATCTCAATCTGGCCCTCCTACTGAGCCAAGCCGGCATTTCCGATGCTGTTATCGCGCTGCGCGATCTGACGCAGTCTCAAATCTCAGAACTGAATACGTATGCCCTGCTCGCGGGTCTCGGTCTGGTGGGACTGACCTGTGGTCTGGCGTCTCCAATCGCGCACTTCTTCGCCACGCCGGCTTTAGTAAACGTGTTGCTCGTATCGAGCGGCCTATATCTCTTCAGTGCCTTCCAGGTAGTCCCAAGGGCAATACTCCAGAAAGAACTTCGATTCAAACTACTCGCCGGTATCGAGACCGTGCGGGCGTCTTGTCAAATCGCAGCGACCATAGTTTTCGCGCTTCTCCAATTCAGGTACTGGAGCCTGGTAATCGGATACATGGTCAGCGCCGCGACCGTGTCCCTCCTGACGTACTACTATGCCAGACAGCCTTTCTCCTGGCCGCGCTTCCGTCGATTGCAAAGAGAGATCACGTTCTCTTATCGAGCGATGGTGGGCCGAATTGCTGCTTACGCGTATGACAATGCCGATTTCGCCGTGGCTGGGAAGGTCCTCGGCTCGGTGCCACTCGGCAACTACACAGTCGCTTGGACAATTTCATCCGCCCCGGTCGAGAAGATCTCGAATCTGCTGATGGGTGTCACGCCTGCGTATTTCTCGACGATCCAAACCGACAAGCCTCAGCTCCGCCGCTATGTGCTACGCCTCACCGAGCTACTGTCGTTGGTTACTGTCCCGGCGAGCATCGGACTTGCCGTCTCCGCTCCATACCTGGTCCCGGCGGTTCTTGGCCCAAAATGGGTTCTTGTAATCGGCCCCCTTCGCCTGCTGGGCCTCTTCGTCGCTGTCCGGTCGGTGGCCACTGTTCTTCCTAACATGCTCACCGCAATCGGCGATGCGCAATTCGTCATGTGGGCGTCATTCGCCTCCGCGATTGTCATGCCGATTGCCTTCCTGGCGGGGAGCCACTGGGGAACCACAGGGATTGCCGCCGCCTGGGCCGTTGCCTATCCTCCCATGATGGTGCCGTTCTACGTCCGCGCCTTCCGAAAAACCGATATGAAGCTTCGCGAGTACGCTATGGCTGTAATGCCCGCGGCGAGCGCTTCCGCCATAATGGCAATCGTCGTGCTCGTCGCCTACCGCTTCCTTCCGCGCAGCGGACCGCCGCTCCTTAATCTGGCACTCCTCGTGGCCGCCGGCGCCATCTCCTATGCCGCCGCCTTATTCACGCTTCACTACCGCAGAATTGCTCAGCTCGTTAGCGCGCTCAAGGGCATGCTGCGCCCCGCCGAGCGGGTCACGTCGAAGGTCGCTGCCGAATAAGGATTCATCGACGCGACGCCAATGGCCAGGAAGGATGCGTCCCAGTCAGATCCTACCAACCGATCCGTTTGGCCCTCGGACGCGGCAAATCGCGGCCAGCGTTCTTTGGCCCCCACGGAACAGCAGGGATCGGCGCGACCGCCGGAGCATTCCCCGTAGCGCTGGATTCGCTATGGCGCACCGCACGCCACATCACCTCAATCAGGCCAGAGACGAGCAGAAATTCGAACGAGTAGCCAAAGTTATTAAAAAAAGTTCCAGTCGCAAACCCGATCAGGCCAATTCGTATGGCATACGCCGCCGTCGCCATCTCCTGTCTATAAGGGCCAGAGGCCTGTTTCTCGATGCGCGACAGCAGCCGGAACGCCCAGACCACCACCGCAAGATAAAGCAGCAGCGCAGGAATGCCACACTCACTCGAGATCTGCGTGTAAGAATTATGCGACGGCTGCCACCCCACGTGTCCGTTTCCCCCACTTCTGGCTGCCTCATACGACCCGAACTCACCCACACCGATACCGAGAAGCGGATGTTCCAGCGTGCATATGACGCTCTCTTCCAACAGGTGTTCGCGGATTGCGCTGGACTCTAGGGCTTCTTTGCTGGCCCCGGCATCGTTCGAAAACGATAACATTCGGTTCCATGTGTCAGCTGGTAGCAATGAGATCAAAGCCACGAGGGCCACGACAGCCGTGGTTCCAATCGCGATCCGTTGTTTTGCAGAACCCCGCAAAAGCAGGAACACTACTGTGACCACTACCGCGATCAGAGCGCCGCGAGAGGCGGTGCGCAGAATTTCGAACAGGCCCACGATCACGGCAACGCCAAGCACAACGCGAACCGCCTTCGGTGTGCCCGGTCTGAGAACCACGAAAAGGATGAATGGCACGACCAGCAGAAGATGAACCGCGAAATCGTTCGAGTTACCAATCTGTCCCGACCACGCCATCGAGAATCGTTCTGCGCCCGATCGCATGAAGTAAAGCCCCACGACCACGCTGAACGCACCGGCGCCAGCGATTGCATAGATCGCTTTCCGGCACTCGCTCCAAGTTAGCGTCAGGCCCACGGTGAACAACAATAAAATGAACTCCGTCTTGATGTAAGCGATCGCGAGAGTGAGTGAACCGCCCCTCCACGCACTGAACGGCACACCAATCAACATCCAAGCCACGAAGGCCAGCCAAAGCTTGGGGCCGGTTTCGCCAAGACTGCGGCGAAATCCTCCTGCGAAAAGAAACGAGATCAGTGCTGGCGGGCCAAAGATATACAGGACATACGTCTCCCTGCCCGTCAGATATGTCATCAGTTCAGACAAAAAGCTGAAGCGTAGAAAAATCAGCGCCAGCGTGCAGTACAAACCGAATCTTCGCAGCGAATCCGCACGAGGTTTTTCTGGTTCGGCTGTGCGACCGGGCACAGACCCGGAATCATGTCTTTTCCAGGGGGCTAAGACGACTCGGGACAACTGTCCATTTGGGCTCACAAGATAACTCGCAGTTCTACTTGCTCGCTGCCGCCTTCCAGCCGCAGCCCAACGTCAGGCGGTGCGCAGCCGCCAACCCGCGGCGACTTCAAGGCCGTCAACCCGATCTTGCTTGCACCACAGTTCTTCTTGGGAGCGCATCTCGGAGGGCAACTCGCTGGCGAGGTTACCGAAAAACGCGTACGACCGTCGAGATATGCATTCGTGGTCGGGAAGCCATTGCTTCATTGCATCGATCGATATCCCATGGCCGTTGTGCTCCTGAATATCCGTGACGGCGAAAAGGTCTGCTGTTTTCAGTGGGCGAGCAATGATTCCAGACTCAATGAGCGCACGGTTAGCCCTTGAAATGTAATCTTCTCCTTGCGCGCCCTTCAGTTCGCGACTGATGCGCCCCAATATACGCGCCGGCGTAAAGCGCCGAATTTGTTCCAGCAACCACCTCTTCCGTCGGCTATCAGGTGGATTTCTCTGGAGGTATTCAGAATTGGGATCCTGCAAGTGGAGAAAGATTCCGCCGGGTGCTTGGAGCCGGCGCACTTCCCTGCAGAACGCCTTAACATCCGGAACGTGATGAAGCACAGAGCAAGTAACGATTAGTTCGTATTGCTCACCATCGGGCACTTCGCTGACTAAACCTAGTCGTGAGCGCATGGGGACGTTCCATTTAGAGGCGCGTCGTGCTGCCTGTTTCAACATTGAGGGTGATGTATCCAGCAATTCAATGCTCGTCACACGCGGCCCAAACGCCGTGCGAAGTAAGCAGTCGGACGCAAGCCCAGTTCCAGCGCCGATATCGAGAACGCGCATCTGGGGGGGCGCATTGGGGTATCTTCGGATACAGTCGTCAACCAGCAAGCAAAACTGCAGCGGCAGACTTCGCCACATGTCCGCATGGATCTCGTCGTAGACCTGCGATTCGAAATTGTGGAATGTGACATTAACGGCCGAGTGAAACTCCTCGGGTGTGCAGCGTGCACCATAGCGCGTCATGATGCATGAGATGACGTTGCGGGATTCGTCGTTCAGGTCGGCCATGGAAGCGGCTATAATAGCATGCGATATTCAGGTCGAAAACAATCCGGTTTCATTCGATGGCTATAATTACACTCGCGTGCACAACATCCCCTACTGCAAGAGAGTTCTGAAGAAGCCTTACTGCGACCGGCCTAAAACCAATACCCACGTCTCGCCGTCAGCTCGAAGCGAACCTCGGGCGCAAGCGCCCGCATGACCGATGCGCCTCGGAACGAATTCGGCGCTTTTCTTCCCAGATGTTCTCGCCTAGAATGCGATCGGCAACTGCCCTTCCCTGCGAGATCTCACTAGGTGACGAACCCCAGTAAGCGTGATCGCGTATCGAAGATCGCAACCACCACAGGATTCGTTCGGCTACTGGAATTCTGCCCCCGGCCGAGCACTGTATTGGTTCTCAACTACCATCACGTTGGGAACTGGCGCGAAACCGAGTATGACGAAGAACTCTTCTCTGCTGACGGGGAGCAGTTTCATTCACAAGTCCAAGTCCTAAAAAAAAGAGGCGGCGTGGTGTCTTTGGACGAGGCCCTCAGCCTTCTTCTAACCCCTCGCGCATTCAAAGGCACACCTGTCCTAATCACTTTCGATGATGGGTATCTGGACAATTACACGTTGGCGTTCCCGATTTTGAAAAATGCCGGTCTGCCGGCGACATTTTTCCTTGCAACCTCGTTTATCGGTTCATCAAACGTGCCCTGGTGGGACGAAATCGCCTTCCTGGTTCGCCACTGTCAATTTCCTGCGATCCATCTTGACTACCCGACTCCCCGGAAGCTTTGGTTGGGCACCGGCCGGCGGGAGACTGCAATTCGAGAGCTCGTCACCTTGTACAAGCAGTGCTCCGATCCGTCACTGTTGCTCGTGCACCTCCGAGAGAGGTGCGAGGTACGATTCGACTCGACCGGTACCGAAAGGTTATTTCTAGACTGGGCCGAAGCACGGGAAATGGCCGCGGCAGGCATGGACATCGGCGCTCATACGCATACCCATCGTAATGTTGGTCGGCTTTCGCTCGACGAACAGATCGATGAGCTGCGCATTTCTCGCGAACAGCTGGAGGCTGGCCTTGCGCGTCGGGTCGACGTGATGGCCTATCCGTACGGAGCTCGGGACTCGTTCAACCGCGACACGTACATTGCTCTTGAGCGCCTCGGATACCGGGCCGCCTTCTCCTACTATGGCGGAATCAATCGCCCGGGCGCGGTAGACAGATACAATCTTGCGCGCTGCGGCGTCGCGCATCCATTCACAACTGAACGCTTCCGCTTGCAGATAGCTACATCGCCGCTCCTGAACGGCTACTGGTTTTAGGCCTTCGCCGATGGGCCGGCCGAGGGCCTCGCCTATGGCTGTAGCGTGGCGTTCACTGTCGGCGGCGGCTGCAGCGAAACCGAGAACGTTAAGTCGTGAACCGCCGTTCCGAGTGCAATCTTTGCGTCCGTGATGTCCCCCGTGAACGTGGCGCTGCAACCTCCAGCGTTATCGGTGACCGTCGCCGCACCCGTCGCCATCCCGTTGAAGCAGTAACCGTTCTTGATCCACTCGTTGATTGCATTGGTTGTCACTGTGCTCTTGCCCACGGAGTTGAGCAGATTTAGATATTCATAGTCCTGCACGCCGTCGCGCATCAATTTCAAGCGAATCGAGGGCATCCAGATGGGCTTCGACACGTTCACGAACGCCCCGCCGCACCCGGAACAATTCGCTGAGTTCGTGCCCGGATAGAGCAGGTTCCCGTCCCCGTACACACCGTCGCTCAGTTGGGAACTCCAAGGATTCGAGCATCCGTTGTTGTCCCAGAAGCAACCATCGAGTTCGTAATAGAGTTCGCCGGATTCGTTATTGCGGAAGGTCATCCACCCTTCCGCCTCGGCGGCAGGTCCGAGATTATCGATCCCATAGCTGGGGTACTCCCCGTGCGTTCCGGAAGCGCAGTTCGGGTCGCACGAAATGTAGTCCCACACCTGACGCGCCGGACCAGTGCCCGAGCAACAGTTTCCTGTAAGCCATGAGTTGTAGGTCGAACGCTGATCGCTGCCGCCCTGCGGCTCCATGTGGTCGTTGAGTACGATGAACCAATCGATGCTGTTCTGTGCGCCATTCGCCGTCGCAGTCGACAGGTCGGCCGTTACAAGCAGCGGCATCATGGGGCTAGTCGCGGCTCTGGAAGTCGTCGCGTTCGAGTTCAAGGTCGCCCAACTGCACCCGCTCGGTGGCTCGTCGCAAAGATACTCAAACGTTTGGTTCGTGTTGAACCACCCGTTCGTGACGAGCGTGCTGACCCAAGTCAGCCCTGCCGTACTGGACACGGTCCCTTTGCCGAATGCGATGTCGCGGTCCTGTGCTCCGGGCAGGATCGTGTTTAGCCGCGTCGTCGTCGTTCCGTTTGCATATTCAGTCTCAAGGGGTGTGATCGCGCCGAGCAGGTTGATGCTACTGTGGTAACCGGACCACGACGATAGCGAAAGCCGATTGTCCAACATCAGAGGAATCAGATCGTCCAGAGCGTATTGAGGCCCGCTCTTGCCCGTACCAGAATAGCTGCTGCTGCAGGTCGCTGCGCTCGTATATGCCATTCCAGCGTTGCACAAGCCGCCGTTGTAGTCGTCCGCTATCTCAATCGACCGTAGTGTCGGCGTCGAAGGAATGGACCCGCCGTGACTCGCCGGCCATTGCCACACGGCCAGCGATACGGGCAAAGTCGCAATCGTTGTGCTGCCGTTCTGAATCGTCACGGTGCCGCCATACCATCCCGAGACTGCAGCCGGAGGAACGTGCACGTCGATCCACGCGCTCTGATTGTTCCCTGCCGCCACAGCTACCGGAAATGCGCCGGTCGTTTGATGCCAATAAGGGTCGATCGCAGGAACCAACGCGTCTGGGTAATAGCCTGCCGCCCCGAACCACACGTGACCAGTCTGATGGGTACTCGGGATGTTCGTATATGCTTCCCGGTAAACCACGATGTCGTTGTTCGACGTGCTCGGCGCAGAAATGGTGTAATTACCACCCGGTCCCGTAGACTTCGTCATTGCCGACATGGAGATCGTCAGACCTGAATATCCGCCGCCTGGAGCCTGCACATTTACCTGAAAACTGACAAACTGGTTCTGCGTTCCATACACGGTTATGCATGGAAGCGGCGTAGTCCCGTATCCGGTGATGTTCGTCGGCGAGTCAGTCGTCTGTCGCAATTTCGATAGCGCATCGGTCAGCGATACGTTCGACGGGTAATCTCCCGCCGTGCAGTCAGCCGACGGCTTATACGCGGTGTTCAACGGGTCGGTTTGCGCCTGCGCAGCGCCTTCGTGGTGACAGGCGAACATTGGCAAAACCGAAACGAAAACGAGTGCTAGAAGGAGTCGATTCATGATTGTCCTCGGGAATGTAACAAGCTTGGCATGCGCAAGGACGGCCGAGTCGTCCCCTTCGCGCGCCTTTCGTACCGCATCGAGACCAGCATTGCTGATTATTCCGCTCATGGGATCGCCATCTGAACTTGAGTCGAGTAAACGCTTTCGTTGCCGCTGCCATCAACGGCCGTCAACACGTAGTAGTAGGTAGTTCCGTCTACCACTGTTCCGTCGCTATATGCCAGCGAACTGACCACGGCAGTGTTGATCCGCACGTAATTCGAACCGCTCTGCGTGGTTCGGTAGACGTTATAGCCGGCAACGCCAGAAGAGGGACTGGCCGTCCACGACAACGAGACTGAGTAGGCGGTTCCCTGGGCAATTGTTATGCTGAACGTTGCGGTGGCCGTATTCGCTGGTGAACTCGAATCGGTCACTTTAGCCGTGAACGATGAAGTAGCGGCTGTTGTCGGCACTCCCGCAAGGTCGCCCGCCGCACTAAGCGTCAAGCCGGCAGGCAACGCCCCTCCTGAGATGGACCACGTGTATGGCGTCTTGCCCCCGCCCGCATACAAGAACGCGGAATAAGCCGTGTTCGTCGAACCGTTTGGCACGGAGGTTGTTGTGATAGTCAGAGCCTGAGAGGCCGCGGATACGGCTATACTCAGCGACTTTGTTGCCGTGTTGTTGCTCGCATCGCTCACCTGAGCCGTGAAATTCGTGGTGCCCGATGCGGTTGGCGTTCCGGAAATCAGCCCGGACGACGCGTTCAGCGTCAAGCCGGCAGGCAACGCACCTCCTGAAATGGACCACTTGTACGGGGTCTTGCCACCGCCTGCATATAAGAAAGCAGAGTATGCCGTGTTCGTCGAACCGTTTGGCACGGAGGTCGTTGTGATGGTCAGAGCCTGAGAGGCGGCGGATACGGCTATACTCAACGACTTTGTTGCCGTGTTGTTGCTCGCATCGCTCACCTGAGCCGTGAAATTCGTGGTGCCCGATGCGGTTGGCGTTCCGGAAATCAGCCCGGACGACGCGTTCAGCGTCAACCCTGCCGGCAGAGAGCCTGTGCTTACGCTCCAGTCGTAGGGCGTCGATCCCCCGGTCGCCTGCAAGGTCGCAGAATACGCGGTGCCAACCGTCCCGCTGGGCAGAGTCGACGTTGAGATCGCGACAGAGTCGCCGCCGGATCCACCCCCAGTGTTGTTGTTAGAAGGCGCGCCAGTGGTGCCGGCGCAGCCGTTCAAAACACCGATTGATGCAATTAAGAGTGCCGTAATGAAACACTTACTCCGTGTAGTCGCACACAGTGTGGAGAGCCGAGCGAGCATGTTCCAGATCCCTTTCCGTGCATGCACAGTGGCTGTTCAGTGCTTGGCCCAAACCCTTATTCCGTTTTCAAAGCTCTTGTGAAACCTACGCGAGTCTACGAGCAGCATTCGCTGTCCGGCTACTGGCCGGAAGGACAAATCAGGTACAGTGCGATTCAAGGACTCTAAACCGAAAACGAGACTGCTAGGAACCCCACAAAAACTGGAAGGATACAGCCCATCCCGAAACGGCGCGAATCCAGCACGATGGGCACCACTGATATGTGCGGTGTTTTCAAGCTCTCAGCGAATGTAAACCCGCGCGTACTAGGTAATTTGTACGTCGCCCCGGTACTTTCCACTTGAAGCGGGATTACGCCCTACGTTTGTAGTGGCGGAAAAAATAATCAGAAAAAATTGGGTTGGGAGTGTGCTTTATGCACGGGACCCACCGAGTTCGATGGGATCACCGGCTGGCATGCGCCTACGCAGACCATTATATAGGCCGAGTCACTCTTTTTAGCGAATCAACTGCGCGGTCGTCTTCGGTCGACGGACCACCAGACCGCTCCGCGCTGGGAGGGACCAATGCCATTCGCTGGCGCTATTCTGATGACAGGACTTGGATAAAGAGAGATACGAAGAAGGGTAGGTAGCTAAATTTTTCTAGAACCGATAGAAAAAGCACTTCCGCTCAGTCCCGAAAGAGCGCCGCCGACAATCGCCGCCTCATTCAACTGACGCGCTGCCATTCGATTGAGTGCCGGTTCTTCAAATATCGAAAGAACCCCACCAGGAACGCGGCATTCATGGCCACCAGGAAATGGCCAATCAGTCCGTACCGGACACGTTTCAATTGCTCCGAGAACGCGCCGCCCAGGATAGCCCAGACGTAGAACAGTACCTGCGCCGTCGCAACCCCCGTGTAGAACGTTCTGCCGATCAGGAATCCGTTCGATACCAACAGGGCAATCAAGAAAAAAGGCAGCAACCATCGAAGCAGTTTGTGTGAGTAGAACGAAAACGCGGTGTAGCCCGTAAGCCGCATGCGCATAAGCTCCGGCAATGCCTGAAAACTGCCGGCGGCGATCCGCACCCGTCGTGCAAATTCGCCTCGAATGTTTTCGGGGGCGTAGTCGGTCGCGATGGCCTCTGGATCGTAAATGACGCGGTACCCCATCTTTCGGGCATTCATGGGCACGAGCAAATCATCCAGGACAGCCCCTTGCGGAAGAGGCTGATACGCATCCCGTCGTAGCGCGTACACGGCGCCGCTCGCGTTCAAACTGGCGCCCAGGCGGCTTTCCATCAAGCGAAGCGCGCTTTCATACTTCCAGTACACACCCTCTGTCTGTTGCGACTCGGCGCTCGCCTGAAATCGCAGAGCCCCGCACGCGGCGCCTATTTGCGGATTGGCGAAATGCCGAACCAGCTTCCGCACCGCATCCGGCTCGAACATTGTCCCGGCATCCGAAAATACCAGGAGATCATGGGAAGCGCGGGCCGCGGCGCAATTGAGCGCGTTTGCTTTCCCGCCGCGCTGCGAAAGGATGACGGGCTCAATCCAGGCATCTTGCACCTTATCGAGGATGGCATTCGTTCCGTCCGTCGATCCGTCCGAAACGATGATCACCTGCAGCCTTTCCCGGGGGTAGTCAAGCGCTCGAAGATTTGCAAGCTTTGCCGGTAGATGCTTCTCCTCGTTGTAGGCCGGGACGATGAACGTGACACCCGGCACTTCGGTGCTCGCCAGACGGCCAACTCTGCGGTCGGCGCGCTTGAGCAGGTATCTGAGATCCGTACGCAATTGAGCGATGGCGAAGCACACCAGAAGGATGACCGGATAGATAAAGTACGTGTACAGAATAACTGCAATCGACAGCCAGAAAATCTCGACAGCGATTGCGGAAACAGGCTTCATCGTCCACCAATCCCGGCGAATACAATCTTGATTGTCTTGAACAGAATCAGCAGATCGAAACTGATCGACATATTCTTGATGTAGAACAAATCGTACGCGAGCTTTTCGACGTTGTCGTCCACCGTTGCGCAGTAGCCTCTCTGTACTTGTGCCCATCCTGTCGCGCCCGGCCGGATCGCCCACCGCTGCTTGTAGAGAGGGATTTGCTGCGCCAGCTCCAGTTCCTGGTTCGGCACGAAAGGCCGCGGCCCCACGAGCGACATGTGGCCCAACAGGATGTTGTAAAGCTGCGGGATCTCGTCAAACCGAAACTGCCGAAGCCAGCGGCCCACGCGCGTGACACGGCGATCGTTCGGCTGCACAGGCATCGGATCCTTGCCCTGATCCGCCTGATCGTACATTGTTCGGAATTTATAAAGCGTGAACGGTAGGCCGCCCATCCCGATCCGGATCTGACGGAACACCACCGGTCCTGGCGAATCGATCCAAATCGCCAGCGCAATCAGCAGCATCAGTGGCAGAAATACCACCAGACCAATCGCCGCCAGAATCACCGATAGCAACCGCTTATAGAACGAGCGCAATTTCGAAACTTGGAAGCCCGGTCCAAAAATCAGCCAGCTGAGCCGGACGTTCTCGACTGGAATTCTGCCCATCGTGAATTCATAGAATTCGGCGCCTTCTTGAATCGCGACGCCTGCCGTCTTCAGATCGAGAAGGGCTTCGACCGGCAGCTTCGCTCGCCGGTCCTCCAGCGCAACGATCACTCGCTGCACCCCGTATCGATGAACCACAGCCGATAGATCATCAAGGCCGCCCACGCAACGAACATCCGCGTCAGCGGAAAGAGTCTTCGAGGAATTCCCGATGTAGCCCGCCAGCTTCAGCCCCAACGCCGGCCGCTTTTCGATCGCCTCCACCACATGCGTGGCCAGCGTACCATCGCCAATTACAAGCGTCGACGTCGACCACCTGTCGGCCCGATTCAAAGACGCGAACGCCTGGCGGCTCATGGCGAGACATATGCCGATCAACGTGATCCCTATAACCGCTAGTCCGCCCTTCAATTCCACCGCCGGGAAAACCAGATAAAGGAGAGCCAGTAGTATTGACGCCACTCCCAGCGCCCGCGCCAACCGACCCAATAGCTGAGTCGGTTCCTCCGTCAGTTTGGGGTCGTAGTAGAGATCCTGATAGTAGAGGCAGATGAAGCACACTAGCCCGATTGCGGTTACTTGAGCGAATTCACGAGCATTGGCAAACAGCGCGACAAAATCGGCGCCGCGATAAATCGTCAGCAGGCCCACGAGGACGATCAACACCAGCAGCGCCTCGGACAGAGCGAGTAAGACGATTCGCTTCGGAAAGTACGTGTTGAACAGTCGGACCATATTTTCGGATCACCGGAAAATGGAATTTACTTGCCGGCCCTGAGTCAAGCCGGCAGGAGTTTCACACGTGGTGAAACATTCCTTCAGCGGTCACGTGTTCTCGTGCGGCTGCGTTGTGAGCCAGGTGGCGGACTGACTCCGGAACGGCACCTGACACCCGCGGTCCGGAAGTCCTCGACAACGAGGAAGGTCGTACTACGTTCATGCCGCGATTGCTTTGTTGAGTGTGAACTCCGGCTTTCGCTTCGACACCGGCAACTCGCGTGACAGCCGACGACATAAGAAGAAGCACACCAAGAGCGACCAGCAGTAGAGGTTGCGAGCTCGACAGAAGAGCCCACGCGTGCGATGCCGCCCAGCCAGCAAGTACAAGAAGTTCCATTTTAGAGGTCCCTGTTTTACGGCACCCTGCGTAATGCATTTCCGCGCCCGAATTCAGCACCCCCTCATGAAAAGTGCGTGACATGCCAAGCCTTTGAATACACGGCAGATCCGCGAGAGAGAGACGCAGCTGCGCCGCGCTCATCCAGCGAATAGAAGGAAAAACCTCGGCTAAGGTGAAAAAGAATGCCCATTCAAGGTTTTGCGCTTCCCACGCGCAGTCACTTTGGCAACTGAAGTGCTGACCGGCAACTTGCACATTTCGGGAAAACAATTGCACATCGTTTTCGCCTGATCTTCGCACGCAACTCTAAGCCCGCGGTTTTCTGGAGCTTACAGGCGGTACGTTTCAGGTAGGAAGCGGGAAGTGGCTCCGGGAACCAACGACATGGCAACTCAGCCTCTGTCGGGCCTCGCCCCTAGTCGGATCGCGCTTAGAGCGCGTCAGTCTGTATGTTCCGTTCTGATCTGGCCGGCGAGGTTGCGCGCCTTGTCGCGCGCTATATTGATGATCTGATCGTTCTTCGCTATCGCATCCAGCGTGGGTAGCAATTGCCCCGGTTCGGGCAACAGCTTCTGCTTGTAGTCGTTCTGCACCTGCATCAGCACGTCGTTCACGCCTAGCGGATCGTACCGCGCTGTCCGCTTCAAATCGGAAATGTCGCCTTCCTCGCGCGAGATGCCCTCGAAAATGTTGAGCAGCTGATTCGCCGGATCGTTCTCCGTGTAATTGAACGTCACTTCGTACGTTTCGCTGCCCTTCTGGTATTGAAACGTTTTCTGCCCCAGGTTCGCAATCCGCCTGTGCGCCTCCAGTGTGACTCCCTGGAAATTGTGCAGCTCGCCCGCCAGGTGAAACAGCTTCTGCGACAGTTCCGGACCCACATTCAATGGCTGCGGATTGGCGCTCTCGTCGAGCTGGCGAATGTCGAACGTACCTCCGCCCGTTTCATTCACCTTTACCTGAACGTATTCCGGATAGCTCGACTTGAAAATCTTGGTGAACGTGATCGTCGCGGTTTGCGATCCACTCGATGCGTCGCCCTGTGCCGACGCCCCTGAAGCCGCCGCTTCCTGCGAAGCGAAACACGCCAGCGGTGTCAGCGCAAGCCCCAGCGCAAAGCCCAGCCCCAGCGCAAGCCTGAGTGAAGAGCCGGTGGGCACGGACAGCCTTCTGCGGATGTGCATAACTTAGCTTGTCACGCGAATTGCGCGCCCGGCGTAGCGCCGACCGCCCCTTCCAATTGCCGTCGCTGTTGCGGTTCCTGGGCTCGTGCCCATCGCGGTCGCCATTCGTTCGCGCGCCTGCGAGAGATGCGCGTGGCACAGCGCCACCGCCAGCGCGTCAGCCGCATCAGCCGGCTCGGGGACCGACGATAGCCTCAGCAGCGAACCGACCATCTGTTGCATTTGCTGCTTCGACGCGCCGCCATATCCCGCCACACTCGCCTTCACCTCGCGCGGCGAGTAGCTGAACGCCGGCACCGACGCTTGCGCCGCCGCCAGCAGAATCACGCCGCGAACTTCCGCCAGGCGCAACGCCGTCTTCATATTCAGCGCGGTGAACACCGCCTCGACGGCAACAGCCTGCGGGGAAAATTCCTCAACCAGCTCCGCGATCGTGCGATGTATCTCGCGCAGCCGCGATGCAAACGGCGCACGCGCCGGAAACTTCAGCGCTCCGAATCGCAGCAGCGTCCACGTCGTCCCCGCGCATTCCACCACGCCGTAGCCGGTCGCGCCGGCCAGCGCCGGGTCCACGCCGAGCACGCGCAGCGTTCGCCGTTCAACCTGCGAACCGCCGTTCTTCGTAGGAACACCGTCTGCCGTGTCCGTCGCTCCCCACCCAGCGCCCATCGCGCCATCAGTTTACGTGCGAGCGTAGCGCGCCGAAAGCTCTTTTTCAGTCGCCCTGCTAGCGCGCCAAACACACGACTGCCGGCCACAGAGGGAAGACAGAGAACTCGAAGTTCGGGAAATTACAGAATCAGGAGAAGACAGCGGATTCGCGGTGAAGACTCTCTGTATGCTCGGCTCCTTCTCGAATCCTTAGTCCGCTCTCTGTTCTCTACGTCTCGGCGGTAAATCTCTGTGGTGAAGCTTTGGTTCTCTCTGTGTTCTCTGTGTCTTTGTGGCAAATCCCGCAGTCGCTAACTCGCGACGGCGGCCTGGATTTCCTTCTCGTCGATGTCGAAGTTGGCGTACACGTGCTGCACGTCGTCGTGCTCTTCCATCGCTTCCATCATGCGCAACATCTGCTGCGCCTGCGCGCCGACCAGCTTCACGTAGTTCTGCGGAATCCATCCAACTTCGGCTGACTCCGTCTTGATCCCCGCCGCTTCCAACGCCCCGCGCACCTTTTCCATCGCTTCGGGCGGCGTCACCACTTCCCACGACGACCCGTCGTCCTTCAAATCCTCCGCGCCCGCGTCCAGAACGATCCCCATCATCTTCTCTTCGTCCGCCGCTTCCTTTGGCACTGTAATGTCGCCCTTGCGATGGAACATCCAGCCCACCGCGCCCGTTTCCGCCATGTTCCCGCCGTGTTTCGAGAACATGTGACGCAGCTCGCTGGCCGCCCGGTTGCGATTCCCCGTCACCGCCTGCACCAGAATCCCGACGCCTCCCGGCCCGTATCCTTCATACGTCACTTCTTCCAGCGTCTCGCCTTCCAGCTGACCCGTGCCGCGCTGAATGGCGCGCTCGATATTGTCGTTCGGCATGTTTTCGTTCTTCGCCGCCGATATCGCCGTGCGCAGACGCGGGTTCGTGGTCGGATCGCCGCCGCCGCTCCGCGCCGCAATCGTCAACTCGCGAATGATTTTCGTGAATGCCGCGCCACGCTTGGCGTCCGTTGCCGCCTTCTTATGCTTGATCGTGGCCCATTTTGAGTGTCCAGACATGGTTTAGCCTTCTCTAAGTGATCTCTGTTTCGCGCTTCCAGAGCGCCATAAATCCTGCGTGCAGAACCTTCGGCAGGAGCCGTAGTTACCGTTCTTGCCGCGCCAGTTTAGCACGAAAAGCGGCGACTAGTGATGCGTGGCGAGTGGCTAGCAATGGCTTCTCGCGCGCTGCATGCGCAATCGTGTTTTGGGATTGCTACGCGATAGCGACCTCCAATTTCCTATTTGGTTGTTGCGCTGCAAACAGCACGAAAGTGTGTCGAGCAATTTTTCGACTTTTGTTGATGGCGCTCAACTTACGCGAATTATTGCTTAGCACGTGTGTCGAGAAAAGACCCCGTGTGTCGACACGCTCGAAGGGCCATTTATTCGCGCTCTCGAAGCGTGAAGAGCCATTCGCCGTGTCCTCTTTTGGTGACACAGTTTGTGCACGGGGGCGCAAGAGCCCTTCCCGGACGTTGCGGGGGCTGGCTTGCGTCGCGTTGGTGGTTTTGGCGCGCATAAAAACGACGGAGCATAGCACGAAAAAGGCGAGGTTGTACAGTACCATTATACAATAGTACTAGGCGGTACCTAGTCGCAGTTCCAAAACGGGAATTCCCAAAATGGGAAGCCGCTGAGGCAGGAAGTCAGGCCTGCAGGAAGATCATTTCCGGGTAGAGAAGGACCGTCGCAGGCCCCCTATGGTTCCGCATCCCGTATTTAGGCAGATGATGGAGCTGCTAATAAAGGGTGTGAGCGTTTTTTGTAGGTAATGTCCGCATATAAGGAGCTTGTCGAATCGAAATCCATTGCCAAAGAGCGACGGATGACGGCCGAGTACAATCTGGGCCAGTTGGCGACTTTCTGGTGCGGCTGGATTAACCCCGGCATGGGCAGCCAGAACTTGATCGGTCTCGAAGAACGGCTTACAGGCAGACAAGAACTCGACGTGCGACGGCGGGATAGCGGCGGCGAACTCGCTCCGGACGTCTCGATTTGCTTTCCCCAGGTAGCTACGAATTGTAGCCAGGCCGCCCATCCAGGCGTATTCGAGAAAAGTGAGTCTGCCCGACAGAAAAGCGAGGAGGGCGATCTCGTGGTTACCGCACAGGAAAACGGAACACGGTCGCCGGTCGGCGGTGTCTCTCAGGATTTCAAGTACTTCGCGTGAGTCGGGCCCGTGATCTACGTAGTCTCCAAGAAATATGAGCCTATGGCTTCTCCGGCTAAGTTTTGCGAGAAGGGCCGTCAATCGGACGGGGTCTGCGTGAATATCCCCGATGAATGCTAGTTTCTCATCCAAGCTATATCTCCACTTCTTGGAGCGCGTCGTAGGTGAAAGGGCGTCCCCGGGCCAGGAGGCGGAGCCCTAGAATCGTCGCGAGTTCGTTCTTGGAGCCCGCGTTGACTATGAAAGCCTCCACGGACTCTTCCGCCCGGTGGCACGTCGCCCCTGTCAGATCTTCGAACAACCCTCGCGCCGCGGTAAAGGCTGAGAAACTACGCTGGCGAGCTGCTGCTAATGTGGTCCTGGCTCTCTGTTGTCCTAGCACCTCGAGGACATGTCCCATCGCGAAGGAGCGGGCGCCTTGATCGAAGGCTGAGGCGTAAAGATAGGTTCGTACCAGGTAGCTGACGAGCGAACTCAGTCCTTCGGCGTTCTCGTTGAACTCGTGTTCCCGCACAACAAGCAATGGCGCGCAGCCAGACACTTCGTTTTTGACAGGGTCGTAACTTCGCGGCGCGGCATAGGTCGATTTCAGATTTCCTAATATGTTGTCTGGATCAGTGAGAGGCAGTGCCTCTTCAACCAAATGGCGTGCGAACAAGCCGCCGCGATGCGCGAGTCGCAGGAGCTGATCCGATGTGTAACAAGTTACGTTGACGCGTCCGATTGCATAGGGTGCCGTGTGGGTTGGCGTGACCTGGAGGATGTCCACGTCGGACGTTTCCTCGGCATCGCCTCTAGCATGACTCCCGTAAAGGAAAACGGCCGTAAAAGGCGGCCTCAGCAGCGCCGGAATCTCACGCGTGTGGTCAGCGATAGACACGGTGGATGACGACGGCGGCTATCAGTGCATACCAAAAGAGGCCCAGTAAAGCTCCCAAGGTGAGCAGAACGGTGGCAAAGGGACCGCCGCTGAACGCCGTATAGCCAATAGCAAGGAACAGGGATGTTGCCCGTGCGATTTGTTGCAAGACGAGCGACGCCTGGAAGGAATGAAGGTAGCAGTCTTGGTTCATGAACGTAACGTGGGAGTTCGATAGCAGCAGGGTGTACACGGGCACAAAAATCATCGCCCCGACGAATAGGCGAGAAAGTGAAGTACCGCCCTTTGTGGCAAGAAGAACCGCCCACCCGGCAAGAAGCTGGGGCGCCCGAAAAGTCCGAAGGTCTTTAGTGCGTGCGCTCAGTTCAGCCCGCTTCAGCTCGAAAAGTCCTTGATCGGAGTATCCGGTATTTTGAATCTCCATGTTCGATTTGAGGAGCTGAGCGGCAATTCTGCGGCGCACGCCGATCCATTGTTCTGCGATCTGGTCGCGACTTTCCTCTCCTTCTGGGATAACGCCGACGTAGTTGTAGAGCGGAGGTGGCATTCCGCCGAGGAATGCAGTTGGATCAATTTCCGTTGCACTGAAGCTCGCGTTCTCGGCCGTACACTCGATGAATTGACAGTCGGGGAACTGGCACTCGTTGAATTGCGAGCTTCCAAAATCACAGCGTGAAAATCTGCAACCCTCAAACGCAACGTGTTGAAAAACCGTTCCTCCTAATATGCAGTGGTCAAAGGTGCAGTTCTTGAAGGTCGATCCTGAGATATTCGAATCGCCCCGCTCGTCCGGCCTGTGAAACTTGCATTGATGGAAGTCCGCGTCCGAAAAGATCAGATCGTGACTTCGAAGGTAGAGCCGTACGTCTGGGATTGAGCGCCGCTTGGTTTTCTCGAAACGAGCCGTCAGCTTTGTGGACAAGTCGTCGGACTTCTCGATAATAACTTCCCGGAGTGGGTACG
The DNA here is from genome assembly GCA_050747085.1 of Candidatus Acidiferrales bacterium. Taxonomy (GTDB): domain Bacteria; phylum Acidobacteriota; class Terriglobia; order Acidiferrales; family UBA7541; genus Palsa-295. The sequence goes on from JBOGNK010000130.1 coordinate 53,337, forward strand.
GGACCTCGAACGTCGCGCGACGGCGGGTAGGATCGCGGTCGTTGCGCCAGGACTTCTGTATCGGGTCGGGCTCGATTTTAGGAGCTAGTGGGCTCGTCCATAGATCAACAATGAGCGCACGCTCGGCAACGGACTGTGGCTGTTGCGGCAAAGCCAATTCCTTGGACGGTCCCGTTTTGGGACTGTGAATGTGCCGTAGGAGCGAAGGTTACATAATCAGCTTACACCACTCAAGTGGATAAACACGCGGCCCGTAACTCCTTCGTTATGGGTCGAGCGGGCGATCGTACTACGGGCGTTCCGGCACGATCGAGACGATGAGGGGCCGGGGTGGGCTCGGTCGTGGTGGACGACGTTAGTGGCTTTCACGAAGATCGAGCCCGGAGCCATGACGGCCGCCAGCTAGGTTTTTCCACAGTGTCAAAGCAAAAACACTCGGGGATATTGGAGGGCTACCAGACCTCGTTGTCGACGGGGCCGCCGAAGTCGATTTCGCCGTCCAGGTTGCGGCGAGAGATGCCCTTCAGCAATTCGGCGAGATCGTATTCTTTGCGGTGGAGCGGCTCGATAATGATACGGCCGGATTCTTCGCGGACGTCAACGGCGTCGTCAATTTCGAGTCCAGCGGCTTGCAACACGGTTTTAGGAATTCGGACCGAGGCGCTATTGCCCCATTTTTTGACGACCGCTCTCATGTCGGTACGCCTCCACGTGTCTACGATGTGCCAACATGATCGCCATCAAGGGAGGTGGGTGTCGAGAGCGTAGATACGGGAGGCTGCAAAGACAGAGAGCGCATTTTGTGACGGCCAAGGGTGCCGAAGAGAGATTCTTCGCTGCGCTCAGAATGACAAGCCGACGGCTAAGCACGCCATGGTCAGCTCACGGGACAATTGGCACAATGAGGGCGGAGGGGTGGGCTCGATCGTGGTAGACGATGTTGGTGGCTTTCACGAAGCTGGCGCCCAGGGCCTGGACGGCGCCGGTGTTCAGATTGCGGTCGAAGCGCGGAAAATTGCTGCTGGAAACTTCGAGGCGCAGCTTGTGGCCGGCGAGGAAGACGTTGCTGGTGGCGACCAGGTCGAGCGTGACGTGATAAATCTGGCCGGGATTGCCGAGTGCGGGCGTCGACTCCGAATCGCGATAGCGCAGGCGCAGGATTCCCTCCGTGAGATTCCGTGCGAAGCCGTTGGGCGACACGTCGACGAGCTTGCCGGTGAAATCGGTATCGACGGCGGACGAGCTGACGTAGAGATCGACGGAGACAGGTCCGGTGACTTCCGTATCTTTTGTGAAGGCGGCCGTGGAGTAGACGAGGACGTCGCTGCGGTCTTCGGCCGGGCGCTGATCTTCCGGGCCGATGCCGGTGGGAAGCGCGCCGCAGCAGAGCGGTCCGCCGATGGTGGGAACGGGATCGGCGGGATCGTAGACGAACCGGTCGCTCATCTTGTAATCGCTGCGCTGCCGGTCTTGTTCAGAGCCGCTCGTCTGGCGCTCGCTCGTTTCCCGGCTGCTCGTCTGGCGCTCGGGCTTCTTGTTATCGCTCGACTGGCGCTCGCTATTTTCGGCGATGGGAGCCGTGGTGCTGAGCGTGCCGTCGCCGCGTACGCTGTTTGCACGCCCTTCGGAATGCAGGTAGTAATGCGTGGAGACGGCGCGGGCGAGCGGCCAGTCAGCTTCGTCGCGCCATTCATTTTTGCCCATGACGAAGATGCGGACGGGCTTTTCGGCGGCCATCCCGTTGTCGACGCCCTTCAGGATCCAGTCGTACCAGCGGAACATGACGGCGTTGAGGTCGATGGGCAGCCTGGGGCCAAAATCGACGACGCCGACTTTCGCGACGGACGAGCCGCCCGCGTGTCCGCCGACGAAAATGAGCAGGCGCTGATTGGTGCGCGCGGCATCGGAGCCGGCCTGCGTTTTCAGGAGCATGTAATTGCGCAGCGTGCCGCGAAGAAAAATGTCGTACCAGGCGCCGGAACCGTAGACGGGAACGTGGATCGCTCCGTAATGGGCTTCGATGGACCACGGCTGCCAGTAGCTGTCGTAATCGGGATGCGCGAGCCAGTCGGTGAAATAAGGAGCGAGGCCCGCCTGTGAAACGGGATCGAGAACAGGATACGCGGCGAGCGGCAGCACTTTCGTGCCTTCGAGCGCGTTGCCGGCGTCGTCGTCGCGGCGCTCGAGCGTGTTCATGGCGAGGCCGGTGGTCCATGATTCGTTGAACCATTGCTCGAACGCGCCGCCTTGATACGTCCAGCCGTTGTGATAATTCGAGGCGGTGACGTCGGGAAAAATTCCGGCAAGATGCGGAGGATTGGCGATGGCGGCGAGGTATTGCGTGGCGCCGACGTAGGACCCGCCGTACATGCCGATTTTGCCGTTGGAATATGGAAGCGACGCCGCCCATTCGATGGTGTCGTAGCCGTCGTCGGATTCGTGCTTGAAGGGATACCACTCGCCTTCGGAGGCGTAGCGGCCGCGCGTATCTTGCGCAATGAGGACGTAGCCGCGCTGCGCCGCGACGACGCCGAGCGACATTTCGCCGTTCTTGTTGTAGGGCGTGCGCGTGAGCAGGACGGGATATTTGCCGTCGGCTTTCGGGCGATAGACGTCGGCGCGGAGAATCACGCCATCGCGCATGCGCGCGGGAACATTGTGGTCGATGATGACTTCGCCGGCGGCGGTGGTGGTCTGGCCGGCGCTGGTCTGCGTCTGACGGGCTTCGAGGCCAGTTTCGATAACCGGAGACGAGACGAGTGCGATGAGCGCGACGAACGTTAAAAGGAGAATGAACGTCCGCCGGAGAATGAATGCGCGCCGCGGCGGGCAGGTTCCCTGAAAGTGCGGAACTCTGAAACGGATCAGAGCGTCTTTGGGCACAGAGTTTTGCACACAGCCTCCTTGGCGGTCGTCGTTGGGCCGTTCGTCGTTGGGCGGTCGTCGTTGGGCCGTTCGTGGCGAACGAGATGGTATTTATAAACGAAACAGCGCGGCTTTTGTGGCGGAATTTGAAGGGTCGAGGTTGAACGCGGCACCCCGGCGATCATGCTTTGCGTCCCGGTGGGACGGCGGCATCGAGCTTTGCGCGTTCGGCGCGAGCCTGGCGCAGGACCGGAACATCTGCGTCCGCGTTCTTCCACAGCTGCAGGAATTTCTCGTATGAGGCGCGAGCGTTCGCGGCGTTTCCTTGAAGAGCGGCGGCGCGGGCGAGGCCAAGGTTGGCGAGAGCGCCGATCGGTTCGTTGAGGACGATACCGCGCGAATCGAGAAGTTTTTGGAACTCCGCGGCGGCCTGAGCGCCTTTGCCGGCGGCGAGATATGCCTCGGCGCGAACGTACACGGGAAACAGATTCACGGTGAAGCTGGTGCTGCCCGCGATGCCTCGTTCGTACGGAAGGGCGCGTTGGAGGAGTTCCAGCGCGTGCGCCGGGTCGCGACGATCGAGCGCGAGCTGCCCTTGAATGGCGGGAAGAAAGTTGAATTGCACGATTGTGTCGCGCGGGAAGCGTTTGGCAAGATCGGAGGCGAGGGCGTCGGCGCGGGCGTCTCCGGCGAAAGCGAGTGCGAGCGCGCTGACGCTTTCAGCTTCCGTCGACTTCGAAAGAGTAAGAGCGCGATTCGCGTGCTGGCGGGCTTCGTTCGCGTTGCCGAACAGCGCTTCCCAGATAGCAGCTTCCGATTCGAAGCCGGCGGCTGGTTCTTTCTCCTGATCGCGTTCGGCGGAATCGACGGCGCGGCGCGAAAGTTCGCGCGCCTTGGATAGCTCGCCGGAATACGCGGCGGTGGCGGCCGAAAGTTGAAGGAGCGTGGCTTCCTCGGGCTTCCGAGCGGCTGCGGCGAGCTGCGTGGCCATCGCGGCGGGATCGTTTTCGAGGAATGCAAGTTCGTAGAGGTAGACGCGCAGGTCGCCTGAGCCCAGACCCTTCGCTTCAGCTTCTTTTGCAGTGGCTGCGGCGTCGGCAAAACGATTCACGTTGGTATAGGCCGTGGTGAGATCGGAATAGTCCAGGCCGTCGCCAGACGTGAGGCGAAGAGCCGTTTGAAATTCGGCGAGCGCCTTCTCGTTTTCGCCGAGACTCTGATAACAGACACCGATATTCGTGTGCGGCAGCGAATCGCGGGGATACGTTTGCGCCCAAAGCTGGTAGTCCTGAACCGTTTTTTCGAGATCGCCACCGACGAACTGATCGTAGTGCGACTCGATGTAGAACTTTTCGCGTTCGCTGACCCTGCCGCGCAGATCGTATGCTTTTTGTGCGTTCGTGGCCGCGAGGTTGGCCTCGCCCAAATTGCGGTAGACGGTGCCGAGCGCCGCGTACGCCATCGCAAACTTCGGATCGAGGCTTATGGCGTGCTGGAACAGCGGAATCGCAGCGCTGTAGTCCGCCTTCTGCGTCATCGTTTGCCGCGCGAGACTGTATGCCTGAAGCGCCTCGAGCGAAGGCGTGGTGGCTTGATCGATGGGAATGTCGAGCTTTTGCACAGTGCTGAGCGACTCGCCAAGTTTCTGGCGCATTTGCGATGCGGCGCGGCCAAGTGCGTCGAGGACTTTTTCCTTGCCTTCGGCTTGGACCTGCTCCTGAACGAGAGGATCGCCGGTCGCACAATTCACCGCATTCAGCCCGACTACGTATTCATTACCGAGCTTAGCGATTGAGCCCGCGAGGTAAACCTTGCTTGCAGTCCGCTGGCACACGTCGCGGGCGACGCCGGGCGTCAGCTTTGCGTTGCCTGGTTGGCCCATGAGCTGGAGCGTTTGCTGCACCCGCGCGTCGGAGATGATGCTCAAGAACGGAGACTGTTCGAGTTGAACGGCGAGGCCCTGCTGCAAAGTGCCGTCGAAAACGGAGTCGTGCGTTTCGTTGGCAAAATCTGCCAGCACGACTGTGTCGGTCTGGCTGAGAGCGTGAGCGCGGCGCGCCGAGTAGAGCCAGATGCCGAGGGCCATTCCAATGATCACCAGCGTCCCGCCCCCGACGGCGAGCGTCGCATAAGGACGATGCGGAGAAGCGGACGGGCGCGCGATCGGCCCCGAGATGGTGCGTCCGCTTTCGAATTCGCGGCGCAGCGCGCGCAAATCGTCCAGAACGGATGCCGAGGTCTGATATCGGCGCTCGCGGTCCTTCTCAATCAGTTTGTTAATAATTGCTTCGAGCTTAGGCGGCAGACCGGGATTCCAAGTGCATGCAGGAACGGGCCCCTTCGTAAGGACAGCTTCGATGATGGCTCCCCCGCTTTTTCCTGCGAACGCTTGCCGGCCCGTGGCCATTTCGTACATCAGCAGACCGAGACCAAAGAGATCGGTGCGCGTGTCGAGATCGTCGCCTCGAACCTGTTCGGGAGACATGTAGGATGGCGTGCCACTGATGACGCCAACTATGGAGAGCGGTTCCTGCGTCGAGGTCGGCGATGATTCTGCGCCTATGGTTCCCGCAGTTACGTTCTGCTTGCGAACAAGCTTGGCCAAGCCGAAGTCTAGAATTTTCGCCTGGCCCCGTTTGGTAATGAAGACGTTTCCCGGCTTGATGTCGCGATGGATGATTCCCTGCGCGTGCGCAGCGTCCAGCGCGTCAGCGATTTGAGTTGAAAGATCGAGGATGCGCTCGACCGAAAGCGGCTTTCCGCCGATGTGCTGTCGGAGGGTTTCGCCGTCGATGAACTCCATCGCCATAAATGGCACGCCGTCCCGGTCGCCGACGTCGTGAATGGTGCAAATATTTGGATGGTTGAGTGCAGACGCGGCATGGGCTTCGCGGCGAAAACGTTCAAGGGTTTGCGGATCGTGAGCGAGGTTTTCAGGCAGTAACTTCAGAGCAACCGCACGATGAAGGCGCGTGTCCTCGGCCTTGTAGACGACACCCATGCCGCCCGCGCCGAGTTGTTCGAGGATGCGATAGTGAAGAACAGTTTGGCCGATCATGGCCGTAGCTCTGCAACAACATCACTAAAGCGTTGGTTCGTCGGACCCGACGTCGGCGCCCGTCCGGCGTGACACGGGCGGCTTCGGCGAACCGACCACGTTCAGCAGAATCGATCCTTCTCCGTAGGCGCTCATGGACGAAAGAGACTCCTGCTCGAGGACGATGTTCTTACTGCAGCTCGTGCACACAAATGCGCCATACGTGCCCCCTCGCGGCTGCCTGAACGTGTTGTAGCGCATGATCCGGCCGCAACACACGGGAACCCATACACTCGAACTTTCTTCAGCGGGAGTCATGCGCCTCCTTGGGAAGCAGGTGCGCGGATTATACAACCGGGACGTAAACGCCGGAAAGGTCAGGAGCACTCGCCGAGCGATTCACCTGACGCCGTTCCGACGCCCGGTTCACCGAGCAGCTGCGCTTACTTTGTCTACGTAAGCGCGAGCCTGCGCGAGTTCCGGACGGTCGGCGGCTGAGCCGCAAATGGAAATCAGCTTCGAGTAATACTCTCTTGCGGCGGTCGCGTTGCCGGCTGCGGCAGCGGCTTGCGCGGCGCCCCATAGGCCGTCGAAGCGATTCGGAGATTCTTTGAGGGCGATGCGATACGCCGCGAGCGCTTCGGTCGGCTGTTTTGCCGCGAGGAGCATATCGCCGAGCATTTCACGCGCGGGCATGTCGAGCAGGTTTAAGTGGCCCGCATCTTGTTCATCGGCGACAGCTCGCAACGACTTCAAGGCATCGTCCGTTTTGCCTTCGGCATAATCGACCCACGCTTCCGCTTCGCGCTGGATGATCGAGGGTCCGGACGCCGTGGTGTATCCCACCTTGTGCTGTTCGCTGCGCTGGGCGTTGATGGCTTCTTCGAGCTTAATTACGTCGGCGCGAGCGGCCTTCGGGTCGCCGCTGCGAGCCTCGCCCATCGCACGGACGAAATACGTGGTGTCTTGATAACTCGACTTAATTTTCGGAATAGAGAACGCAGCCGCTTCCTTCCATCGATGCGTTTCAAGCGCGTCGCGTGCGACAAACTCTGCTTCCATTTGCGCGATGTCGTCAGCGCCAGCCCCGGGAACGTTCTTCAGCTGCGCGACGACCTGACGCGCCTTCGCCGCTTGTCCGCTCTGCAGGTAAGCGTAGTTCAGGAAATCCATCGCATGCGTCTGATAGCCGGAATCGGATTCGTGCGCCAGCGTTGCTTTCCTGGCCGAGGCGGCTGCCGCGATGTTCGACTCGATCGATTCCTGCCACAATCCAAGCCGCGTAAAAATGTGCGAAGGCATATGTATCGCGTGAGAGGAGTCCGGCGCGATTTTTGCGTACGCACGGGCGGCCGCCAATCCTTCGGGCGCCAATGCCGGCGCGTCGGACGCGTGGATCAGATAATGCGCGAGGCCCGGATTGTCCGGGTACTTGCTGAACATCGGTTGCAGGATCGCGATCGCTTTTTTCAGGTTAGCGGTCTCGTCCTGATAACCGGCGAGGTTCACGAAAGCCAGCGCGTAGAATCCAGCAGCATTCGGGTCTTGAGGGGAATCTTTGTAGACTGCTTCCATCGCCCGCGCATACGCGGCGACTCGCGCTTCATGACTTAGATTCGGCTTGTCTTGAAAGAAGACAGCGGCTGCGGCGACGTAGTCGCGTTCCGTTTGCGTCTTGGCGTTCAATTGCCCCGCCTGTCGTAGCTCGGCGCGTCCCTTGGCAAGAGTGTCAGCGTCAGGGAAATCCCACAATTGGTGATACAGCGACATCGCCTTTCCCCATTCCGCCATGGCGCAATGAGGATCGCGCTGGGCCACGTCGCCGAACGCAGTCTCCGCCTGCTGGTATTGGAACGAGTGCAGCAATGCAACTGCTTGATTCATCTTTTGTTGTACTTGTGCCGAACAGGACGTCTGGAAGTTGACGCTGCCAAGCTGCACGCGACCATCGCGCGAGGCTGTGCGACCGGCAGGGGACGCTGCGAACATTTGTCCTGTACAGGCTACAAAGATGACAAGCAAAACGGAGGGAATGCGCTTCATGACGTCCTCCTAGATTGACGCCATCGTAACAAAAGCGCGGCATAGGAGGGCAGTATTTTCGAGAGCGACAAAGGTTTTCGCGAAGCGGGAGCGGGCGGCGTTTTCTTGGGGAGAGGATCTAAGCAGCCTTCTGTTTCAGGCCGGCATAAAGCTGAAGAAAGCGGACGACCTGTCCGCGGGAGAAAATTCCTTCCAATTCGCCGTTCGATACAACGGCAAGCTCCCCCAGGTTTTCGCGGCCCATCAATTCGAGCGCGTCCACTGCCGGCATTTCGGGCGACACCGAGCGCACACGATTGAGCGGAAGCATCACGCTTTGCAGGCTGGTTCGCTCCCAGTCGTCGCGAGGCACGTTCCGCAGGTCTGCCGGCGTGAGCAGGCCGGCGACATGGCCGCCCTGTGCAACGTAAAAGCAGTGATTCCCGCTGTGCACCAAAACGTCGTCAACGAATTCGCGGACGGTCAAATGGCCCGGCACAGTTCCGCAGTTTCGCTCCATGATATCGCGCACGCGATGTCCCTCAAGACTCGCCATGACGTTGGCTTGAACGGAACTGCTGCGCGCCGCCTCGAGCAGGAACCAGCCGATGAGGGCGATCCAGAGTCCACCGAAGTTGCGTGCGGTGAAGAACCGAAACAGGCCGAAGAGAATGAAAAGAATCGCCACGATCTGTCCGACCTTAGCGGCTGCGCGAGTAGAGCGCCGGGGGCTTTTGCCGATCCACCAGATGATCGCGCGAAGCACGCGACCGCCGTCGAGAGGGAAACCGGGGATCATGTTGAAGACGGCCAGGGCAATATTGATGTATCCGAGCCAAAGCAGAACGGCAGCGACTGGATTGGGCGGCGTCAACCCTTCTCTCCATCCGCCCAAGAATGCGAGACCGATACATATAAGGCCAAGCACCGCGCTGGTGAGTGGACCAACGATCGCAATCCAAAACTCGATCCTGGCGTTCGGAGCTTCCGATTCAATTTGCGATACTCCGCCCAGCGCAAACAGCGTGATCTCGCGGACGCGCAACTTATGACTCTTTGCTACCAGCGAGTGGGCTAATTCGTGAAACAGCAGACACACAAAGAAGAGCAAAGCAGTGACGATCGCGGCGCCCCACACGGCAGCTTCGCTCCATTCGGGCCGGATGTGGTGGAAGTAGGGGCCAAGCGAGAATGCGATCAAAATGGCGATCAGGAACCAGCTATAGTGGAGGCCGATTTGGATTCCGAAAATGCGTCCGAGTTTGATATGCGAGCGCATCGCGTGAATTGTCGCCGACAGAACGCAGATACCAGCCGCGGCGATCGCCCGTCGTCGCGATCTCTATGCCCATCTGCGTACAGCAATTATTATCCCTCTTGGAATGATCCCAAACAGCCGGGTCTTTGCTGTACGGCGAGAGCCGCCGTCCAAGGGCCGAGCGGATATTCTCACACGAGCGTAGGGGCGGTACGGTAGGCGGCAAAGCGCTTTGCGGCGGCGGAAGAACCAGCTATTAAGCCACGTGCGTGCTATGTGCGAGGATTTGAGCGCATACAAAGCGCAGGAAAAAACGCGGGCAAAGATCTGCCCGTGCCTTTTAGCAAGGTTCTGCAGCGAGTGTCAAGACTGACAGGCGCGCTGGCGCCACCCGACGAACAAGGTACCGAGTCCGACTGCAAGCATCAGCAACGTCCCGGGTTCGGGAGTTTCCTGTGGGGGCTGAGGATTGCTAATAATGTTCGCCTTCGGCCCGTTAAGCAACCGCTCACGAAGCAAGTAGCCCTCGCGGATGCCATTGGAGCGGACCGCGCTCTCGGTCGCAAAATCCACATGCGACGCCGCGATTGGATTGAACGCGTGGAAGGTGTTGGACGTGACCAAATCACCGGCGCGTCGTGAACTTGTCACGCCATCGGCTAACGCGGCAGTCACGCCGAATACCATGACGAGTACGGCCAGTGCTGAGACCAGACGGATCAACCTCGTTGTGTTCATTGCTTTCCCTCGAAGCCAGCTGACAGCAGGATCCAGAACGGAATGTACTGACAAGGCCTAGATACATCCAGCATCGATCATTCATTGTGCAATCCGTGTTCCGCGCGGGCAGTAATTCCGCGATCTCCGCGTGTAGTTTTCCCGGCTCATTTGAACTTCACCCCGTCTTATCGGCGAAGTCGCAGGATCAGCAAATGAGTGTAGCTCGCCCGGTTTTCCACTGTACTGGATAAGGGCAGGAACGTTGAACTTGGATGAGAATGGGACCTAAGAGGCGTAAACGCGGCATTCGGACTGCCGGGTCGATCGTCATGAGCCGGCACGGCTCGCGTCGCGCGCCGGATAGTCGCGATTCGCGAGCCATCATTTTAGACAAAATAGGAAATACTTTGGAACATGCGTCAAACGAGGCAAATTACGACTCGGTCGTAATTCGAATACGACAGGACGGAAATCTGAAACCGTCGGGCTAAGACTCAGCGACGCGTCGCTTCATACCGAACAAAATCAGTCCGGTGCCGAGCAGGAACAGGTAGACGGTCGCGGGTTCCGGCGTTGCCGATACCGGCGCCTTCGGGTTGGGAATAATAGCGATTACGGGGGCGTTTGGCAGCGACATTGGGAACAAGCTCGCCAGCGACGTCGGAACCCAATAAGCACTTTGGGCCCCGCCGTTCATGCTAAGCGTCTGAATCGAGCCGAGAGTCACCGCCGTGTGGTTGCTCGTCACGCCGTCGGCAAAAGCACCGGTTACGGACAGAGCTAGAACCAGCAGAGCTAACAGGGACGCCGACCGGACGATCGATTTCATAAAACCTCGCTTGTCGCAGCCATTCACAGTATTTTGGTCTTGCGAACCCCTTAGCCCGTGCAATTCCGTTGCCGCAGGACAAGGAACCCCCGTGACAAGGTCATACAGGGCTTCGAGACATCTCAACGCTTGGCCTGCCGGGCCAGGCCCTTGATTAGTTTGCACTTAACTCGACAGGTGGGGCCGGCGCGCGGAAGTAGCCTTCGTTTGGGCTCGTGATCGCGGATTCTAGGGAACCTCAGGCTTTGTACAAAAAGGGAAAACTGAGGACCTCGCACGAGCATAATTCTCACCTGGAATTCACGCCGAAGAAGGGAGGCTCGAACGGCAGGATTACTGATCGAATCGTCTCCTCGGCGAGGGAGCCTGCATCCGGTGCTACAATAACCGCGCCTGCGCGCCCGTAGCTCAGCTGGATAGAGCATCTGCCTTCGAAGCAGAGGGTCGGGAGTTCAAGTCTCTCCGGGCGCGCCACCAATGTTTCGTCGTTTCTTTTCAATGATTTCATTCCATGCTCTTCCGTCATGGCGCGTACCTGCAGATTGAGTCAGTGCTGTTACCTGTCAACCGGGTGGATTAGCCCGGTGTCCACACCGAAGACCCACCGTTCGCAAACAGCGCGAACGATGGGGCACCCGATCGGCGGAGTCATCGCTTTCGGTTCATGATATCCATCGACGCTTACGGTGGTGGGCTACGCACGAAAACAAAACCCGGGGCACCCGGCTTGGTAAAGAGAGCAGTCAAGAGCGAGCCGAATCAGAGTTAGAAAATGCCAGCATACGAGAGGGAAGTTGCTTCTTCAAGCCTTCGGGGCGTGGCTGCCGCAGCCGGTTTAGTACTTGCACTCACAGTGTCAGTTGGCATAAGTCCGGTATTTGCGATGGTTGCAATTCCTTTGATCGTTGGAGCCACAATCCAGCGTCATTCCGCACTTGCTGGCAGAATTCTCATGTGGATAGGCGCTCTCTTCGTGAGTTTCTTCGCAGCGTACCTCGGTGTCATGGCACTGGGCGCAACGGGCTTGCTGAAGCGGTATCACGATCTTAACATTCTGCTTATGTTCTCGCTCTCTGCGCTGTCGTTGATTTTGGCGGGCGCATGCGACGTGATGCTTATCGTCGACGCCATTAAGGTCAGGCGCTGAAATGACCTGAATTGAGTCGCGATGAGATCAAGCATGCAGTGAGATGAACTCAATTCCCAATGAGCGAAATTCTTCTAGCGCGTTCACAAGCTGACGCAGACTCCGGGCAAATCTGTCGTAGCGATAGACCAGAACCGCATCCACACGTCTCTTGCGACACGCGGCCAACAGCGCATCCAGTTGCGGCCTGCGTTCCTTCGGCGAGTCGCTAAAACGTGAGTTCAGCGGAAAATTCAGCCGTCGATACGGTTGCTAGGAGGTCGCTCAGGAAAGTTCTAAAATCGTCCCCTTGGGCGCGCCACTTTCCCCGATATCCTTAACAACCTTGACGATGAAGGCCCGTGTCCATAGGACCTTACCGAGTGCCTAAATCCGTTATAGAAATCGATGGTGCCCGTTTTCAATAGTTGGCGGATTTTTGGGACGAAACATCGACCCGCGTAATCCCAGGGGTGAGATCGTTCGCTTGGGCGCCGTTCCGTAGGGGAGCTTCCCTTTCACTGATATTGCGGTCAGGACACGAGCTACAGAGAGGCGATAAGCGCTTCGAGGCGCGCCTGAGAAGTGGCGAAGCGGGCGTATTCGCGCCCTTTGACTTTCCCCATTGAGATTTTTGAGTTGCGATACTTCATGGGGCTGGAGACCTCGTCGCTGAGTCCGACGTGAATTTCTGTGACGCCGGTTTCGGCGATCACGCGACGGACGTTGCGTTCGTTGATGCCGCAGCCGGCCATCACGGAAATGCGACCCTTTGCAGCACGGACGAGGCGCGCGATTGCGGCGCTGCCTTCACGCGCGGTTTGCCGGCCGCCGGAGGTAAGAACGTAATCGACGCCGAGGTCAATCAGAGTTTCGAGCGATTTGCTCAGATCGCGCGACATATCGATGGCGCGGTGGCATGTGACCTTCATTGGACGCGCTTGCTCGATCAGTGTTCGCATCCGGAGCTCGTCGATCAGGCCTTTTTCATTGAGGATTCCCCACACGACTCCGTCAGCGGCAAACCCCTTGGCAGCCGCGATTTCGAGTTCCATGATTCGGAACTCGTCCTCGGTATAACAGAAGTCGCCGCCACGCGGGCGGATCATCACATGCAACTTCATGGATAGTCTTCGGCGGATTTCAATAATCAGACCAGCACTCGGAGTGGTGCCGCCTTCGAGCAAGTTGGAGCATAGCTCGACGCGATCGGCGCCGGCAGCTTGCGCGGCGAGAGCGGAATCGAGCGAATCGATGCACACTTCCACTTGAACCTTGCGGCCTGCATTCGCGACGGAAGCAGGCTCAATGCGAGTCGATTTGGCGCGCGGCGGCATTTGATTCGAAGCGAACCGGCATCGAAGAGCCGGGAGATGATACCGCAGCAGGATTAAGCGACCAATGGAGTCGCATTGATCGTGGAGGAGTTAGTACAATGTGGCCGCGCCTATGGCGCAGTGACGGGCGCTAAGGAAAACGTGTCGAATGAGAGAGGGACTGTGCTGCTGAAAAACAAAGTAGCGATTGTGACAGGCGGGGGCCGCGGAATCGGAAAAGCCATCGCGAAGCGGTTTGCAGCCGAGGGCGCGGCAGTGGTTGTCAGTTCACGAACCGATACGGAAATCCGGCAAGTTACAGAAGAAATTCGCGGCGCGGGAGGACGAGCGGAAGCTGTCGCGGCCGATGTGTCGCGGGAAGCGGATTGCGAGCGGATCGTCGAAGCAGCGCGAAAGGCGTTCGGAGGGATTCACATCCTGGTCAACAACGCCGGCGTGTATGGCCCGGTCCAGCCGGTCGAGAAGATTTCGCCGAGCCAATGGGACGAAGTGATAGCGGCGAATCTGCGCGGGCCGTTCCTGATGTCGCGACTGGTGCTGCCGGAGATGTATAAGCAGAAAGACGGAGCAATTCTGAACATCACCAGCATCGCGGGTAAAGCCGCGATGCAGCTCAACAGCCCATACGCGGCGTCGAAAGCTGGCCTTGCCGGGCTAACCCGCACGCTGGCCGCGGAAGCAGCGCAGAAAGGCGTCCGCGTGAACGCGATCAGCCCTGGTCCGGTGTCGGAAACGAGAATGTCTCAGGAGCTGGGACAGGGATTGGCCGATTATTTTCATGCAGACAAGGAATTCCTGTTCAAGAACATGCTGCGCAGCATCCTGCAAGGCAGACCGCAGACAGCCGACGAGATCGCCGCGGCGGCCGTTTTCCTTGTCAGCAGTGAAGCTGGAGCAATTACTGGGCAGACTCTGAACGTGGATGGCGGAATGGCTTTCTACTGATCTCTTCCATCGCGGCATAGCCGCGGCGCGCGACAACCGCAAATGCGCGAACGCCTACCTCCGCCAAATTGAAGCTGCGCTCGCCAATCGTTCCCAGTGTGTAGAACAGCAGGCCGAGAAGAAACAGGGCAACAAAGGCGATCGCGAAAAGTAGCTCGGCCGCGATCAACTCCTGAACGAAATACAACTGAAGAACAACGAAGATTACGCTGGCTGCGATGATTGACTTAGACAGCCTTGGACTGGCAGTCGCTTTACCGATCAGTTGTTTCAGACTTCCGAACCCCGTGTTCATCACCCGTCTCCTACCCTCAAAACTTTAGATGCAAGTACTTGCCCAAAGACGCAACAGGGCGAAGTGATTGAAACGGGAGGAGATGAGAAGGTGTCAGGGTAAGAAAGAAGAAAACTCGTGCCGAAGATAGGTAAATTGATCGCGCCGGAGGTTCGGCTGTTTGTTTCGACTTGAAACGTCTACACGAAGACGGTGCGAAAAAGCAGAGTAGCGGCGAAAAGGTTCTACATGGAACCCTGTAAGTCAGCGCGCCTGACACAACAATTGTGGAAGGACGGATTCGGGGGACGCGACTACCGGCCGTCAAACGGATAGCGATTCTGCACGAGCACGGCATCGGCGATTCGCCGGCGTTTGGAGATTGTATCCAGCGGCGCATGCTTGGCGAACCGTCGTAGGACGGCGAGCTGAGTGAGGAGGGTGTCGCCATCGATCGTCGCGGCCAAGGCCGAGCGGGCTTCTTTTTCAATGCGGTCCGTGGCGTCATAGATATAGACGCGGGCCGCGTCGCCCATAACGCCGCTTTCGTCCTTTTTGGCCGCGGCCTTCTGTACGCGTCGCAAACATGATTCCATGGCGTAAACGTCCATTACGATATTGGAGAGCGCCGCGACGATTTCCTGGTGGTCTGACAGCTGCTCGCGATATTTCTGAACCGCCGAGCCGGCGGCAAGGAGAAAGATCTTCTTTGCCTGCGCGAGACAGCGCTCCTCCTCGGCAAAAT
Source organism: Candidatus Acidiferrales bacterium (assembly GCA_050747085.1). Classification (GTDB taxonomy): domain Bacteria; phylum Acidobacteriota; class Terriglobia; order Acidiferrales; family UBA7541; genus Palsa-295. Next base: position 68,495 of record JBOGNK010000130.1, read on the forward strand.
CGCCGTCCGGTGCATCTTCAAACGAGGGACCCGCGAGAACCTCGTCAGCCAATTTCATCGCTGCCGGAATGAGCGGCAGAATACCGGCCATCGCGCGCTTCATCAGCATTTGGATGATGAGCATGCGGTTGATTTCGTTTGTGCCCTCGAAAATGCGGTTGATACGGCTGTCGCGATAGGCGCGCGCGACAGGGTAGTCCTCGTGATAGCCGTAGCCGCCAAAAATCTGCACAGCTTCGTCGACGCAGTAGTCAACGGTCTCGCTGCCGGCGATTTTGCTGATCGAGCTTTCGATGGCGTACTCCTCGAGAACCTGCATGGCTTGCTGCGTTTTATCGCTGGATTTCGGTTCAGCGACAGCAGCGGAGACCATCCCGGCGGAACGAAAGATCATCGATTCGATCGCGTAGATGCGAATCGCCATTTCGCCGAGTTTGGCCTTGATCAGCCCAAATTCGGAGATGGACTTCCCGAAGGCAGTGCGTTCTTTCGCGTATTTCGAAGCGGCTGCGAGGACATATTTCGCGCCGCCGAGGCAATAGGCACCCAGCGAAAAGCGGCCCACATTCAGGGTGTTGAACGCAACGATGTGGCCACGGCCGATTTCGTGAAGAAGATTTTCTTTCGGTATCGCAGCATTCTCAAAAAAAATGGGGACGGTGGAGCTGCCTTTGATTCCCATCTTTTTCTCTTCCGCGCCGACCGAGAAGCCCGGCGTGCCCCGCTCCACGATAAAGCAGGAGAATTTTTCTCCATCCACTTTCGCGAAAACGGTAAAGATATCGGCGAAGCCGCCGTTGGTGATCCACATTTTCTGGCCGTTGAGTATCCAGCTCTTGCCGTCGGGTGAAAGCACAGCGCGGGTGCGCGCAGCGAGCGCGTCGGAACCGGCTTGCGGTTCGGAAAGACAATAGCAGGCGAGTTTTTCGCCGGTGGCGATCTTTGGGAGAAAGCGCTTCTTTTGCTCTTCAGTGCCGAAATAAACGAGAGGAATCGTGCCGATGCCGGAATGGCCGCCGTGCGAAACGGCGAATGACGCGTAAGCGGCCACCTTCTCTGAAAGAACTGTTGCGGAGACTTTATCGAGAGCCGCGCCGCCGTATTCTTCAGGAATTGCGGCGCCGAGAAGGCCGAGTTCACCTGCTTTCTTGAGCATCTGGGCCATAAGGCCCTCTTTATGCTGCTCGAGTTCAGCAACGTTCGGCAGTACTTCCTTGGCCACGAACTCTTCCGCGGTCTGCCCGATCAATTTCTGATCATCGGTGAGATCAGCGGGCGTGAAGACTTCATCGGGCGTGCAGGTGGCTATCAGGAACGCTCCGCCGCGATTTTGGGTCTGTGCGCCGGGCTCGGAGGCTTTCGTGGCCATGACCACCTCGGTTTGATTTGACGACTATTTTCGATTGTCTCGCTGGGTGCGAGAAAGAGCAATGGCAGCAGAGCACTGCGAAATGCGAATGCGAAGGAAAAGTTAACGGCATGGATGGAAAGATAATACGGGGCACAGCGGGGAAGGAACAACAGCCTGCACGCTGCCCTCATCCAGGACGACCAGCCTATGTTAATCGCGCTAGATGGCGTTTCCGAGGTTATTCGGATTCACGGCCGGCGGAAACAGCAACGGTTTCCAGCTTCGCGGCGCGCTTGATGCGAGCTGCCTTGCCTTTACGCGAACGGAGATAATTCAGCTTGGCGCGGCGGACTTTGCCGGCTTGCAGGATTTCGATCGAGCTGATCATGGGCGAGTGCAGGGGAAAAATGCGTTCAACGCCAATGCCGAAGCTCACACGCCGGACGGTAAAGCTCTCGTTGACGAGTTCGCCGCGGCGATTCATTACCACGCCCTCGAAGGCCTGGATGCGTTCCTTCTCTCCCTCGCCTTCCTTCAGGCGGACGCTGACGCGTATGGTGTCGCCGGGGCGGAACTTCGGAAGGTCTTTACGTAGTTGGGACTCCTGCACCTTGGCGATGATCGGTTTCATGGTTACATTTCCCGGCAGACCCGCTCAGGTGGGGCCAGCTCACTTTAGAGAAACGCTGATTATAGCGGAATCGGGATATTCCCGCTAACAAAAAGCGACAGCCGCAAGCGAAACACTTCGAGTGGATGAGCGCGGACAGAACGGACGAGCTGGGACCAGCGTAGTCAGGCTTAGTTCAAGTCGGTCGGACCGACGTCGCGGACATTGGCTTCGCCAAGATCTTCGACCTGCTGCTTTTCGGGGATTTCCAAATCGCCGCGCAAGAGGAATTTTGCGCGATCGATGATCGCGTCGGCGCCGAGAATCTCTCGAGCTTTCGGCGGCAGCTTTCCCAGGGCATCAACGGCGGCCCACAGGCAATCCTCGAGCGTAGTGAGGCGTTCGACCACTTGCGGCGCGGTCGATTGAGCGCGAACGACGGCGTCCAGGTCTATCTCGCCTGGAGCAGCCTCGACCTGCTGCGCAACGGGAGCCTGGTCGACGTCGTCGCGCGACGGCGGAGCAACCGGGAACATGGCGATCGGTTTCATGTTCATCCCCCTGTCCGTTTCATCATAACACCGAGGGCGGGTCCGCAGAATTTTGCTGGAGCGGTGGGCGCGGAGCATGGATAATTCACGTTCGTGAAATCGAAGCCAGGACGCAGAAACGCGGAGATGCCCTTTGACGAGTAAACGCTTTCCGAGAAGACAGGTATTGAAGGCTCTTGGCGCGGCTTGCGGTGCGGGGCTTATACCAACCGATGTATCGCTGGCGTCAACCGCGCGTGGCAACGTGTTCGCACCAAGCGTGCTGCGCGTTGCCGGCCAGGAAGCGGAGATCCGAATCAGCGCGGTGAGCGACCATACTTTCCGGCTCAGCGTGCTGCCCATTGCGAACGGCGAACCCGCGTCAATACCTCGCGACGGGTCACTTGTGCAGCAGTCGTGGGGAGAGCCAGCCGCCAAACTGCGCGGCGAGATTACGGCGCGCACAGTCCGTTGTGGCAATTTGCGCGTTCGGATCGAGCCTCAACCGTTGGCGTTCGTCGTCGAATCCGCGAGCGGCGAACAGATTCAGCGATTCGGAGTGGATGAAACCACGGGCGCCGTTTCTTTCATTACAGGAAGTGCGGCTCTGCTTGGGCTGGGCGAAGGTGGGAAGCAATTCGACCGGCGTGGAACGGTGGAGTCGATGCGCCACGGTGAAGGCGTGCCTGACCTGGCGACTGCAGGGGCTCGTGTGCCGATTCCCTGGATTGTCAGCACGGCCGGATGGGCTATCTTCTTCCATCAGCCGTTTGGCACGTTCGACTTCACAGCCGCTGAGAGCAAATTTCAGCCGGTGGTGGGCTCACCGTTGCCGCTCGATCTGTTTTTCGTCGCATCCGGCGAGCCGGCAACAATTCTGCGCGAATATGCGCGGCTGACGGGCTTGCCGGAAATGCCGCCGCTGTGGAGCTTAGGGTATCAGCAATCGCATCGAACGCTGGCGAGCCGCGACGCGATCCTGGATGAAGCGGCAACGTTCCGAAGCAAGAAGCTGCCTTGCGATGCGCTGATCTATCTTGGGACGGGATTCTGCCCATCGGGTTGGAACACGGCGAATGGATCGTTCGACTGGAATGAGCGGGTATTCGACGATCCGCCGGCCATCCTGAAGAAATTCCACGAGCAGAATTTCCGGGCCGTGGTGCATGTGGTGATCCTGTCGCGGAAACTTACGGGTTCGGTAACGGATCCGTGCGAGCTCACGCAATTCGATGAAGAGCAGGCGGGTTGCTACTGGGACGCGCACCTGCGCGACTTCGCGATGGGCGTCGACGGCTGGTGGCCGGATGAAGGCGATCCGCTCGACATTCCATCGCGGTTGAACAGGAATCGGATGTACTGGGAGGGACCGCAGCGAGCTCGACCGAATGTGCGGCCCTACGCACTGCACCGGAACGGCTACGCGGGGATGCAGCGATATGCGTCGTTTTTGTGGTCGGGCGACACACTTTCGAAATGGGAAACGCTGAAGACGCAGGTGGCGGTGGCAATCAACACGTCGCTGACCGGAATTCCGTATTGGGGGAGCGATATCGGCGGCTTTGTGCCAACGAAGGAGTTTACGGCGGAGCTTTATCTGCGCTGGTTCCAGTTCGGCGCGTTCTGCACGCTGTTCCGCTGCCATGGACGCGCCTGGATGCTGCGGTTGCCGTGGGGATGGGATATGGGGACAACCGGACCGGGCGAAATGGGTCGGTCCGCGGCCGCCGTGCTGCCCGACGAAAGCGAACTGCACAACACGCAGGTCGAACCGATCTGCCGCAAATATCTGGATTTGCGTTATCAGATGCTGCCCTACCTGTACAGCATGGTGCGCGAGTGCACGACGACCGGAATGCCAATCATGCGCTCTCTGTGGCTGCACGACTCGGATGATCCGGCTGCGGCGGCGCGCGACGACGAATATCTTTGGGGCAAGGACGTCCTTGTCGCGCCGGTTTTCGAGAAGGGCGCTACTTCGCGGCAGGTCTATTTGCCTCGCGGCACGTGGTACGACTTCTGGACCGGCGAACGCGTCGAAGGCGGGAAAGAAGTTATGCGACTGGTCGATCTGGAAACGATTCCGCTGTACGTCCGGGCGGGTGGGATCGTGCCGCTTGGGCCAGTGAAGCAATATGTGGCGGAAAAGGCCGACGGGCCTCTTTCGGTGACGATCTATCCGGGGGTAGATGGTTCGTTCCTGCTGTATGAAGATGACGGCGAATCGTTCGACTACCGCCGAGGCGAATGGATGGGAATCGAGATGACCTGGGACGACCAGAAGCGCGTATTTCGCATGAAACTGGCCGAAGGATCGCGCATGCTAGCACCGTCGCGGCGCGAAATGGAGATTCATCTACTCGGCCAGACACGGAAAGCCGTTTTCGAAGGCCATCCGGTGGAAGTGGCGTTTTAGCCGGAATAGCGCGGGAAGGCTGGGTTCGAGCGGCAATTTTTGAAAAAAAGAGGACAGTAAGCAGGTCAAGTAACTTGACCTATTATTTGGTCCAGAGCCGGTTTATTGGACATGTTTTGGCCAGCTTCCCGCAGGTGCTTCGAATCACAACGCAGGCTCTTTCCCGGAATTTGGGTACTGGATCAATTTGAATTTTAGGTCCTTTCTCATGTCAGGGTTTGAATCATCAAACCCTGAAACCCGGTGGCGTGTCAGGGAGTGCGCCCAGCGGTGATCGCCCACTTTTTCCAGATTGCGGGGTCCGTCAGCATTTCCATGAAGATGCCGCCGACGACCGGGCGGGCCTGAAAGCCCGTTTGCGTGCCGTCCGTCGTCCAATACCAATCGCTCAGTGGGACGCGCGTTGGACTGGCATCAGCGAAGCCGTACATTCCGCGAAAAATTGACACGAATTGCTCTTTGGAAGTTGCGAGAGCGGCTGACCAGGATTCCCAGTCTAGCTTAGTGAAAGCGGTGCGGCTGTCGAGCGGGAATCCGAACGGAGTGGCACGTTTCGAGTAGAACGCGAGTTCCTGCTTCGCCAGGCTTGGCGGAAATAAGTTGAGACCGAGGACGCGGTCCCAAATGAGATTGTATTTTTCGCTCCACGTGCCGGGCCGGTCGAAGGCAAGCCGCGTGTGATCGCCGTCGGCAGCCAACTGCAGCCATTTCTGCGCATAATCTTTGGCGGTGCGCTCGAAATCGTCCGCCACGGATGCCTTGCCCAGCATTCGGGCCATCATCGCGTAGCCGCCAAGAGCAACGATGGCTTTCAATGAGAGATTCGAGTTGTGCGCTAGAAGGCCGGTGAAATCGTCGGTACAAAGCTGATTGCCCGGGTCGAGCCCGTTTGCCTTCAGATAATCGGCCCATTTCGATAGCAACGGCCAATACTGCGCAGCGAAATCCGCGTTTCCTTCAGCCTTGGCGATTCCCGCGATCATCAGCAGCATGTTGCCGGATTCCTCGACCGGCATGCTCTCCATGCGCTGCGCCACTCGGCCGTCGTCGATGGGATAGGTTCCGAGGTCGTGCGGAGCGTAGGAATACGGCCACTGGCCCGACTGGGCGTACTCGATCAGAGGAATCAGCGAATACTCAAGCAACTTCGGGTTGAGCAGCAGCAAGATCGGTGACTCGGGATAGATCACGTCGGCAGTTTGCGCGCAGCCGCAGCTTGAAATTTCCTTGAGGAACATCCGCGGGCTGCCATTCGAACCGCTGGCGAGTTTGTTGGCTCCGAAAGCCTGGCGATAGGCGAGCGCGGCAACTTCGGCGTACTCTTCGCCGCCCACGCGCGTGAGGTCGGCCATGAGATTTTCATCGAATTGCCGGCTGCGATCGCTGAGCGAAGGAAAATCGTGTTCGGCGCTCTGAAGCAGATTGCCGATCGTCCGCTGCGACCGGTGCCAGTACGGACGGAGCCGATGGTGGAGAAACTCGATGGGATAGATTTCGTCGTAGGCGAGCAGGATGTGCCGGGAAACGGGTGTCGTGTTCACCGCGCCCAAATGGAACGCGACTGCCATCACGGGCCAGTGATCGTTTGCGGCGCGTGGCGTGTTCGTGTCCATGGGCGACGAGAGCGCACCCGAGGAGACGAATTCAGTGACCGCCTTTTCTCCTGAGAGAACCACCGTTTGCGGCGATTCACCGCGCGGAGCAGCCGCATAGAGGTAGCCCCAATCGATGCGGACAGAGTCGCCGGAGCGGCCGAGGACCGGCTGATCGGCTGTTCCCATGCGCAGCGAATCGAGGTCGCCAATTTTCTGCTCTTTCCAGTCGACCTGTTGGTCCGGAGTATTGACGACGAGCTCGGCACTGTTGTCGTAGTAAATTTCGACCTGGTGAGGACGGCCATCGGTTGAAGAGACTTGCCAGACCAGATATGTGATCGGACGGCTGAGGGCATCTACGTCCTGCGGCAAGTCAGGGGTGAGAAATGTCAGCTGAATGCGAACGGCGCTGGCCTGGAATTCATAAACTGTGCGCGTGGGGAACACTCGCAAGCTGGTCTGTTCAGCCGGAGCGACGATACGCGGCTCGTCGCCCATGATGCGATAGGACTTGCCGTCGACGCGCACGATGCTCTGCATTGTCATGCGCGTGCCGGTCCAATGGCGCGTCGGTTCGTATGTCAGATGGTCGGCGAACGACCAGATGCTGAAGTAAGGATCGACGACGACGAGAGGAACGGCAACAGGCCGCAGGCGCGGCGGTGCGGGCTTACTCGCCGCAACAACCGCGGGCGCCAGCAGGAATAAGAAGAGATAAAATGTTCTTCTCAGCATCGCCGAACAAATGCCCACGCTCACAAACCGAGCGTGAGGCATCCTCAAAACAGACTCGCGAGTGAAGTGCAGCGATGCTAGCATCCGCTTGTGCTTGCCGCAACGCACGTCGCAGAGAGCCTGGGCCAGTCGCGTCTCGCAATTCGCGGCGGGAAGCGGGAGGCTTGCATCGGATTACTGGAATCGAGAGGACGGGCATGCGCACTGCTTCAACGAAATTGATGCCTGTTTTAAAGGCGCTTTTTCTTATCTCGCTGATACCGCTTGCAGCGCCATTCGCAGCCGGACAGAACACTCCACGACAAACGCCTGCCGCAGCTGCCGGCATGGGCAATCTTGATAACGTTTCGGTGAACGGCGACAGCCTGACGTTGCGTGCGGGGCGCGATTCGCTGACGGTGCAAGTGGTGGGGCCGAATGTGGTTCGCGTGCACTATCACCCCAATGGCGCAACCAGCGCGCGAACGCTGGTGCTGGATCCGAATCACACGTGGCGCAACGACACGGCTGCAACGATCAAGACGGACGCGGATCCGATCACGATTTCAACGGCTGCAATGACGGTGGATATAACGAAAAGCCCGGTGCGCGTTGCCGTCGAGGATCGTGCCGATCAAGCGTTGCTCGTCGAGCCGAACGGCGGAGGCGTCTACGCGGGCGGTTTGCGTTTCCACGCGAACATGGAGGGCCCGTTCTTCGGCATCGACGCGACGGCTATTCCCGGACAAAACATGGACTCGCGGCAAGACATCCGTATGGGCGTGGTGCGCGTCGGCGGCAAAGTCCGCGCCGGCCAGCAGGGAGACGGCGGCGCGCCGCTGATCTATACGACGAAATACGGCCTGCTGGTGGATTCCGATGGAGGGGCTTTCCGCATTGATCCGGACGCCGGCTCGTTGGAGTTTACGGGCGGCTCTCGGAAGGACGTGGAATACTTTGTGATGGTCGGCGGCCCAATGGCGACGATGCACGCTGTGGCCGATATCAGCGGACACGCACCGATGATGCCGAAGTGGACGCTGGGGTTCATGAACAGCCAGTGGGGGACGACGGAAGCGGCGGTGAAGGATATCGTCAAGACGTATCGAGCGAAGAAGATTCCCATCGACGGATTCATTCTCGACTTCGACTGGAAGGCATGGGGCGAAGACAAGTACGGCGAATGGCGATGGAACAGTACGAGCGGCCCGGGGAACGTGAGCCCGAACAAGTATCCCGATGGCGCATCGGGAAAATTCGCACAGGAGATGCGCGACGACGGAATCAAGCTCGTGGGTATCCTGAAGCCGCGGATTCTGCTGCGCAATGCGCAAGGCAATCTGACTGAAGCAGCGAAATATGCGCAGGATCATCATTTCTTTTTCGATTGGGAGAAGCCATATCCCGAATATTTTTCAAACCGGCCGGCGCGCGACATCGATTTTTCCAGTTCAGCGGCGCGCGAGTGGTTCTGGCAGCATTTCATTCCCACTTACCGGGCTGGGATTCAGTACTTCTGGAACGACGAGGCCGACTCGATCAGCGATTTGATTTTTCCAAATTTCCAGTTCGCTGATATGCAACGCGCGATGTACGACGGGGCACGCTCGATCAGCGATCAGCGCGTGTGGTCAATCAACCGCAACTTTTTTCTTGGAGGGCAGCGCTACGCGTATGGCGAGTGGTCGGGCGACATCGACACGGGCTTCGCCAGCATGGCGCGACAGGAACCGCGAATGCTATCGACGATCAGCCTCGGGGAGCCGCACTGGAGTATGGATACGGGAGGGTTTCACCGGCATCCCGATCCTGAAAACTATGCACGGTGGATGGAGTTCGCCGCGTTCGTGCCGATCATGCGGGTTCACGGCGATTTCAACGAACACCGCCAGCCGTGGGTCTACGGATCACAGGCGGAAGCCGACGCGAAGGCGGCCATCGATTTACGCTACCGGCTAATGCCCTACATGTACGCGTACGAACGGCAAGCTCACGATACGGGGGTTGGAATCGTGCGTCCGCTGTTCTGGGAATTTCCGGAAGACGCCAGCAATACGGTGCGGATTACAGACGAGTGGATGTTCGGCGACGATTTGCTTGTCGCGCCGATCGTGCATGAAGGCCAGGAGCGCACTTCGATTTACTTGCCCGCGGGCGAGTGGATTGATTATTCCCGCGGACAGCTGTACGACGGCGGCAAGAGCATCGGCTACACGATCGATCCTCACACGTGGTCGGATATCCCGCTTTTCGTTCGCGCGGGCGCAATCGTTCCGACGCAGGACGTCGAACAGTATGTGGGTGAACATCCCGCGACGCGCATTTACGTTGACGTTTTTCCGACGGCTGCGCGGAGCACGTTCAGCTATTACGACGACGACGGAATCACCTACAAATACGAGAAGGGCGTCTTTTACAAGCAGCAGCTGAGTGCGAGGGACGATGGAAAGGCGGTCCACTTTGATTCGTCCGCGCCAACGGGCACGTATGTTCCCGCGCTGCGCGATTATGAAGTGAAGCTGCACGGGATCGCGGCGCGGACAGTGACGATTGGCCGGGCTTCGGCGAAGCACTACGCCAATGTGCGTCAACTGGAGAACGGGGGCGGGCCGGGTTGGACGACAGGCACGGATAAATACGGCACTGAAACGATTGTGATGATTCCGGCCAACGTCGCGGAGAGCATCGCCGCGACCCGGTAATGTCCCGCAACGGCGTAGGCGCAAAGCCTTGTCCTGAATTCAGGAAAGGCTGGAACATTCCCGCACAGGAGCACAAAACGAGTGTCGAAGGGTTTGCGCGCCACGGGGCGATTCGGGCGCTTCTGCACGAGCTGAACGGAACTGCCGCGGTTTTCAACTATGAACAAGGAGCAGCGCAGCGATTACCATCGCAACCGCGGTTGCTCCATGAATCCCGAAAGCTGCGCTCTTCCTTCCTCCATTTGTCAGGATCACCGTGGCGTCGCCCAGCGGGATGAGTGAGAGAACTAGCATTAACCACCAGGGATCCGCGCGCGCAGTGAAGATGGCGACGATTACGATTGCACCCGATACGATGTCGCGGACTCCCTTCACCTGCCACCAACCGCGTGCATCTCTTTCCGGAAACCGAGGCAGCCCAAAGCCCGCCGCGTCCCTCTCCGATTTGGCCACATAGGCAGTTCCGATGCCGATGATGCCGATGGCGACAACCCACGCAATCACTAGTCCTACGATTTGCATTGCGATTCTGCCCTCTTAATACATGTTGTTGGAGCCAAGGCGTCAGCCCCTTTCCCTAACATCGACACAATCTTACCCGGCCTACGCGGCATTAACGTCACTACGTTTTAGCTCCAATCTGTTTGAGCAGATTAAAGGTCCAGACGATGGCCGAATGCTCTACCATTGACCTACCGGGGAACTTACCCAGGATAAAGTCCTGGCACGTACCTTTGCTGAGGTCGTGCCGGGGTGATATTATGGCGGCATCTCGCGGGCTCTCGTTATCAAATGCCACTGGGAAACCAGCGCATAGACTCCGGCTCCAAAGCATTTCGGTTCGGCCTGTTCGAGGCTGACGCGGCAGGCGGCACCCTGATGCGCGACGGGGTCCGCGTTAAGATACAGGACCAGCCGTTCCGGGTTCTTGTCTCGCTGCTGAGCAAAGCAGGCGAGATCGTCACCCGGGAGGAGTTGAGGCAGGGACTCTGGCCCGATGGGACGTACGTCGATTTCGACGGCAGCCTGAACGCGATCCTGAAAAAGCTGCGCGCCGCGATTGACGACGACTCCGACAACCCCCGATTCATAGAGACCATCCCTCGCCGCGGTTACCGGTTCATTGCCCCAGTTTCGAAGAAAACGGCCCCAATCGCCGTATCCAGAGAGAGCGACGCCGGGAACGAAGCGCGCACAGCTACTTCGTGGACGACGAAGGTGGTTCCAAACCATCGGGCCGCATTTTTGATCGCCGCGGCATCTGTTCTCACCGTTATCCTATTCACCGCGTCGACGCGTTTCGGGTGGTTTCGGCGGGTCACCGGCTCCGATCATTTGACAATTTCAGCGCAAGCTTCCGCTCCCATTGTCGTTCGCAAATCTGTCGCGGTTTTGGGCTTTCACAATGTTGCCGGTCGTCCGGACGATGCATGGCTGGGCGGCGCGCTGGCGGAAATGCTGCGGACGGAGCTCGCGGGCGGCGATAAGTTACGACTTGTCTCGGGCGAGGATGTCGCGAACCTGCGGCACGCGATACCCTGGCCTGAAACGGACACGTTCGACAAAAAAACTACCGCCCGCATCGGCAGTACTCTGAACTCCGACGTGCTGGTCCTGGGATCGTATACGGTGCTGGGTGGAGGCACGAATGGCCAAATACGGGTAGATGTGCGTCTGCAGGACGCTAAAACGGGAGAGATACTTTCCGAAACAGCTCAAACGGGAGCGGCGCAGGATCTTTTCCGCATCGTTTCGCGCGTTGGCACAGAGCTGCGCTATCGCCTTGGAGTTCCAACGCTCGGTGAAAAGGATGAAGCGAGCGTGTTGGCATCGGTACCGCTCGACCCGGACACGGCCCGGGTATATACGCTGGGGCTGGCGAAACTGCGCGATTCAGACGCATCCGCCGCACGGGATTTGTTCGAGCAGGCTGTGAAGGCCGATCCAAAATTTTCGCTGGCGCACGCGATGCTCGCTCGCGCTTACCAGCAACTCGGGTACGAGCAAAAGCGCAGGGAGGAAGCCAAAAAGGCGTGGGACCTGTCGGCTGATCTGCCGCGCGCGGAGCGGATGCTTGTGGAGGGCGACTATTACCAGAGCCTGGGAGACAGCGACAAGGCCATCTCTGTCTACCATGCGCTGTTCGAGTTGTTTCCCGACAACGTTGATTACGGGCTGCAGTTCGCGTGGACGCAGATCCTTGCCGGACGAGGCGTCGAAGCGCGTGAAACGCTGAAACGGCTTCGGGCGTTGCCGCACCCCGCCTGTGACGATCCGCGAATTGACGTGGCGGAATCGCGAGTGAGTCAGACAAATGCCGCGCAACTCGCTCTGGATCGGGTGGCAATGAAGAAGGCGGCCGCGCAGGGCAAACAGCTTGTGTTCGCGCAAGCACGCAAAGAAGAATGCCTGGATCTGGCCTATGGAGAGCACCCGGAGCAAGCGACTGCCTCGTGCGACGATGCATATCGAATTTACCTTGCGGCAGGAAATCCCCTGGGAGCAGCCGATTCCCTTCGACTGTTGGGCGATGCACAGGGCACAAGGGGGCATTACACAGACGCGGTGGCGACGTACCAGCGAGCGCTCAACGTGTTACACAAGCTGGGTGAACACGAAAAAACCGGCGCGATTCTGAACAACATGGCCATCAATTACGAGAATCGCGGCAAATTGGATCAGGCGGAGCGCTTCTTCCGCCAGGCCGAATCCCATTTCGAGAAGTCGGGCGACCGCGCCAATTCGATGACGGCACTCGGCAACGTCGCAGACGTACTCTTCCTTCGCGGGGATCTCCCTGCAGCTGAGAAGCTTTTTCAGCGAATCATTGAAGAGGGCGCGTCGATTCAGTTTGGGGCGGGGTACACCAAGTACCGTTTGGCGGACCTCTGGCTAACCGAAGGCCGCGTTCAAGACGCTCGACGTGAAGCGGAAGATGCGGTGAAGGACATACGCCCAGAAAATGGAAGCTATCAGTATCTGACTGGCGCAATGACCTCACGAGGAGAAGCGCTGGAGGCGGCGGGTGATATGAACGGTGCTCGGCAGGTGTTTCAGCAGGCACTCGATCTACGGCGGAAGGTGGGAGAGACGGTTCTGGTGGCGGAAACTCAAGTGGAACTGGCGCAACTGGATTTAGAGGAAGGTCGCGCGCAGGAAGCGGAGTCTCTCCTGCGGCCCGCTATTTCTAAGTTTGAAGGGGAGGCCGCCGATCCAGACACTGCAGGCGGCTACATTCTTCTTAGCCGTGCATTGTCGCTGGAGGGCAAGTTGGACGATGCGCGAAGCGCGATCCAGCGCGCGGAGAAACCCAGCTCCACGAGTTCCGATCCGGCTTTGAAATTGCCGCTTGCAATTCAGAGTGCGCGCCTTGAGATGGTCGCTGCGCGAACCAACGCCTGGGGCCGACCAGGTCTTGGCAAGGCTCGACAAGAGCTACAGTCCACAGTCGCGACCGCGAAAAAGCTTGGGTATTACCAGATCGAATGCCAGGCGCGCCTTGCGCTGGGCCAACTGCAAGTGCAGGCGAAGGACGCATCGGCTGCGGACCAGCTTACCGCCCTGGCCGCTGAAGCGCATGGCCACGGCCTGGAACTGATTGCCAGGCAAGCCCAGGAAGCGGCCGTGAATTCCGGCAAGAATTCGCCCTACACTCGGGAGCCATAATAGGGCGTCAAGCTGCCCGCGCCGGCCTTATCTCCACTCTGAGATGGCCCCCCAGCTACCCCCCGCAAGTGGCTTATCTCCACCTCGAAATAGCGTCTCAGCTATCCCCGCAGGAGCCTGTCTTCCACCCTGAAGTGACGTTTCCTCTCCCAGTATTGGCCGCCTTTCGCCCAATGAGAGCCTTTTTCTGAGCGGCCGGACAGGTCACGTGTTCCTACAACTTACTAATTATAAGCCACTTACGGAGTCAGCTTCATATCAGTCCCAGGTCCTTTGACCTGCGGGCCCCCCGGCGGTATCCAGTTCACTCACGGGCAACAAACAAGTGCCGAAGGCGGTCTGACCGTTCTTGAGGAGGGGCAAAGTGAAAACAACCGCGACTTGCGCAAAGCGGCTGATTGGGAAAGGGCCAGTCTGGATAACATGCACGCTGGCAGCGCTGGGTATGACGATATGTTCTCCCGCGAGCCGAGGCCAGGCAGGGCCGGCGCCAAATGTGGTGCGTCGCGCTCCGCTGCAAACAATGGGAGCGCCGGCTGCGACGCAAGGGACGATTGCGCATCGGGGAACAGTACAGGGAGTTGTCTTTTGGGATTCGCGTCGCGTTGCATACAGCCCCTCAGGCTCTTGCCAAGGCTTACAGATCAGTTTGGGCGTGGTTAACGGGACGGGAGCCCAATCGCTTGGCAGCACAACTCAATTGCAGGTGAAGCCTCCAACCCAGCCAGCATCGAGCATTTATCAGTGCGGCTTTAGCTTCACCGGCGTGCCGGAGGGCATAACTCTGCAGGTTCAACTCACGATCGGGCAGCCGTTTGCGTCGCAGGTGGGTTCAGTTGGTCCTTTTAAAGGAGCGACGGCTTTCGAGATTCCGGGTGGAACGTGCAGCAACCCATCGCCCGCCCCGAATTTTGAATCCGGGTGGCAGAGCTGTGGAGAAAATCTCACCAACGTAAATTTTCAGCTTGTCCCGCGAAGCATGGCGCAAGCATCCCCGGCACCCAGCGCGTTGCTCCAGCAAACGCCTCACACGTTGCTGCCTGCTCAGCCACAGAGCGCTACAGGAGCAAGCGCGCCGACACACGGATTGCTGCTGCCGGCGGTCAACGGCGGTCCCGTGATGTCGACTCCTTCGGCTCAGCCAGCAACGGGCGGGACTAGCGGAGCGAACACCCGAATGTTGAACCCGCAGCCGTATCCGCCTAAGGCTGCTCCGAACGTGAGCGGGAGCGCGAACCCCGCCGCTGCGGTTCAGATGCCGCTGGCCGGCGCAAAACTCGTCGTTCCGTCGAATCTGAAGGTCTTTACCGTCGGCGAGGCTCGAAACTCCGCAGTGGCAGCGATGCTAACTCCAGCATCCGCCGGCGGCGCAGGCGGCATTGGAGCAGGACACACAATGTCTGCGACAGGGAACGGCGGAGGGCTGACGACATCTCGACCGGTCGTGCAAGAAAGCACAAGCAGACCAGGCATGATGCAGCCGAAGAGCGGAATCGCCGGCGTCGACAGGCTTAGCCCAAATGCGTCGAGCGTCTGTCTAGGACCGCCGAGTATCGCCGCCGTGAATAAGAACAGGTTCACGCAATTCACGCCGGGCACGCCAGGCACGCACTACGTCATTACAGGCTGCGGATTTGGATCGACACCCGGCAGTGTCTACCTCTCCGCTCCGTTCCCGGCGCACAACGGGAGGCTGGATCTGGGGCCGTACTGGGCCTACGGCACAGAACGGACGTGGACAGGACACTGGTCGGACAAGGTGATCGATGCGCAGCTTGATGGGCTCTCCGGCGAGCAGGATGAGGACAATGTCGTTCTGGTGGTTCAAACGTCGAACGGGCAGCAAATCCAGATGAACGATGTCAGCTTCAAGGCGCAACGTCTTGAAGTGATGCTCAAGGGCAGCCCCTTGGGCTCGTCGTGGCAAGTTAGCGGGTTTGGAACGGGCGTCTCCCCATGCGGCGCATGGATAACGAGCAACTGCACTCTGGAGGTCCTCCGAAATTATTACGGCACCAAGCAGACGACGCCGGACACCTACACAGTCACGCTCAAGCCGGGATTTGTTGTGTCACGCGCCGTGTTGCTGGTAATGAGCCAAGCTAGCGTGACCAACTACAGCAGTCCCCAAGTGAATGGCAACCAAGTCACCGTCAACTGGGATTGGACAACGGATAAGGCAACTGGCTTTACGTATTCCATGTACGGATTGCAGATCTTCGTGGTGGGCCCTTCGGGTGTGACGGATCCCTGGGTGAAGCAGTAGGTTCATGGCGGAGGATGAACCACGCGACGCTGAGTGCGAGTTGGCCAGACCTCGCGTGAAAAACGGCTGAACAGGAGTCGAAAAGATGAAAACGAATCTGGTAGGAACACTGTTGATTCTTGGTTGTTTCTTAAGCGCGCCGAGGCTGTTTGGACAGCAGCAGGCCGCGACCGCCCCTCCGCAGTCCTCCCCTGTGGCTCAGCAGGCACCGGTGTCGTCGCACAAGTGGCGGATGCCGACCGTAGCGCTGGTTCAAAATGGCGCTTCGCAAGTTCTGCCTCTGGAAAAAACGCAACTCGCGCAGACCAAGACAAAGCCAACGTCAATGGGCTCGCTCGCGGGGGACACGTTAGCGACCGAAGGACTGCAGGCGGGTGTGGGAACCGCGACGATGGGCGCAGCGATGCACATGAGCTCGCCCGTTGCCGGCACCGGCGTGGAGCAAGCCGGGAGCGTTTTCGGCGGAATGATGGCGCGGCGGAAGCCAACGGTGACCTACGTGTGGGGCGTTCCGAGTGCTGCTTCCGCGAACGTTCTGATGACGGCGATGCCGCAGTTCGCTGTCGATTTCTCTCACGCTCCGGGCGTAAATCCCGAGGACTACGAACCAGCGATCGTCAAGCTGACGCCCGCGCAAAATACCTGCCGAATCGTCGGCGCGACGCAAGGCAAGGAAGACGCCGGATCTGACCCGGCAGCGGATTGGGAAATCTATTCTCATTTTCTCGAGGAGCGTGTGCCGGTGAAGGCCGATAAAACCGAAGCAGGTATTTACATCGTGACGCCGGCGTCTGAACTTCTGCCGGGCGAATACGCACTCGTGTTTCGCCCCGTCTCGAAGAATCTGAAGTTTTCGGGCGGGGACGTAGCTAGGGCTCAAGGGAACGGCTTGATGTTCGACGCGGTGTGGACGTTCCAAGTATCGGAAAACGCGCAGTAAACGCGAACGCTCTACGCGACAAGGCACGATGAAAGAAAACGAAATGGACCAAAAGTGGACCGCGGCAATCACTTTCTCGGGCTTAGCGGAACGTTAGCCGGTCAGCAGACGGCGTCGAGACGACGGATGCGCTGGAATTTCCTGCGGCGAAAAGCCAGGCCTATCGAACAGCTGCAAGAGTCGCTGTCAATGTTGCGGCACGCGGCGGAATTCGTCCCAACGCCGTGGGGCGTGGCGCGCAGGATGCTTGAGCTGGCTTCGGCAGGTCCCGAAGACATCGTTTATGACCTTGGCTCCGGCGACGGCCGAATCCCGATCCTCGCGGCGCAAGAATTCGGCTGCAGGGCAATGGGTATCGAGAAAGACGGTGAGTTGTGCCAGTACTCGCAACAGAAGGTGGCCGACCTGGGCTTGCACGACCAGGTGAAGTTTCAACGCGGCGATTTTTTCCAGGCGGATCTGCGCACAGCGACAGTTGTCACTCTGTATCTGCTGAGCGCGGTGAACGGGCAACTCCAGTCGCGCCTGGCCAGCCACTTGCGGCCGGGCAGTCGCGTGGTCGCGCTGGATTTCGAAATTCCCGGATGGCGACCGGTGCGTACGACAAAGGTGCGATCCGACGGAAATGTCGAGTACACGCTTTTCCTGTATCTGCGTCCGTCGCTTCCGTTCATTGCTGAACGCGGACGCGAAGAAACGCGCTTGTGATTCATCTCCGCGCTGTAGGCGCGCGGCCAGGAGCAAAAATGAAGGCACGAGGAGACCAATTCGTCGGCAAAGCGGGGGGTGTACGTCTCGGCTCAATGATTCTGGCAGTCCTGCCGCTGCTGTTGGCGGGCTGTTCGAAAAAGAGCAGCGCAACGGCATCCTCAAACTCAGGGAATGCGGCGGTGAGCACGCCACACGGCACCGTCCCGGGAATGCGGAAGACCGGAGGGCTCAGGCCGTTGGATCAACCGGGTTCGGTATTTCATGTCGAGTACTCGCCGGATACTTCGATCGTTGACATGGCGACAGTCGGGCGCAGCCTGCGCGGCGTCAGCGCTGACCACCGCATCTTTCTCTTCGAAGATTCTCCCCAACTACGGGCCAAACTGATTCCGGGGAAGTTTGTGCTCTTCCAGGGCCTGGATCTTCGAAAAGTGGACGCGCTCGCGCTCTACAAAGGCCAACTCGTGGTTGGCACGGAAACAGCGCCGTTGAATCAGGCGTTGAAGACGGCGCAAGTCCAATTCAAGACGCCCGTGAATTTCCGCGATGTGTTCAAACAGCTGGCCATCGAGCAATCGCTGCAGCTTCCAGCGTTGTTTCAGGATGGCTTGCACTATTGGTGGAACACGATGCACCCCGCAGTTCATGCGGATATCGCTCCACACAACATGGAAGGCGCATTCGAATATGCGGATCAGGATTTTGCTGTCTGGAAAATCCACTATCACTTCTACGTCCCCGATGAGGGCGACAAAATGCATCTGGATCTAGGGATAACGCGCGAAGCCAACGGCCTGAACGTGGAGATGAACGCAAAAACAGAGGTCAGCAACTTCATTCAGCAATGGGCCATGAACTTGAACGGAGGCCAGCTAACTCTGGATTTCCGCCAGCTCGATTTCGACACGGACGTGGATTACGACTGGACGATCAAGACGTCGGAGAAGAAAACGCCCATGGACCAAGTTCGGTTCAAATTGCCGCCTCCGGCCCGGATCAGGATTCCGCTGATGGAGTTCACTGAACTTCCGATGTCGTTGGACATCAGCGAAGCGCTGCTATTCCATCCCGCGTTTACGACAAAGGATGAAGTGGCTAAGGGCGGATTCCACGTGAAGTATTCGGGCGATGAAGGTATCCAGTTCGACGGCAAGGAAACGCACATCGAAGGGCAGGGAGAAGGCGACGGCGGGATTGACCAGACATTTGCATTCTCGCCTCTGGCGTCGTACGGGCTTCTCGTCGCCATCGCTGTGCCGCGCGTGGAGTTGAGGATGGGCACCGATGAGCTTTGGGACATGGCCCAAATTCCTCTACCCAGCGCGCTGACGGAGACGCTCTCGGACGTTCTGTTGAACAACACGATCGCCGGAAAGTGGATCAAGAATCAGCTTGGCGGGAACCCGCTGGAAATCGAAGGCGCAGCTTATCTTCAGATGGTGATCGCCACTACGGCTGCCGCTTCCGGCATGCAGAGCCTCGTTCCCTGCCAGCAATTCACACTGGATGCCACAGGACAGGCAGGCGTGGACTCCACATGGGTGGGAACGAACTCGAATCTTCCCCCGAAGGATCTCTTCAAGAAGAGCTTCATTCTGCGTAACCCTGACTCGAAAATCTGCGGCGGTGACAAATGATTGAGTGCCATGACCAGGTGAGGGCCAGGATCAACGCAACCGATCGCGGAAACGGGATGTCCCGGCACGGCGAGTTTCAGCAAAGGCGACTTTGCATTGCGGGGGGAGCAAATCATGAATTGGCAAGTAAACGGCCGAAGCGTACGGCACTTTGCGCTACGAGTTTCCTGGCGGCGAGCTACATATGGCTTCTGATGGCGGGCTGTAGCGCGAATTCCCATTCCAACGTCGCGAAGAACAAAGCCGAGCAACGCTCGCCATCGGCGGAACAAAAAACGACTCCGCAAGTGAATCCCGACCCCAGGATCGATCTGAATTGCACGTACGGTCGTTTGCAAAATCCTCCGGATTCGTTCCACTACGTGTACAAAAAGGACGCGGACGACGGGTCTTCCGTGGACCAGGAAGCAGACTTCACGCCGCAAACGATCGATGGTTTTCGCCTGCAGCCAGACGGATCCAAGCAGGCGATTCACGCCACACGTTCCGACCAGCAGGGTTGGCGAAACGCTTTGGCTGGATTGACGGGGATTTCGGGAATGTCCGGAACGGTCAGCACGTTCAACAACACATCGGCGATGCGCCGCGAATCGGACACCGGACAGGTGAACGGTTACGACGCGATTCACTATTCGATTGACACGGCGCGTTGGGATGCGACCACGCGGCAGATGCTGGGGAATTTTGCATTGGGCCCAGGAGGATCTGATAAAGGGGACGCCTGGGTTACGGCAGATGGCTGCCCGGTGAAGCTGGCGCTGGACGACGAGATGCACAAGAAAGATGGCAGCTTACTCGAGAAAGTCCATTACGAAGTTTCGATGACCAAGAAATAAAAGGTAGCGCGCCGATTTTCGGAGGAAGGAATGCCAGTCTGTACCCAATGTGGGTCTGCTCTGACGGAAGGCAACGCATGCTGCACGAGCTGCGGAGCGCCGCGAAACACTCCAGCGCAGCCGGATGCGAAGCGATTCTGCACCAAATGCGGCGCGCCGCTGACGGGAACAAGATTCTGTACGAAGTGCGGTGCGCCAGGCAGCGCGGCGGTGCAAAGAGTGCCAGGCCCGACCGGTAATGCCCCCGGGCAGGAACATCGGTCATCCGCTCCGACGAGCCCTGCCGCACCTGCACCCCAGAACACAGGTCCCACCAACTCTGCTGTAGCTACGAGGGGCGTTCCGAAGATTGCACTGATCGCTGCCGGTGTGGTCGCTCTCTTTGCTGTTCTTCTGATATTGGCGATCGGACACGCAGTTCACCGAGCACGCCAAAAAGCGGCTCAAATTGAGGCAGCGTACGTCGTCGAAAAAAATCGGACAAGCGGCGGTGGACAAACTCCAGCAAGAGCGGGCACTCCACCATCCGGGGTCGACATTCAGAAAAATCTGAACGAACTCGCTGCCGCCGCCAGCGCGCTCACGCAAAACGGGCAAGCTCCGGGAGCAAGCACGGCTGCCCAGGGCGGTCCATCGTCGCCCAACGCTCAAGGCTCATCGGCCCCCGCTAATGGATCGACGCTCGTCGATGGCAAAGTTGTTCCGGCTAACGCAAGCGCCACGGCGGCTCGGCCCGGTCCCGTGCCCATGGTCCCGGTGGCCGCGACAGGAGATCAGGCGCACGATTGGGCACTGGAATATGAGCGCACCGTCGGCGGGCCGGAAGCCGATCTTGTGGTGCGCACCGGCGACATCAATAACCTGGGATTTGGATGGAAGAACTACGATTGGAACACGAAGCAAACGACATTTCTCGATCCATTCTCGGGGAAATCGACACAACCGCACCAATGGCCAGATATCCACAAGATACCGCCGAACGCGCCGGCCGGAACGGATCGCATCATGCTCGGGTCGGCCGTGATTCCGGGCATGGGCGACGGTTACAGCGGTTCGATAGCTGACTGCATCACCGAGCAGCAACTAGCAAAGTCGGGGCACGTTCCTCCACAGTTTGACGCTGGCTGTAAGGAAGAACGGGCACTCACTGCGCCTACGCCAATCCCGTTGCTGGTTGGTGAGCTGCCGTCAAAGATCAACGCGGTGGTCGTGCAAATGTTCGTGGACGATTTCCAGCCGATGCCTATGCACTCGCATTTTCAGGTCAGCCTGAACGGCACGCGCATCCCCAATTTCGAATACGCCATCAACGCGCTTGACCAAAGCGGGCCGATCGGCAAGCTCCTGACCCTGAAATTGTTGCCGGAATACTGGCCCCTGCTGAAATCCGATACCGTCAAGCTTCTGATCGACGATCCGACGACGCATGTCCCCGACGGCTATGCGGTCGACTTCGTGCGTATTCTGGTGAATCCACGCGGCTTTAAATATCAGGTCTCGCTCACAGCCAGCGTGAGTGACGCGGATAAACACACTCCGATTACAGGCGCGACGGTGACTGCAGCTCTCGATTCGAAGGTGACCGATCGCGCGGGAAAATGCCAATTCGCGGGATTACCCGCGGGCTTGGTTACGGCAACCGCCAATGCGCCCGGCTACGACGAGAACTCGGTTCAAGTGGATCTTCCTGCAGGGCAAGCCGGGCAAGCGGATATCCAGTTACATCGCCATCAGGAAAGTACGGCGGCGCTCGAACAATCTATCGCGCAGACAGGAACTGTCTCGGTGTACGGCATTCACTTCGATACCGGCTCATCGAAGCTGCGGCCCGATAGCTTGCCCGCGCTTCAGGCAGTGCTGGGCCTCATCGAGCGACGGGCTGGATCGAACTGGATCATTGCCGGTCACACAGACAACCAGGGTTCTGACGCGCTCAATATCCCGCTATCAAAATCGCGCGCCGCCTCCGTTGTTTCGTGGCTCACCGCACATGGCGTGGCACAGGGCCGCATGGATGCGCAGGGATTTGGCGCGACGCGTCCGGTTGCAGATAACGCGACGCCGGGCGGAAGGGCGCTGAATCGCCGTGTCGAGGTTTCACTGGGGAAGTAGCAAGAGATATTGCGGGAGGGTTTTTATGCGTCAATCGAAAATTGCTATTGCTGTCGTATCCGCTGCGTTTGTTTTTCTCGTTGCGGTTCCACGTGCAGCTCTTGCGGCTCCGCCGACCGACGCGTGTTCCTTGGCAAGTGCGGCGCAGATTAGCGCCCTGCTGGGGATCCATGTTGGTCCCGGCGAACGCGTGGTGCCAAACAGTCCCAAACTATGCGGCTTCGGCGGAGCGACTGCAGCAAAACGAGCGATGCTGGCGGTCATCACTCCTGACTCGTTCGCCCGCGAGAAGCACCCTCTCGAAGGCATCAAAGAGGAACAAGCCCCTGGACTGGGCGACGATGCTCACTACATGACTACGCCGGGTTTCGGCACTGGCCTGAGCGTCTTGAAAGGCGGGTTCGCCTTCAAAGTGAGAGTTTACGGATTCCCTGTGCAGCAGGTGGAACAGAAGGAAAAGATGCTCGCGCAGGAGATTCTGGCGAGGATGTAGCTGCTCCGCTCCCGAATAAGAGCGGTGCTTACATTTCGAATCGATCGGGTAAACTAACGGCAATTCACCGAGCTAGCCACGGCTGTGGCCGGATAGCTCTGAAGTAGCACTTGAAAACACAAGGCCACAGCAAATCAAACATGCCGAAAACGAGGCGACAAAAATGAAAAAAATATTTGGATTCGTAGCGGTTTGCATTGTGGTGGTGGGCGTGTCTTTCGCACGGACTCAGCAAGACCAGCAGAAACAATCCCCGTCGGATAAGAGCAAGCAGGAGGCTGCACCAAATTCCGGTGTGAAGCTGATCCCGCTCAACGTCAAGCTGGGCCAATGGCAAAGCAACACTACCGTAACCATCAAGGGCGGACTCGGCTTGCCTCCTGACATGGCTGCGAAAATGACTCCTGAGCAGCGCGCAAGATATGAGGCGTACATGAAGTCCAAGGCGGCCGGCGACACGCACACCATGACAGACAAGAACTGCATAACCGCAAAGGACCTGACCACGGATCCCTTTGAGCAGAAGGATCCAGATGGCAGAGTCCAGTGCCATGGCACTTTGCTCAGTTCATCGGCTAGCGACATCGTGCTTCAGGAAAACTGCTCCGGCGAAGCGACCATGACCTACACCATGAAAATCCATGCGAGCGATCAGGAACACACGACAGGCACGGGCGAAGGAAGCACCACGATGGGAGGGAAAACCATGACTTCGAACGTCAAGTTCAGTTCCACATGGATTGGTGCGACTTGCCCCAACGCGTCCAACTAGCAACAGCTGCGAGCGAGTGAGCCGTGTTGCCTGAGGACAAACAGCGCGCGATCGAGGCCTACGTCGCTGCACAAACACCCAAGCCATCCCGGCCGGGGCGCTGGCGTTTTGGATGGCTGGGGCTTGGTGTCGTCGCTGTGCTGGTTTACCTCGCCATTGCGCTGCTGAACCCCTGGGCGCTGCACATCGGCGGACGTTCGACTCCCCTGATGTTCTGGACGGGTACGGGAAAACTGGTTACGTCGAGCGGAACATATCCGCTACTTGTCACGCTTTATCCTTCTCCACACGGTTCCACGCTTCGGCTCGATGGTCTGCGTCCGATCAGCGGCTTGCACGGCCAGGCGCGACTTTGCACGCCGCGGGGCAGCGAGGTCCTGAGTCTGACGGGCACGATTTATGGTGGGTGGCGGAGTACGGACGGCGCGCTAATGGAATTCCGCCTTCTGGAATGGAATTCGACACGTGATCGACTCCTTGGAACGAACACTCGCAGCGGCTACATCGATCTGTTTGGATACTGGCACGGTCCTGAACTCCCGATGAACGATCGCCGGGCGTGGTCCTCGCCCTTTCGCTCTGGGCTAAAACTAAAGGATGCATCAGTGACGCTTAGGTGGGGCAGCAAATCGGATTTCGATGCAGCTTGCGCAGCGAGCCGCGCCTTGCGCTGAAACGGCTGGCACCGCAGCCTGTTGGTAGCGATTGTATGACCACCGATCACACGATGGGGCTGGCGGGATCCAGTGCGGGTGAGCGGTTCCTCCCGCGCGATCGCGAGAGTTTTTTTGAGGCCCAACGGCGCAATCGCCACGCCACGTGGCGGCTTTCCACTGTGGCAGTTCTAGCGTCGGTCATCATGGGCATTCCTCTCGCACTGACCATCACGCCGCTGCTCTATGCGGCAGCGCTTATCGTCGCCGACATTGTGAATGTTTGGATGCCGCTGCCCGCCGTCTTCTGGCACCGCGCCGACGAAATCGCGCAGTATGGGCTTTCCGCTTTCCACTGGCTGCTGCAACCTAATTCAGGCAGTCCGCCAGCACTAGCGATTGGTTTGTGCGTGTTACTGCTACCTGGAGCTGCCCTCTCGGTCGGATTATGGCTGGGAGTAAATGCGCTCTTCCGCCGCGCGGGTGTTGGTGGGGCGCTTCTCGCGCTGAAGGCGCGGGAACCAAATCAATCCGACTTGAAGGAATTGCAATTAGCCGACGTCGTGCAGGAAATGGCAATAGCCTCCGGCCTGCCTGCGCCTCGCATCATGTTGATCGACACTTCAGCCGCAAACGCCGCCGCGATCGGAACGTCTCCGGATGATGCGCGTATCGTGGTCTCGCGTGGTTTGATCGAACGCCTTAGCCGCGATGAACTCGAAGGCGCGCTGGCGCACCTGGTGGCTTCGATCGGTAATGGCGATCTCCGCATCGCTTTCCGGGTTACAAGTGTGTTTGAGACGTGCGGGTTGCTCGTGGCCGTCATCAACTCGCCGTTTGGTTCGCGGTCGCGCAGCACGCTGTGGCGCATCGTCCGTTACGGTCTCGGGCGGAACGTCGGCGAAGCCTCAGCGCAGGAGGCGGCCGCGGTTGCCACGCTTCTGACGCGCGGCGCCGATATGGGCACGGACGATATCGACGATCTGTTTACGCCCAAAAAGAAATCGGTCCTTCGTTCCATCCGCAATGTTTTGCTGTTTCCCATCTTTTTCACGAATGCCGCCATTAAGCTATCGCTCTGGTTTTTCTCATTCAGCATGCTCGAGCCGAGCATGGCTCTCCTTTGGCGCAAGCGCAAATACCTGGCGGATGCGTGCGCGGTGCAGATGACCCGCAATCCTGATGGTTTGGCGGAAGCGCTGCGAAAGCTGAATGCCGATCGCGGGCCGATTCCCGGAGGCGCCTGGGCCGCACACTTGTTCCTGGTCAGTCCGGCCGGAAGCGACCGGGTGAACGATCCGAAAGCGGATTCGGAACAAAAGCAAGCGCTCGCGCGCATCTGGATGGCATCCGCACCAGCCACGAATAACGCGGACCCAGACCCGGCCGCTGCTCGCGCCACAGCGAATCCGCTCGTTATCGCCGAAATCGTCGCAACTGGACGCGCCGCGATGGCAGGGGACCAAACCGCCGTTGCCCGCATGATGGCATTCCGCCAGGCTGCCGCCACCGCGCTCGGCAAGCCTGTCGACGAACTGCCCGACGTTTCAGATTTCATCGCCGCGCAGCACGGCGACAAGGCCGCGCTGCACCGTCTCCAGCAATTCGACCACAGTATGAATGGGCGGCAGCCTGAGGCAGATTCGAAGGAATCTTCGGAAAGTTCCAGCAGCAACTTCGCCGGCTTTTTCCCTTCGCTCAGGCGCCGCCTGAAACGGCTCGATCGCATGGGCGCGCACGTGGAGCTTGAGGCGGATGACGGCAAATCGTGGATCATCATCGCCGCGCTGTCCATCATTCTTGGGCCGTTCGCCCTGGCCGCACTTGTGTTGCTCGTTCTTCTGATCGCAATCATGGTGATGGCCAGCGTGGCGTTTCTCACGATATGGATGGCGGTGATTCACAAACTGTTTCTGGTGTTTTTGCATCACTAGCGGGTCTTTAAAGAGAGGTGCAGGACTGTGCCTGCTTCGCTTCTGGTGATTGTCGCTGCTGTAGTCGCAGCTGTACTGCTGATGTGGGTCGTCAATGCGTTTAATTCGCTGGTAGGGCTCAGGGTTCGCGTTCAGAACGCCTGGGCCGACATCGACGTGCAGCTCAAGCGGCGTCATGACCTGATTCCCAATCTGGTTGCCGCCGTTCAAGGCTACATGGCCCACGAGCGGTCGACGCTCGAAGCAGTCACAGCGGCGCGCACAAAGGCGGTGGCCTCAACCGGCGGCAGTGTAGCGGATCGCTCGCAAGCGGAGTCGGCGCTCGGCGGAGCGCTCTCGAACTTGTTCGCGGTGGCCGAAGCCTATCCGCAACTGCGCGCCGTCGAAAGCGTCCAATTGCTGCAGGAACAACTCACTTCTACCGAAAATCGCATCGCCTTCGCGCGGCAGTTCTACAACGACGAAGTAATGAAGTTCAACACTGCCCAAGCCACATTCCCCCGGAATCTTTTTGCGGCGACGTTTGGGTTTTCCCCCGCAACGATGTTCGCAGCGGATGATACCGAGCGCGCCAACGTGAAGGTGACTATCTAAGCGACGTGTTCCACGGTACGAAGTGGAACAGATGGGTTGTGATTTGCAGGCGCGCATCGGCGCGGCTGGTTACCACGCGCTCCTGCTGTGCTTCCGCGTGCAGGTTCGAACTTTTGACGAGATCGTGGATCGGCCGAAATCGGTGACGAGGTCGCTGACTTCGAAACCGCCCGCGTAGCGGTCATAGATGATCGGGTTGTTCAAGCCGCGGGCCCATCAATCGCGATGATTCATTATACTTTCGAGCGCCGCTGAGCACGATGATGCCACTGAGTCCAAGAAACCACAGCACGAGCGAACTGGGTTCTGGGGTCGCGGTGGTGGGTACGTCTGCTGTGACGACTGGAGCCGGCATGTATTGATCTTCCCCGCCTTCAGAACCGGACAACGTAAAGCTGGCCGGGCTCAACGCGTCGCCCGTCAAATCAAGTTCCAACATTGCGCCCGTACCATCGTCAGTGAAGCAATCGAAACTGGAATCAACACAAACATACATCGCTAATTGATCGGGGAAAGCAAGATCACCGCCGGAATGATTGTTGGTGGTGTCCAAGCTGAACGACAGCGAATTCCCTGTGTTGAACTGTTGGGTAAAGAAAGCCGTGAAATCGCTGTCCGTAAAGTCTGTCTCGGTTAGAGTTACGCCGCTGGACAGGTTGCCGCTGCATCCGCTACCGCTGAAAAAGCCGCCGAACGAACAGTCCTCCGTTCCGGCCAAGAGGCTGCCGCCTCCAAAGTTGAAGCCGGACAGAACAACGGTGTTGTTCAGTGCATCGTCGCCACTGGTCAGCGCGAATCCGATGTTTTGCGGCAAGCCTGCAAAACTGCTGGTGTCCACTGTAACTGTGAACTGATCGCCTTTTGCGCGGCTAGCGGCAAATGTGATCAAGGCTATCAATAGAATGAACGCGGCTTTGAGATTCATGTGAATTCCCCCGCTGTACCTGAAAGAGAGATTTTGCTTTTGTTTGTTGCTCATCGTCCGCCCATCCCTGCCAGAACGCGGGCGTGATAGCGAACGGGCCTGGGGCTTGGCTCTTCGAAGGCCAACTGAACTGAAGCGCTCTGTCCCGGCGCCAGACTCGTGTACGCGAATCCGGAGCCGGTAAACGATCCGAAATCGATGTAGGGACTGCCCGCCGGCGCCGCTAGCGCAGTGGTGCCGCTGGATCCCTGGGCCTCGCCGAGCACTAAGACCGTTACGTTGCTGCTCAGATTGTCAAATACCAAAGAGATTGGTCCATTGATGGTGGTGTTAGAGGTGTTGGTAAGCGTTACAGTTTGGAGATAGTCCAGCACGCCATATTCTGTCCTCAAGGTGAAGCCCGAGAATTTGATTGCGAGCAGGCTGGTTACGTCCTGGGCCGGGGTTTGGCACACGCTGGGATTTGCAAAGCAGAAGTCGTAATTGACGCTATACGTCGTCGTTTGAGGCGTGGCGGCATTCCCAGCTTTATCGGTCGCGTTTACAGTAAAAGTAAATGTTCCCGCTTGCGATGTGTCAACCGTAACGGAAGGCGACACGTCGCCTACGCAAGTCGCCACTCCGGAGCCTGCGTCGGCACACTTATAGCCCGCACTGACATACTGGCCAGGCACATAGTTGCCGAGGGGGACGTGATTGTGATCGTTGGCGGCTTCTCGTCCACTCGAATGGGGCCGATAGGACCGGCATTCGTGCAATTGCCGGCAAGATCGCAAACGCTGCGCGATCCTGTGGTGGCAAGACCGTTCTCCGTTCCTGCGGGAACGGCGGTGCTCAACGTAAAGTTGACATCCGAGGAATTCTCCAGGCCCGAAACGCCATCGCTCGCGCTGCAAGCAATACGGACGTCGCTTGTATGCCACTGTCCATCGGGAGCACCGCAGGTCACAGTAGGAGCTGTCTTGTCGAGCGAAACCGTAAGTTGCTGCGGCGCTTCTTGGTTGCCGTCATTGTCCGTAGCGAAATAGGTGATGGTCGTCTGGCCTTCGGTGTTGATCACCACCGTCGCCGAGGATCCCGGAATCCGGGACGCCATCGCCGTCGAGGTCTATTGTCGGATTGGGGAAACCAAGTAATTGCCGCAGCGCAAACACAGTCGCGGGCTTCGCTGAAGTCAGTTGTGCCCACAGCTGCTGGATGGAAAGGTTGGTCACGCTGTTGGTAAGCGTGACGGCGTGCAAGTTTCCGTCAGCTCCAACGACCTGCATGGTTTCGGTGTTGCCATTTCTCGCAGTCAAGTCCCAAAACAGCGCGGCCACGGACAGATCTTCCAGGTTATAGCCCCCCTCACGATAACCCCAGACCTTTGTGGGCGCTTGCAGGTCCCAAATGTTGGCGTAATGCCCGTTCGACGCTCCCAGGATGTCGCGGGCCGCGTAGGTGGGGAGAAAACTGGCGAACCCTTCATTCATGGAATCGCAACTGTCGGGATTGTTGTAACCAAAATGGTTTTGATCGCCGGGACAACTCCCATCATTAACGAAGTTTTCGTACAGATGATGCGTATATTCGTGCCATTCGACGTTTAGAGGCGCATCGTTGTATTGCACGTTCAAGCCTTTTCGTATCAAATAATTCGAATTTATTGTATCAAGCACGATTTGCGAGGTCGCCCGGGAATAGTATGAACAATCCGTCTGGCCCTTGGAACCCGTGCAGCCTGCCGGCAAAGGGCCACCGCTCGGATCCTGCGTCGCAAAGGTATAAAAGTGAGCGGTCGGGCCTGTATTGATCGTGAGGTTGCTCTCGACCCAGTCCACGTACTGGCGTGTGCGGAAATAAATTGCCGCCATGTCGTCGAGCGGATCCTTATTCGTAGGATTACTGTTGCCTAGCCGGATATCACTCTCCGCGAAATTTAGCGTGAAGGTGGGTGGCTGGGTTGACTGGATCGTGATGCCCCATTCAGCCCATACAGGGTCGGCGGGCGTAGGGGCGTAGCGGATGTCGAAGGCCGGCGTGCATGGAGCCGCGCAATTATCGATCAGGGTGGCGCGGATAGTGTAATCACCCGGCGCGGGCGTATCCGCGAAAACGTAACTTCCGCCAATAGAGTTGACGGGCTGATCATCAATAACGTTCCCGCCAGAATCGAGCAGCTCAACCTTCATGCCCTTCAGTGGATCATCATACCCGTCGAAAATATTGACGGTCAAAGCCTGCGGGATCGCCTGCCAGTCTGCGCGATACGCCGGTGGCAAACCCGAACCGGATATGGCCTCCAGTGTAAAAGCACCTCCCGCAGTCGAGCGAACCCCCCAGCTCGACGTCTGGCTGATGTTGGTGCAGTTGCCATTCGCATCTGTAGCCGTCGCGACATCCTTGTAGACGTAGGCGATGATCGATTGTCCGTTGGGAGACACCGTTGGAAGAACATACTCGGTGTCGGAAGGTCCGTCTTCCTTGCCTTCTGGACCGATAACCTTGCCGCTAGGGCAGATATTGTGTGTTGCCGGAGTTAGCGGGACGAGTCCCGAACCATCTTTGTTTACTCGGGATATCGCAGTTCCTGTTGAGAATACGAGGCTCTGGCCATCAGGCATCCAGTCGAAGTCGTCCGAATCGATTTCCTGAGTGCTGCCGTCCCCCTGCTGGATTGTCAGCGGAACCGGCACGCCGCCGTTCATCTCGCAGATTGAAACGTGTTGACCAACGCCAGGATTAATGAGGCATCCCGACTGCCAGATCGCCGCGGGAGGAGAACCTCGGGGTTAGAAGAAACCGCGAATTCGTCATTAGCTGTAATTCGCTCCCATCGACGTTGATTCTGTAGAGGCCGCCGTACAAATTAGCGATCGTACCGCCGCTTCCTGGGACGGACGTGTAGTATACAAATGCGAGATACTTGCCATCCAGAGACCAGGTGGGGGTGTTGAACTCGGGAGTACCGCTCTCCCCTAGAAACCCGTCGAGGGTATCACTGCTGATCAGGGTACGTTCCCCGCTCCCATCTTGATTGATGATTTCGATCGAGGCTTTGCTTGTAGCGTACGGGCTTGTGCCGGTGGTGCGAACGAATGCCAGTTGCGAGCCATCTGCGGACCATGCTGGCTCGCTGTCATACATGCCCGCGGGCGGATGGGTTAGTTGCCCGGAACCGGCGGCGAAGATCACCGACGTGTAACCCAACATTGGATCGCCGGAAACCCGGGTGTACGCAATACGTCCGTTAGCCCCGGCAAACGTCGCAAACGCCGGCAAAGCCGCTACGACAAGCGCGCCGATTACCGCCATCGCGTAGTGCGACGTGGTCCAGACCGCCGAAATCCGCCTGCAGGTTCTCAATAGGATGCTCACGGACAATGCCCGCCTTTCCTCTCGCGTTGATTCGCTCCGGAACACACCCCTAGTGTCGCGCTGATGGGCGCCTATTCCGGTTGAGGCGTCCCAGGCGGATGAGTTTTCCCGCCAAGAAGCAAAAGGAATGGAGACGAGGTTCCTGGGCCTCTATACATGTAATCGGAAACCGCGGTCAAAAGACGACACACGATTGCAAGACAATCCGAGAAACATGTAATTCCGAGAACTCAATTGTAGTGATTAGCCCCTTGCGAACGGCCGCCTCGGCGAGTTCTCGCCGAACGAAGACGTTGTTGGGGAGTTTTCGATCCCAGCCTTGCCAGAGTTCCAGCCTGCGGGATTCGATTTTTTGCGCTTTGGCGGTTTCGCCGGTGCGGCGATAGAGAGCGGCCAAGGACGCATACAATTGTGAGAGACGGGGCGCATCGCGCAGGTCATCGGAAGCTCTCGGCTTCGCGGCTATGACCCGGATGAGGAGCTGCTCATACAGATCGGCGGCGCGACGGGGGCTGTTCATTCCAGCCTGGTCATCCGCCTCGGCACAGGAAACGACAAAGGCGTCGCTATCGAGTTCGATCCGGTCAGCCGGAAGATCGCCGGTTTTGCAGACAATGCCCAAGGCTGCGTCCACACGCTGGTGAGCTTGGGCCGGCCGATGCAAATCACGAAGCGCATAGGATGAATTCGCCAACAGCAAGGCGCGACCGCGCAAGGTATAAAGGCTGCTGCGGCCGGTCTCCTCGTTTCGCTTCAATGCCAGATCGTAAACCGCGAGCGCCCCTTGCGGATCCCACGCGCGCAAGATATTGGCCAGTGCCAGCCCGGAGTTCACGACGCGGGCACGGCTCACAGCGTCGTGTGGGTCCTTGTCGGCCAGCGCTTCGCACATGCCGAAAGCTTTCCGGAGTGGCGCGACCGCATCCTTCGGGCGTCCCAGACTGACGTCTCCGTCTTCGCCGAGGATATCGCCCTCGCGCAGCAGAATGCCGTATTCGTTCAGCCTGTAGGACACAGGATCGCGATAAGCGGCAGCTTCGTCGACCCTTCGAGCTTCCCGGATATCTCGCAAGGCCGCATCCAAATCGCCTTCATAGCGTTCGGCGTTGGCGAGCAGGCTAAGACCCTGGGCCACTCGAAGCTGCGCAGAAGGCGTCGAGCGTACAAGTTCGATTGCTTGTCGAGCGTAAGGGATCGCTTCCGGGTATCGATGCATATTGATGTGTGCCAAGGCGATATTTTCGTAGATCGCCGCCGCAGTGGGCCGTTCAGAATCGCGGACGTTTCCGAGGGCCATGAATTGGTCCAAGCGCTCAGCTGACTCGTGCGCGAAGGCCAAGGCGTCGGCGTCCCTCTTCGCTTGCTGCGCCAGGATCATGCGGTCCTGATTGATTCCCGCCGAGTACCACATCGCATTTCGGTCCCGCGGGCGCGACGCGAGAACCCTGTCCATAAGCTGCTCGGCTTTGTTCAGGTTTGCTTCAGCCTTCACCGGCTGGCCCAGGTTGAAGTCCGTAGGAACGCCTTGGACCCTCGCGACTCGCGAATAACCCTCGCCAAGCTCTTCCGTCAGGTCCAGGTCACCGTGAGCATTGACGGCTAGGCCATCCAGGTACTGCAGAGCCATTGAGACCAAACGCTCGCGGGCCTGCGTCGAGCCGGGTAGATCTCGAATGGCGTTATCCAGATCGAAGACTTGGGTGGACAGGTGACGAAGCTGATCGAATCGCTGTTGCGCGATCTTTCGTTCGCGGTTGGCAACGAAAAGGCCCACCGCAAGTGAGGTAACGACCAGTGCGGCGAGCGCGACCACCGTGCGGTGCCGTCGGAGGAATTTTGCCGCGCGATAACCGACCGTGTCGGGACGCGCTTTGATCGGCTCATGACTGCGATAGCGGCGAAGATTGTCGGCAAACGCGGTAACGGATGAATAGCGCTCTGCTGGATTTTTCTTCAGGGCCTTGGCAACGATCGTGTCCAGATCGCCGCGAAGCTGGCGCCGCAACTTGTCCTTCGTCGCTGCGCGGGTTTTTGCCGGGTCGTCCGCTCGATGCGAAACGATCGCGTCTGAAGCGCGGGGCGGAACCGTTTCCGTAACCGCCTTCACCAAATCGGCTGGAGAGTGCGGGCCGGACCCGGCGGGATGCTGTCCGGTTAGGAGCAGGTAAAGCAGCACGCCTAGCGCATAAACATCCGTTGCGGTCGTAATCGCGCCGCTCGTTATTTGCTCGGGCGCGGCAAAGCGCGGCGTCAGGCCGGCTCCGCCTTCGAGGGTCAGCATGGTCGGCGAACCCGCGTTTTTTCCTTCGTCAAGCAACTTGGCAATCCCGAAATCCAACAGCTTGACGCGTCCATCGGTCGTGACGAGGACGTTGGGCGGCTTAATGTCACGGTGAACGATCAGGTTCGCGTGCGCGTGCGCGACGGCGGAGAGTATGTCGAGAAAAAGATGGATACGCGCCTCTACATCAAGCATCCGCCGGTCACAGTAGCCGTCGATGTTCTCTCCCTCGACATATTCGAGAACGAGGTATGGCTCGCCGCTGCCGGCCACCCCCGCGTCAATCAGTTCTGCAATGTGCGCGTGCCGCAACTGGCCGAGAAATTTGCCTTCCCGCTTGAAC
>JBOGNK010000131.1:0-4415 GCA_050747085.1 Candidatus Acidiferrales bacterium
GAAATACAAACTGGAATACATCTGGCTCGACGGCCGAAAGCCGATCCCCGAGCTGCGCGGAAAGACCACAATCAAAGCGTTCGAGCATGAGCCCACGCTTGGCGAGCTGCCGCTTTGGGGTTTTGACGGCAGTTCGACGATGCAGGCCGAAGGCCACAGCTCTGATTGCATTTTGAAGCCTGTAGCTCTGTATCCTGACGCCAGCCGCAAGGACGCTTATATTGTTCTCAGCGAAGTGATGCACCCGGACGGCACGCCGCATTCCACGAATATGCGCGCCACCATCGAAAAGGATCCCGATTTCTGGATCGGCTTCGAGCAGGAATATTTCCTTTATAAGGACGGGCGTCCGCTGGGCTTCCCCGAGAGCGGCTATCCCGGGCCTCAGGGTCCCTATTATTGCGGCATCGGCTATAAGTACATGGGCAATTTAGCGCGTACGATCGTCGAGGAGCACTTGGATCTTTGCCTCGCGGCGGGCATCAATCACGAAGGCATCAACGCCGAGGTTGCCAAGGGCCAGTGGGAATTTCAGATCTTCGCCAAAGGCTCCGCGAAGGCCGCCGACGATACTTGGACGGCTCGCTACTTGATGGCGCGTTTGTGCGAGAAGTACGAGGTAGATCTTGAATTGTATTGCAAGCCGGTCAAGGGCGATTGGAACGGGTCGGGCATGCACACCAACTTTTCCACGAAGTACATGCGGGAAGCCGGCGGAAAGGAGTATTTCGAGGCTCTCATGAAGGCCTTCGAAGCGAACATTCCTGAACACATCGCAGTCTACGGTCCGGACAATCATCTGCGCTTGACGGGTCTGCATGAGACGCAGGCAATCGATAAGTTCAGCTTTGGTCTGTCCGACCGTGGCGCTTCTATCCGCATGCCGGTCAATTTCATCAAGCATGGTTATAAGGGCTATCTGGAAGATCGGCGTCCAAACTCTCAGGGCGATCCGTACCAGATCGTTTCGCGCGTTCTGAAGACGATCAAGACCGTTCCGCTGCCCGCGGTCGCTGCGGCCAGCGCGGATTGAAGCTGCAAAAACGCAGAATGATGTTCAAAGCGGGCCGGGTCAAATCCGGCCCTCTCTGTTTTTCAAGGGAACTGCATAGAACGTCAACCCCCGCCTTCTCCGTCCTTACCTGAAGTTTCGCTTCTGCCCGCGCAGAGGTGAGCCCTGTAATGCGTGCCTATTTCCCAAGCCGCTGCTACAATGTTTACCCATGGCAGACTGGCGCCAGATTCAAGCCCGCATCCGTAAGGCTAAAAACAGTTCCGATCCCGCCGCGAAGCTTTCCGAGTTATATCAGCGCACGCGCGATGGAATGGTGGCTTGGGAAATTGGCGCGGCCGAAGAGAAAAATGGAAGGAGCGACGAAGCGGTGAAGTGGTACAAGATGGCAGCCGAAAAATTCCGGCGCGCGGATTGGAAAAAGAAGGCCGAAGATGCCTTGGCGCGCCTGGGCGTAGAAGCGCCCGAGAAACGCGAAACAGCAGGAGACGAAGTGGAATCCCACAAGATCGCGATGCAAGCAGAACACCTAGAGACGCACGAAGAAGCTCCTTTACCCATCGCGATTGGCGAAATCGCTGAAGAGGCGGACGAGGGCGCTGCCGAAGAAGAAGTTGAGCAGCCTGTTGCCGGTGCTGCTCTCGCCTCGGCCGATGGCGCGAAAAAGAAACGCCGTCGCGGTCGCCGCGGTGGACGCGGGCGTCGCCGCAAGGGTGGCCCGGGCGCCGCGCCTGGTCTTCCGGCACAGGCGTTTGCTTCATCCGGGCCATCCGCCCAGAACGCGGCACCCGCGCAAGTGCAGCGGCCGATGGCTGCGGCCTCTGCGCAGCAGGACCCGGCCGCATACGACGGTCCGCAACGCGAGCCGCAACGCCCCCCGCGTGGTGAGGCTGCATATCAGCCGCCGCAATTGCCGTCCGAGCGTGCCGCGCATGGTCGCAGCGACCCTGCCCTGTCTTCCCGTATGGCTCATTTGGAATCGTTGCTCCGCCGGCTGATGCAAAGTCCGCTCCACCGGCTCGGCGAAGCGGACGAAGCCCCTGCCGGACCCGGTGTCTTCCTGCTGTCGGAAGCCGACCAATCCGGATCCTATTACGTGGAATCCTGCCAGACGCTGCGCGTCGGTGTCGGCAATCTGGTGCGTGGCGTCCGTACGCAGAAAGGCAATCGCAGCCGCTTCAACGAAACGAACCTGAAGCAACAGCTTGCCGAATATCTCGGCATCAATGAGGCGAAGGTCGCGCAGTACCTAAAGGACCACTGCGTGGTCCGATGGATTCAGCTCGACGACGAAGCGAGCAATTTGGCGCACTTCGCCATAGGTATCCTCCGCACGCCGTTGAACATTGACTGACGACTGAGGTTGCACATACGTACCAGAAATCATGTAGGAAGCGTGGGAACAGAACCCTGCTTTTTCTCTGTGCTTCCGGCCAAAGAGCCAGCCTTTTCGTACTAGTTTGGGCTTTCCATTGGCTGCGCCTGAGCGCCGTTCGACCCCCTATTTACCCATTTGAACGCCCTGTGCTAGACTCCCCCTCCGGTTCCGGGGAAACTCTAATAGGATAAGCATTTACGGGTGTAGTCCCGCCCGTGGGGGTCAGGCTTTTCGCAGGGCTTGCCTGGCATTTTGGGCTCGAGTTCATAATCACTTTACTATTCGTGTTTTCAGCGTTGAAGATCCTGAGGAGAGCACATGGCAAATGGAGTGAGCAGCAAACTTTGGAAAACGTTCGATTGGGCGCTGTGTAAGACTGCCGGCGCAACCTTCAACACGATTCAATTCTTCAACAAATACAATCCAAATCCTTCGTTCACACCGAAATGGTCCGATAAGCCGCTTTTGAAGTCTTGGGAGAAGTCGAAGCCCACCCTTGGATGGCCGCGCACCACGGATTCGCTCTGCCCCGAATGCGTGAAGGAAGCGCGCCAGGCGATTATCGACGGGACGAAGGACTGGACCGACCTTGTTCACGAGAAGGTCGGCGAAATTAAGGCACAAATCATCGAGCGCGACGGCGAAGTCTGGATGGTAAAGGACTGCCCGATTCACGGCCGCTGTGAAGATATGATGGCCGTCGACTCCAAATTCCTTGAGTGGATCGAGAGCAATTTCCCGGGTCGTGACATTCCGGCTCACAATGACGAGAAGCTGCACAACCACGGCTCCAGCACGGTCCGCCACGGCCGCGGCGCCGTTCTCACTGTTGACCTAACGAACCGCTGTAACATGATGTGCGATCCCTGCTTCATGGACGCCAACCAGGTCGGCTACGTCCACGAGTTGAGCTGGGAAGAAATCCAGGAAATCCTCGACAACGCCACCAAGATCAAGCCGCGCCGCCAGATGTCCGTGCAGTTCTCGGGCGGCGAACCCACGATGCACCCCTACTTCCTCGACGCGGTTCGTTACGCGCGCAAAGTGGGCTACAACAGCGTGCAGGCCGCCACGAACGGCATCGAGTTCGCTAAGAGCAAGGACTTCTGCAAGAAGGTCTTCGAGGCCGGCATGCGTTACGCTTACCTGCAATTTGACGGTATCGGCAATGACGCCAATGGCCACCGCCAGGTCGGCAATCTCTTCGATGTAAAGCTCCGCGCGATCGAAAATATGCACGAGGCCGGCATCGAAATCGTCCTCGTCACCACGATCGTCAACAACGTGAACAACGATCAGGTTGGGCCGATCGTGAAGTTCGCGATGGAAAACCCGAAAAAAATCGCGTTCGTCTCGTTCCAGCCCGTTTCATTCACCGGTCGTGACGAAGACATTACGCCTGAACGCCGCATCCGTCAGCGCTATACGCTTTCGCATCTCGCCAAAGACGTGAGCGCGCAGGTCGGCCAAATTGAGCCAACACGAGACTGGTTCCCACTCTCGTTCATTTCGCCTTTTGCCGGGTTTGCGGATCTTGTTCATGGTCCTGAGGCGCAATGGGGAGCCCTCTCTTGCGGCTGCCACCCGAACTGCGGCGTCGGCACGGCGATGATGGTTAACAAGCACACAAAAGAATGGGCGCCGATTTCCCGCTTCCTCAACGCGCCGAAGCTGGTCAAAGACGTCACCGCGATCACTGATGCCGCACGCGGCAAAAAATTCTCCTCCTTCATGATGGCGTTGGCCCTTTTGAAGAACTACGATGCCTGGCAAGCGCCGCCAAGTCTGCGCATCAAGGACATCCTTAAGAAGTTCGATAAGACGTGGGCCGTCTCGAAGAATTCGGACAAGAAGTACGGCCGCACTAATCCGAATCGCACCTACGAAGATGCCATGAAGCGCCGTGCCGAAGACCCCTGGAACATGCTTTTCGTTGCGGGCATGTGGTTCCAGGATCTTTTTAACTATGACTTCCGCCGCACCGAGATGTGCATCATTCCGTATGCCACGCAGCAGGGGGAAATC
>JBOGNK010000132.1:0-33957 GCA_050747085.1 Candidatus Acidiferrales bacterium
CCCGGATTCGTCGTGAACCGAAACAACTCAGCACTTCTCGTTACACGGCTAAAAGGGTCGCGAAGATCGAAATCCGACCTCAGGGGTTAAAACCCCGGATCACATGCGGCTTGCCACGTCGGAGCTGAAGCTCCGACCCTCTAAAAACCGTTTTTTGTGCTGACACGAAAGTCTTCAACCTGCGAGCGAATCAGCCGACGGTTACCGGCTCGACTTCCCATTTACCTTCGCGTTCACGAATATATCCGGCCGGAATCGTTGGATCGTGAACGAAGAGCGCGAGCCATTCCTCGTGAACCACCTGCGCGATCCACCTTTTCTTATTTTCCAGCGTTTGCATCGGATACAGGTCGTATCCCATGATCCACGGCAGCGGCAGATGAGCGGTCGTCGGAACGAGGTCCGCGAACGCGAACGCGGTCTTGCCGCCACCCGAGAGCTTCACGCATTGCATGTGTGCCGTGTGGCCGGGAACGCGGATCACTTCGACACCCGGCGCAATGGCGCGATCGCCTTCGAGCAGCGACAGCTTGCATGCTTCCTTCAGCGGAACATAATTGTCGGTGAAGTAGCTGGCGCGGTCACGCTCCGTGGGACTCACAGCATGCTCGTATTCGCCGCGCTGGACAACGTAGCGAGCGTTGGGGAATGTTGCGACAACTTTGTCTTTCTCCACACGCGTGTTGCCGCCGCAATGATCGAAATGCAGGTGCGTATCGATCACCACATCGATGTCTTCGGCGCCGAGCCCGTGATGGCGCAAGCCGTTCAGCAGACGCGAGCCATCAAAACCATAAATGTCGCGCAGTTTATGAGACCACTTGGTGCCAGCGCCGGTTTCGATCAGAATGCGCTTCCCTCCGGCGGAGACCAGCAGGCAATTCATGGCGAGCTGGATACGGTTGCGAGCGTCCGGCTTCGCTTTTTTCTCCCAGAGCGGCTTGGGGATGACGCCAAACATGGCGCCACCGTCGAGATAGCAGTGACCGTCGGAGATGATGTGGAATTCGAGGTTGCCGAGTTTCATGAACGAGTGTCGATTATACGGGCAAGAAGTGCGCGGATGCACGCGCGATGGCGCGTTCTTTCACTTCAGTCCCGAGCGCGACAGAATCTCAGTGGCAGCTGCGTACGGATCTTTTTCTCGCGCGGCAACCGCGGCTGCAAGCTGATCGAGTTGCGCCTCGGAAAAATGATCGGCGATACGCGTGGTGATTCGCGTTTGCAACAACCGAATCAGCCATTCTTTCCAGTACGCGACCTGGCAAGCGCCGCGCCTTGCCGCATCCACCGGGCGCGAGCGGAATGTCCCGATTTCGACTTCGAGTTCCGGGATGCCCTTGTTCTCCGTCGCAATGGTGCGAACCACGGGCGGACGCCAGCCTTCGCGCCCCGGAACGAGCTGCAGAATCGCGCGCAACTGCTGCTCGAAACGATAGGCGCCTTCCCGGTCACATTTGTTCAGCACGAAGATGTCGCCGATTTCCATCAGCCCGGCTTTAAGATTTTGCACATCGTCGCCCATGCCCGGCATGAGGACGACGGCAGTACAGTCCGCCAAACGCATGATTTCGATCTCGCCCTGTCCGACGCCGACGGTCTCGATCAGAATGATTTCCTTGCCGGCCGCATCGAGAAGCAGCGACACGTCGCCCGCCGCTTGCGCCAATCCGCCGAGATAACCGCGCGTCGCCATCGACCGAATGAAGACGCCCGAATCGCTTGCGTGCCCCTGCATGCGGACCCGGTCGCCAAGAATCGCGCCTCCGGTGAATGGACTGGATGGATCGACGGCGATGATGCCGACGGTCTTGCCGTCCTTGCGATATTGCGCGGCAAGGCGATCTACCAACGTGCTCTTGCCCGTTCCGGGTGCGCCGGTGATTCCGACGCGATACGCTCGGCCGGTCGAAGGAAAAAGCTCGCGCAGCAGCGGTTCCGTTTCGCTCGCGCGATTTTCTATCGCGGAGACGGCGCGCGAGATTGCGCGCACATCGCCCGCGCGAATCTGAGCCGCCCAATCGCGAGTAGAGAGAGGCATGCCGCGGGAGGCCGTTCGCGTAGGCGTTGTCATTTACCGAGAAGTTGCCGGGCGATGACAAGGCGCTGAATTTCGCTGGTTCCTTCGCCAATCGTGCAGAGCTTCACGTCGCGATAATATTTTTCGGCGGGATAGTCCTTGATGAAGCCGTAGCCGCCGTGAATCTGCACGGCTTCGTTCGCCACGCGCACGGCAACTTCGCCGGCGTAAAGCTTAGCCATGCTGGACTCGCTGGTGAAGCGGGCGTGGGCATCGCCGGAAGCGATGGCGCGGTCGGCAAGCCACGCTGCGCGATACGTGAGCAGCCGCGCTGCGTCGATTTGCGTGGCCATGTCGGCGAGCTTGAATTGGATTGCCTGGAACTCGGCGATTTGCTTGCCGAACTGCTTGCGTTGTTTCGCGTAACGCAACGCGCTCTCGTACGCCCCCTGAGCCATACCCAGGCCGAGCGCGGCGATCGAGACGCGGCCACCGTCGAGAATCTGGAGGCTATTGATGAATCCTTCGCCTTCTCGGCCGAGGAGATTTCCTTCAGGAACGCGGCAATCGCTGAACACGACCTCGCTAGTGTCGCTGGCGCGAAGACCAAGCTTATTTTCTTTCTTGCCGGGACGAAAACCCGGCGTCCCCTTCTCGATGACGAAAGCAGAAATGCCGTGATGTTTCTTGCTCGCGTCGGTGACAGCCATCGCCACGCAAACGTCGGCATAATGGCCGTTCGTGGTGAACGTTTTCGAGCCAGTGATCGTCCAGCCGCTATCTTTCTTCACGGCGACGGTCCGCGTACCACCGGCATCAGAGCCGGCTTCCGGCTCAGTGAGCGACCAGCAGCCTAGCTTCTTGCCTTGCGCCAGAGGAACGACGTAGTTTCTCTTCTGATCTTCGGTGCCGAACTTGTAGATGTGATTCGTGCAGAGCGAATTGTGCGCGGCTACGATGATTCCGATGGAGCCATCGACGCGCGAGAGTTCCTCGATGATGATGGCGTACTCGATGTAGCCCATTCCCGCGCCGCCGTATTTGTCGGGGAAGACGACGCCGAGAAAGCCCATCTCGGCCAATTTGGGAATCAATTCGGAAGGAAATTTCGACGCTTCGTCCCATTCCATGACGTGCGGCGCGACTTCGCCCTCAGCGAATTCGCGAACCGTACGCCGAAGCTGCTGCTGCTCGTCAGTGAGCGAGAATTCCATTCGTCCTCATTGAGCCGACCACGTCGCGCATGGCGGCGAGCGCGCGATTTATGCCGGCGAGGTCCACGTTGTAGTGTGTGACCATGCGAATCGCGAATTTTCGCGTCGGTTCGCACCGGATGCCATGCTTGCCGAGATCGTCACAGATTTCAGCCGCTGTACGGCCTGTCGCGCTCACATCGAAAATGACGATATTCGTGACGACTTTCTTTGGATCGATCGCAACACCTTCCGTTTGCGCAAGACCTTCGGCAAGGTGGCGCGCGTTCTGGTGATCGCGATGGAGAATTTTCGGCGTCTCCTCAAGCGCGACCAGCCCTGCCGCGGCTAGCACTCCCACCTGGCGCATTCCTCCACCCAGCATTTTGCGTCCGATGCGCGCGCTTTCGATAAAATCGCGCGAACCGACCAGCATGGATCCCACCGGCGCGCCAAGGCCTTTCGATAAACAGAACATCACGGAATCGAATTTCCGCGTCAGGCTCGCAACGTTGCGTCCGAGGGCGATCGCGGCGTTGAAGATGCGCGCGCCATCGAGATGAACGGGAATCCCGGCGGCGTGCGCCCGCTCGCAAATGTCTTCGGTAATAGCAGGTGGAGACACAGTTCCGCCATGCATGTTGTGCGTGTTCTCGAGCACGATCAGGCCGGTTTGCGACGAGTCATACTTTTTCGGGCGGATCTGCGGTTCGATCATATGCCACGCCAGAATGCCGTCCGGCGCCGCGACTGCGCGCGGCATGCAGCCCGCGATTGCGGACATCGAGGCGAGCTCGTACAGGTTGACGTGCGCGCGCTCCTCGCAAATCACTTCCATGGTGGGGCGCGTCAGAGTCTTGATCGCGAGCAGATTTCCCATTGAGCCGCTGGGCACGAACAGGGCCGCCTCGCGCTCGAAAATCTCCGCAGCCCGTGCCTGCAACCGATTGATAGTGGGATCTTCGGCGTAGACGTCGTCGCCCACTTCCGCTTCTGCCATCGCGCGGCGCATCGCCGGCGTCGGAAGCGTAAACGTGTCGCTGCGCAGCTCGACAGCGGCTTCGATGTGAGTGCCGGTATTCATGTCGTGTAGATTCTCTTCGATGCCCCTGCCGAAATGCAAACGGTATGAAAGGAAGCCGGTCCTAGTCCAGCAATGCGACGAATACTTCGTTCGAAACTGTCAGGCGGTCCGGCGCGAGCCGCAGGCGGCTTCCTTGCAATTCGACCAACCCTTGCCGGCGTAACGTCTCAATTCGGGTGCGCAGCAACTGTACTCGCTCGCGCAGTCCGTTACGTCCGTACAGCAATTCGATTCGAGACAGGTCGATCCCGTCGAGTTGGCGCAATCCCGTAAAGAATTCCTCCTCCAACGCCTGCTCGGGTGTGACTTGCTCAATCTGCTCGCGTGGGCTGATTCCCTGCTCGATGAAAGCCACATACTTTGCGGCGTCGTGAACGTTGGCCCAGCGAGCTCGTCCGTCGAAAGAGTGCGCACCGGCGCCAAAACCGAGGTATGGCTCGCGACGCCAATATTTCAGGTTATGCCGCGAGCGGAATCCCGGCAGCGCCCAGTTTGAAATTTCATAATGCTCGTATCCGACGGTCGACAGTTGCTCGCAGGCAGCTTCGTAGAATTCGGCAATATCGTCGTCCGAGGGAATCGTGGCTGCGCTGTATCGCGTTCCGCCGGCGAGCGATTCCTTTCCGAGGCGGCTGCCTTCGTCGATTTCGAGCATGTAAATCGAAACGTGCTCAGGCCGGAGCGCAATCAATTCGCCTACGGACGTCTGCCAGGAGTCGCGCGTCTGGTGCGGAAGCCCCGCTATCAGGTCCATGCTGATGTTCGCCAATCCGGCACGTCGCAGAAATTCGGTGGCGTGGTAGACGTGATCGCGGCGATGCATTCGCCCCGCCGCTTTGAGTTCCACGTCATTGAACGACTGTACGCCGAGGCTAATACGATTGAACCCCGTTGCGCGCCAGGCGGAAGCCTTCTCAAGCGTGATGGTCTCGGGATCCGCTTCCAGTGTGATTTCCGGCTCGGCTGAAAGCGAGAAAGCTTCTTGCACCGAACCGATGATGCGCGCGAGAGCCGACTGATCGAGCAGACTCGGCGTCCCGCCGCCAAAATAGACGGTATCTACCGCTTGTTTCCCGCTCTCGGCTGTACGCACCCTCAAATCGGCGGGGGCGGCCTGGCGGCCAGATCGAGCTCTCCCCGAAGCAAAGTCATGGACTTCTCGGCGGACGGCGTTCGCGTACGGCTCATAGCGATCGCGCGACACAACTCCTGTATGGAAATTGCAGTACGTACATTTCGTCTGACAGAACGGAACTTGGAAGTAGACGCCGAGGCTCATTACCTTGAGATTACACTAAGTTGGATTGTGACGGCTTTTGATGAACGCGGCGGGAAGAAAAGAGGAAACACGGGAGGAACTGCCTGCGGCAGGGAGACGCTGGCGTTACTGGATGCGACGGGCTACTTGTGGAGGGCCTTCGCGATGTCCGATTCGGGAATGACTCCCTCGCGCACGATGGCCCAATCGTCGCCATCGATCCGAACGATCGTCGATGCAAGAACGTTCCCCGTGTCGCCGCCGTCGAGAATCAACGATAGCCGATTGCCCAACTGCTTGAGGATCTGATCCGCGTTCGTGCACGATGGAAAGCCGGAAAGGTTCGCGCTCGTTCCTGTAATGGGTGTTCCCGTGGCGTCGATTAACGCGGTGGTGATCCGCGAGTCGGGCCATCGCAGCGCCACGCGGCCAGTGTTCCCGGTTACTTTGAGCGGAAGACGATGCGTTGCTTCGA
Source organism: Candidatus Acidiferrales bacterium (assembly GCA_050747085.1). GTDB lineage: Bacteria > Acidobacteriota > Terriglobia > Acidiferrales > UBA7541 > Palsa-295. The sequence goes on from JBOGNK010000132.1 coordinate 6,031, forward strand.
TCACCAAAGTGAGAGCCCCGGGCCAGAATTTGTGAGCGAGTTCGAGGAACGTATCCGGAATGTCGCGAGCGAGTTCAACGGCCTGCTCAACCGAGCTGACCAGAATCGGCAAGGCCCTGGTTTCGGGCCGGCCTTTGATCTGGAAGACCTGCTCGATCGCGGCCAAATTGAACGGGTCCGCCGAGAGGCCATAAACAGTATCTGTGGGAACGCCGACCACTTGGCCGCGCTTGATGAATTGGGCGGCATAGTTGACGATGTGGCGTTCAGGCGCCGCGGATGAAATTTTCAGGACCTCAACGGGCAAAGTTTCGACTCGCGGCGGGTTGCGCCTTGTTTAGCGGTGCAAATTACCACATCGACTAAACATCCGGCAAGCACCGAGAACGGCTCGCGAGGTAAACGAAGCAAAGAAGCTAAAGGAAGTAACGCAGAACACGGAGCGCCGGTGTGGGGCGCTTCGTGACATTTACGCCGGATGCGGCGGGTGCTAGGCTTTCTTCATGCTTCGGGAAGGGATCTGGCCGATTACGGAACATGGGGAGATGCGCGCGCGCGCTGATGCGCGCCGCGGCACGGATTCGGGCTCAGAGACGATCCGCAGCCGCGATAATCGGCGGCTGAAAGCGTTCCGAGCCGCTTTGCGCGGCGGCGGACCAGCATCCGATGAAGCAATCGCAGTTGAGGGACCGAAGCTGGTAGAAGAGGGCTTGCGCGCAGGGCTTGAACTGCAGGCATTGCTGGTAAGTGAAGCGGGCGAGAAGCATATCGAGAGGATTTTTGCCGCAGCGCGGGAGAGCGACGAAGGGATTTCGCGATCGCGTATCTTTCGGACAACAGACAAGTTGTTCGCGGGCGTGGCCGGCACGGAAAAGCCCCAAGGCGTGGCTGCACTGTTTCAGCCGCGCGATTGGGCATTCGAGAACGTGCTTCGCGGGACGTCTTTGACGGACGGGTCGTATCGTGGCGAAGCTCCGATGGTGATTGTGCTGGCGGGTGTGCAGGATCCGGGAAACGTGGGAACGATCCTCAGGTCGGCGGAAGCATTTGGGGCTACAGGACTTATAGCGACGCGAGGCACGGCCGATCCTTGGTCGCCTAAGGCCGTTCGTGCGTCGGCGGGCTCTGCGTTGCGGCTGCCGCTGCTGAGAGGCATGGCGCCGAGTGTCGTCCTGACGCAACTCCGAGTGGCCAGACTGCGAATCTACGCCGCTGTTTCCAGGATGGAAAACGGTGGCGAGGGTGAAAATCGGGATCGAGATCGCGCGAAAGACGACGCTATGAGCGGCATTTTGGGCGCAAATTTAGCTGATTCATGCGCGATTCTAATTGGAAGTGAGGGGCACGGCCTGCCGGCGGAACTGGAACGTTCAGTCGATGCGATCATTTCCGTTCCCATCAGTGAAGCGGTTGACTCGCTGAACGCCGCGGTGGCCGCATCGGTGCTGCTGTACGAAGCCGCGCGGCAAAGACGCGAAGCGGCACGATAGAGAGAGCGCGTGGGACTGTTTCGAGCCATCGAACCCGACCCAGAACCGCGAGCCGGCCGTCCGCTGGCCGACCGCCTGCGCCCTCGCACGCTCGACGAGTTTGTAGGACAGGAAGAGCTGCTCTCTGCCGGCAAGCCGCTGAGGATTCAGATCGAGCGCGACGAGCTGGGCTCGATGCTCTTCTGGGGTCCGCCGGGATGCGGGAAGACGACGCTAGCGCGTATCATCGCCAAGCGGACCAAATCCGAGTTCATTCCTTTCAGCGCCGTACTATCCGGAATTAAAGAAATTAAGGACGTGATGGCCAAGGCCGAACGCGGCCGCCATTACGGCCAGCGCACGATCGTCTTCGTCGATGAGATGCATCGATTCAATCGCGCGCAACAGGACGCGTTCTTGCCTCACGTCGAGGCCGGAAACATCCTCTTGATCGGAGCGACTACCGAAAATCCGTCATTCGAAGTAATTGCTCCGCTGCTCTCTCGCATGAAGGCGTACGTCCTGAAGGCGCTGAGCGCAGAGCAGATCGTCGTGCTGCTGAAGCGCGCGCTGGTGGATTCCGAGCGCGGCCTTGGAAACGAGAAGGTCGAGGCCGGCGACGAGATTCTCGAGCGAATCGCGATCATCGCCAACGGAGATGCTCGTTCGGCGTACAACACGCTCGAAGCGCTCGTGCTCGGGACCGAACCCGCGCCCGATGGCCACCGCGTTCTCTCTCAGGCGCTGCTCGAAGACGTGCTCCAGAAAAAAATCCTTCCCTACGACAAGGCAGGCGAAGAGCATTTCAATCTCATCTCCGCGCTGCATAAATCGGTGCGGAACTCCGATGCCGATGCCGCGCTTTACTGGCTCGCCCGCATGCTCGAATCGGGCGAAGATCCACTGTATCTTGCGCGCCGGATGGTCCGCATGGCGAGCGAGGACATCGGGCTGGCCGATCCGAACGCGCTCGCCGTCACGATCGCCGCGAAAGAGGCTTTCGATTTCATTGGTCCACCCGAGGGGTATCTAGCGCTGGCGCAGGCGGCCGTCTATCTATCGCTCGCGCCCAAATCGAATGCGCTGTACACCGGCTATGGAGAAGTCCGCGAAGATTTGCAGCAGACCATCGCGGAACCGGTCCCCCTGCATCTAAGAAATGCGGTGACTGGACTGATGAAGCACGTTGGGTACGGCAAGGGCTATCAATACGCGCACGACGCGGAAGAAAAGGTAACGGATATGACCTGCCTGCCGGACAGCCTGCTTGGCCGCACGTACTATCATCCGACGGATCAGGGATTCGAGGAGCGCATCCGGCAAAGGATTGACGAGATTCGTAACATTCACCGAAAGAAGTAGAGCAGGCACAAGAAGCAGGCGCAGTAAAGGGAACAGGTGAGCAAAAGCAGTAGGGTGGCGATTACGCAATCGCCCGGGCAAGGTCTAGAATTGGCGGCTAGAATTGGACAGGCGCGAACAAAGTTGATCGTTCTCAAACTTCAAAGCCCATCGCGTGCCCAGTGCGGCAGAGTCGGCGTCCGGCTTCCTAATACCCGTTCGCGGAGCATGCTCCGACAAACACGGCTTCTGCTGTCGGCTGCTTCTGGCATCGCTTTTGCCATCTTTTTTGTTATTGGGTGCGCACTGCTGCCGGCAGCGGCGCCGGCGTTCGCTCAGGACCGGCTCCTCGCAACGGTGCCGGTCGATGTGAGTCAGTTCGCGATTTCGCAGAACGACCAGCTCGTGTACGCCGTTCCGCATCTCAAGCGCGTCCAGGGGACCATCATCGAACGCGACGAAATTTGGATCGCGGATTTTCGCGGCAAGGCAAAGGCGATTGTGATCCCCGACAAATTCATGCCTGTGCCGCCGCCGGTCAGCTACGTGGTGAAGAGGCTGCAGTGGTCGCCCGACGGGCGGCACATCGCAATGTCGATGGTGATGTTCACGCCTACGGCAGAGCCGCCTCCGCGAGAAACGGAAAAGCAGCTGCAACGGCGACAGCATCGGGAACAGAAGGAAGAGGAGCACGCTCCCAAGATTTCGGTTCCTGCCGACGGCGCGCAGGTGGTCGCTCTGTTCGACGATAACGGCGGCGAAATCCGCGTCAGCGGCTCAAACACGCGTTTTCTCGAAAAAGCCACCGACGGCGCCTGGCTGGCGGATGGACAAACGGTGGTCTACCTTACAGGCATCGGCCCGTACAAAATTGCGCGCGTAACGCCGGCGACCGGAAAGACGACAATCCTATTCGCAGGTCAGGCGTTCGACAAGGTGGTGTTCGATCCGGCACGCAATCAGGCGTTCGCCATCGGAAGCAGCCTGAGCGTTTCCGGAAAGCCTCAGCTCGTTCAACTTGATCTGATTCATGAGACAGTCCAGCCGATCGCGCCCGTTCCGGTCTTTCAAGGCGGATTGACGGTCTCTGCGAACGGCCAGCAGGTGGGCTACTACGTCGATGGCGACACGGTGGAAATTCACAATCTTGCAAAACCGCTCGCACCGATTCGCGTTCGGATAGGTCCGGGCAAGTTCGAGTTTGGCCACGAAGGCGACCGCATTCTTTTCAAGCGCGGCTCGCTGGGAGATTCGGGTGACTTGATTTGGGTTGGATTACATGACAACAGCTGGGTGCCGATCCTGCACGACCTGGAATTCCACGAGTTCGCGATCGCGCCCGACGGCAGCGCCATTATCGTGATGGAACCGGGCAAAGGTGAGCTGAAGGTGTACGAATACTAAGGTGCTGAGGACTGGGGTACTGGCTGCTGGTGGGCGAGATAGAGGGCAAAGAATTTTGTTTGCAGCCTCCCGCAACTCTTCGAACTTCGTCGTGCGAACTGGCGTGGCTCGATTGTCTTGCTAACCCACGCTCATTGAAGCACCTCAAGGATTGAAATTTTCGCGTCTGCGGTGAGCCAAGGACTGAGAACGACCCCGTAGAGAAATGGGACTTCCAGTTCTAGAGCCTTCAGATATCTGCGGATGGTCGGCACGGAGATCCGCGTCTGCTCCGCTATGGCAGCAACATGCGGAATCGACCGAGTTTCGTTGACGCAGCGGAAAAGCCCCCAGCATAAAAAGTATTTTTCAGGCAGTGTTAGCCCGAAGACGCCAGGGTGATCGAACCATTCCCGGAGCGGCCAAAAATCGTATCGATCTCCCGGCTGTCGGGGAGGATAAAATCCCTTGTTCCGGATGTCGTAGAGCGATTCATCGGAGCGCGGGTTCCGACGTCTAAGCCTACTTACCTGGACACGCAGGGTTTCGGGATTTGCAATCGACGTAGCCGCAGTTCCGGCACTCAGCCAGTAGCCCTCCTCGATCAATCGGCGGGAAGACGGAAACGCTTGATGTGTTCCTTCAAAATGCAGGCGTCCATGATGACGAATAGCCCGGCGCCACGCGCGCGCTCCGCCGCGTCGGAATGAATTACGCCCTCCTGCATCCACACGCCACGCGAGCCAATGCGAATCGCGGACTCGACGATCTCGGGCACGAACTGTGAGCGCCGGAACACGTCGACGATGTCGATCTTTTCGGGAATGTCTTCGAGCGACGCGTAGCTCTTTTCGCCCAGGACTTCCGTCTCGCCCGGGTTCACGGGAATGACGCGGTAGCCAACGGACTGAAGGTATTCGGAGACGCCGTAGCTCGGACGAAATTTGCGGCTCGAAAGTCCGACGACTGCGATTGTGCGGCTGCTTTTCAGGATTTGCGTAACTGCGTCGCCGGCGGCCATGGGTATTTGACCGCCGTTCGTATGCCCTTCCACAGAATTATTCATTTCGAATGATTCCCGGCCTTTCCCGAGCGACTTAGTTTTGGGCCTCGCGGGGCCTGGTACTCTGGAGCCCGGACGTTGGATAAAGTATATAGGTCCGCCAGCGCTCTGAGAAACCTTTCATTTTCCGCTCGCGTGCCCACCGAAATGCGAATTGCCTGCGGAAAACCCATCCACCGCATGGGTCTTACAATCACACCGCGGCCGCTGAGTTGTTCGCAGATGGGCTCGGTATCATACCCAAATTCCGCCAGAATGAAATTGGCCACCGACGGTACCACGCGGATTCCGAGCTTCCTTAAGCCGCCCGCGAGTTGCGCCAGTCCGGCGTTATTCGACTTAACCGAACGGCGCACGTGCTGACGGTCGTTCAGTGCGGCCAGCGCCGCCGCCTGCGCCACGTTCGATGTATTGAACGGCCCGCGAAGCTCGTTCATTGCATCCAGAAGCTTTGGCGGCCCGAGCCCGTAGCCGATTCTCATCCCTGCCAACCCGTACACTTTCGAAAAGGTGCGCAGCACCAGCAGATTCGCTCCGCGCCTGACCAGATCGATGGAACGCGAATAGCCGGGCCGCTCGATGTAGTCGCAGTACGCCTCGTCGAGGACAGGCAGCACGTGCGAGGGGACGCGCGCAAGAAACGCGTCGAATTCGTCCGCAGTGAACATCGTGCCCGTCGGATTGTTGGGGTTGGCGAGGAAGGCGATCCGACTCTCAGGCGTGAAGCTGCGCGCAATCACGTCGAGATCGAAGGAATAATCACGCAGCGGAGTTTCCACCAGCCGCGCGCCGGCGGCACGAATCGCGATGTAGTACAGCGGAAACGACCCGGAGGAGGTGACTCCCGCGCTGCCGGGCCGCAGCATGTGCCGCGCGCTCAGGTCAATCAGCTCCGTGGAGCCTGCGCCCAAGATGATCTGCTCGATCGGAAGATGGTGTTTCTTCGCGAGCGCTCGGCGCAAAACAAGGCTGTCGATATCGGGATAGCGATTCGTGTCCGCGAGCGCCTTGCGTGCCGCGTGAATCGCGAGCGGCGAAGGCCCGAGCGGATTCTCGTTCGACGAGAGCCTGACAGCCGACGCGGTCTTCAACTTCCTGTCAACCTCCCGACTGCCCGTTCCGGCGCTGCGCTCGCCGGAAGTGCCGTTCTGCCCCTGTGCGTCCGCAGCTAAGCTTTGTAATGCGCGACAGGCGGCTTGCGTTTGTCGCGGCCCGCTTTCCTATTTTTGTCACCGCCGCCAGCGTGGGTAGTTGGCGGTGTCTTCTTGAAAGCGGGTTTTTTCAGCGCTTTCTTCAATTCAGTCAGTTCGCCACCGGAGAGCGGCCGATGCTGCCCGGGTGGCAATGATCCCAGTTCGACGCCGCCTAGTCCAACCCGTTTAGTCTTCTCCACTGGATGGCCCGAGTGGAAGAGCCTGTTCCGCAAGGCATCGCGCCGCGCCTCCGAGAGCGTCACTTCATACCACGAGACATCCGAGCGTTTTGAGGTCTGTGCTCGGCCGCTCTGGAGCCGCGAAATCCGCGCGCCAGTCGCGCGCGAAAGCTCCTCGATTTCCGTAAGCGTGAGCCGCCCTTTGATCTTGATGTGGTAGGTTTGCCGCAATCCGTGCGATTGCATGATTTCGTTCGCCATCTCGCCGTCGTTCGTCAGTAACAACAGCCCGGAAGTGCTGTATTCCAGCCGGCCGATGGGAAATACCCTCTCGGAAATTCCGTGGAGAAGATCGCGAATGGAATTGCGTCCTTCGGGATCCTCCATCGTCGACACCACGCCGGCGGGCTTGTGCAGTGCGATGTAGACGAGCTCTTTCGACGGACGCAGCAGCTTGCCTGAAACTTTGATGTGATCGCGCGCGGCGTCCGCCTTCGAGCCCATTTCCGTGACCGTTTTGCCGTTTACCGTGACAAGGCCCGACGCGATCAACTGCTCCGCGTGGCGACGCGACGCAATCCCAGCCCGCGCAATAATCTTTTGCAGTCTTTCTTCCATTTTGCCACCTGGAAACAGCTCTATATTACGTTTTCTGAAGCGAATTTGATGCTCTTCCTTTATCGAACGAGTGAAAAACAGCTCTTATCTGCGGCGTGCCACGCCTCCGTAGGGACAAATCGGGACGCGCGAGGGAAATGTCCGGCGCGTTCATTGCAACAACCTGCGAGAATCGCGCTGGCCGAGGGATCAAGCAGGATCGAAAAATGACGGCGATGCGACGCGGATGTCTCAGGAATTGCAGGCGTAAGCAGCGTGACTACACAGCCGGATTCAGATTCGACGTCAGTTCGGCGGAAAATTGATCCAGTTCCGTCGTGCGCTGGGGCGTCGCTTCCAGCTTTTCATTCTTCCAGACGAAAAAGTCGCCATCACCGTGCGTCACACGCGCACCCACGTTGTCGCCAACCATGCAAGTCGGTGCACCAAAAATGGTGAAGCCGCCCGACGGCGCCTGCGCAAGCAGCGCGACGCACTCGCCCTTGCGCACACCGATGTAGCTGGCGTACATCGGAAACGCGACGATCTGGAATCCCTGGCCGTCGAGCCGCTGCAAAATCTCCGCCTGTTGCCGCGTCAGGTCCATGGATCCAGCTTATCAATGCGAGGCGGTGTGGCAATGCATGAAATCGAGCATGCGCAGAATTTGTCGCCCGTATTGTCTCGCGACCGGCCACGCGATGAAGCGGCCGATGCTCGATGTTCTGACAGTCAGAGCCCCCTAGAGCAGTCGCTGGACCTGGTAAGGAATCGACAGGATGTCCCGGGGGTCGTAATCACGCAATCCCGAAGCGACCTCACCGGGTCCGAGCCGACGCAGAGTGTAAACGTAGGGGCGTGGCCCGAATGTCTGGGTCTTCTGGCCCACAACCCGGAAGAACGCACGATGGTACCGAATGGCGTACGGATGTTTCCATTCCGGCTTACGCCGGCATGACGAGATCGTCAGATCGTGGTCGCCTTGCGCGATGACTTCGTCGGACACAAGAGGCAACTGCCTTTTTGTCGGGCGAAACAGAGGACGACAAACGTAGTCGATAATCACAAGCGGAAGTAATCCGCAAGCTTCTCCTGTTCCCATTGCCACGAAGATGCGGAACAGTCCTTCAGCGACGAAGTAAAGGATGAGCCATGTAACGGGAGTGGTCGCAAGAACGACGAAACCTGCTGCACCGAGTCTGTCTGACGGGGCAATCAGAGTGTATTTCATGCTTAGGACCTGGTGCGCGTACTTCTGTCCCAAAATCGTGAAGAAGCGCCAGTACCATGCTCGCAATACAGCCATAGCGACAATGAATTCCAGTATGCCGGATAGCATTGCGGCGCGTCGGAGCAAATCTTCGGACGTTGAGAAGACCTTCTCGCGCCAACGCCGAGGAAGCAGCGCGCACAACGGCCCGAGCACATATGTCGTCCACATGGCAGGAGATTACCGCCGCGTTCCGACGGCGAGAACCGTTAGACCGCGGGCTCATATCCAATCGATCAACACCCCAATTGAAAGTTGTTCACGACATATCCTTCCGCAGATCGGAACTGTACCTTGGAACAAGGTACTTCTTAGGAAGCAAACACTGGACCTGTTCTAGGAGCGCTGCGCCCGCCTGCGTAATCTACTGAAGCTCCTACTCGCATTGTGAGGGTACCATGCAAAAATCCGTCGCTTTCCGTACGTTCTGGCTGTTGATCGCCGCCGCGCTCTTCGTTCCTGGTGCGGGCAGTCAGACGGCTGCAAAACCGCTGCGGGCGGGTGAACTTCTGGCTCTGGTAGCCGGCAACGCCCTTCCGGAAAACATAGTTACGATAATCAACGCGGATGGACTGGCGTTCAAGCCGGATGACGACTATCGGGGGTTGCTGAAGACGGCGGGTGCCGATGCAACGGTCCTATCGGCCCTCGATGGCGCGAAGGTCACAACGGACCAGTCCGCCGAGGCTGAGTCAGGAAAGGAATTTCTTCAGGATATTGCCCAGGCTGGAGCGGATTTGAAAGCAAAGCAGTACGACGAGGCAGGGCAGGAAGTCACGGCAGCGCTGAAAGCCAGTTTTAACGACGCGGCAACCGGATTCGTGATGGGTGAGGTTCTGCGTCAGGAGCATTCGTGGGACCAGGCCCAAGCGACTTATGAACAAGTTCTGCAGGAGGACGCGAACTTCCCTGAAGTACACACGAAATTGAGCTTCATTCTGTATCAACAAGCCGATGGTGAAGGCGCACTGAGGGAAGCAAAAGCAGCCCTAATCGAGGACTCGAATAACGCCGAGGCGCACAAGAATGCGGGCCTCGCTCTGTGCAATCTGCAGGAGTGGAACGCTTCCGAAGCTGAGTATGACGAAGCTCTGCGGATCAAGCCGGTCTACGCCGCGGTCCAAGCGGACCTGGGGATTCTGTACTTAAATGAGCACGAGCCAGACAAAGCAATAGGCGCCCTTAAACGGGCAATTGCGCTCGGCATTGCCGATGCTGATACGGCGTACGACCTGGGCTACGCATACGATCAGAAACATGATCCCGACGCCGCCATACCCGAATACCGGAGAGCGAAGGAGTTGGACCCGAAAAGATTCGATGCACGTCAGAACCTAGCGAGTGATCTCCTCAATGAACATCAATATGCCGAAGCCGTAACGGAATTCAGGGAACAGGAAAAGATGTTCCCGAGTGCTTCGGTATGTCACGACTGTCTTGGATTAGCCCTCTTCGACACATGGGACTTCGCGGGTGCGGAAAAAGAGTGGCTCATGTCTGAAGAGCTTGATCCCTCTGACGCAGGCCCGCATGCGGGTATTGGCAGTATTCGCGAAGAACAGAAGAAATGGGACGAGGCTCTCGAAGAGTATCGCAAGACTGTCCAACTGGATCCCACACGGGTCGACGGATGGCTCGGTGCCGCCAGAGTCTTAGTCGCGCAGCATAAATACTCTGAGGCGAGTGAAGAATTGAAACAAGCCGAAATCATGTGGGCGGGCGATCCGAAGATCCACGATGTTCGCGCGCAGGCTCTGGCGGCTTCGGGCGATTTGGCTGGCGCAGTTGGGGAATTTCAGGCTTCGCTGCAACTGAAGCCCAAGCAGATTCAGGTGATGTTGAGACTGGCTTCCGCGCTTGAGAAGCATGGCGACTGGGTTGAGTCGCTGAACGAGTACCGCGAAGCTTCCCTGACCGACTCGGCCATCGATCTTCGAACCAAAATCATTCGCTCGGACGAACTCGATCCGCAGAAAGAATACGCTTCGGCGCAGGAACGGTGGAACGACCACCTTGCCGCGTTGAAGGCGGCTAGGAAATCGACGGACGCGACTGCCCTGGAAGCCCAGCTCCGTGCTGAGCAAGCCGCGCCGAGCCTGTCGGATCAAGTGAACACCGCGTTGCAATCGGGATGGAGCGCAATCCTGCGGCACGATCCGTCGAGTGCCGTAGCCGAATACAAGCACGCGGTGGAACTTGCCGAAAAGCTGCCACCGAACGACCCGCGGCTGATCACCGCACTCGACGACCTGGGAAACAGTTACTTTGGTTGGAATACTCCCGCCGCTCAAGCAGCCTACGAACGGGAACTTCAGGCTGCGGTCAACACGTTCGGACCGCAGTCGCCGCAGTTGACCGCACCGCTTCAGTCTCTGGGCAGAAGCGCACTGATGCAACACGACTATGCCGCGGCGCAGAAATACCTGTTTCAGGCGGTTGCTCTGAATGAGAACGCCTTCGGCGAGGGAAGCGACAGCGTCGCGAAGGCCCTTGTGTACGCGGCGGTGGTTTTCGTCGTCCAGAAACAGTATGACAAGGCCGAGCCCTACCTGCTGCGTGCGGTCCATATCGACGATTCGCTTTTCGGCAAGGACGGCTTGAACGGCACAATTCCGCTAACCAGCCTCTGCGATCTCTACGATCGTTGGGGAAAATCCTCCGAAGCAGATGCGTGCGATCAGCAGCTCGTGTCAACGATCGGGAAGCAATACGGTGCGAACAGCCCTGTGCTCTTGAGCATTCTTGTCGACGATTCCAAGCAACTTCGCGCGTTGGGACGAGCCTCTGACGCGGACGCGGTCGACACCCGGATCGCTTCCATTCGCTCCGCGACGGTAAAGCCAAACTGAAAATACGAACCGGACGGACGCGACGCGGCGTTTCCGGACTTTGGGACTCTACGTTTATCTGTCTGGGGTTGCCGGCACGAGGATCTTCGCGCCGTTGGTCCCATCCCTCCGCCGTCCATGATGGCGCCGATGTTAATTTCCTCAGACGCGGTCAGTCATCATCCGAGCGGCTTGCGTTCTCCGTCACCATTTCTGGGGTGAACCCTCATGAATTCGCTGTGAGCGGATTTCAAGCTCATGGGATACGCGATGGCGGTTCGGCCGGCGGATGCCCGAGGCTTGCTTGCAGGGGGACCACGATGAATGCCATTCGACAAACAATTACAACTCAGACATTCGTCGCCAGATCTCAACACGACGTGTAAAATCGCCAACGGACAAGGGTACAGCCGGGCCGGCTGTGCCACCCAAACCAAACCGTCACGCGCTGGAGAGCGGGGCGCAGATGTTTTCGAGCGATTGGCGTTCGGCTTTGACGCCGAGCTTCCATTCGACCGCGGCGGCGGCGATCATGAGCGCGGCGGCGAAGATGTAGCCCCAGAACAATTCCTGCTTCGAGCCGCTCTCGATCAGTTTGCCGAAAAGGGCGGGCGCCCCGACGCCGCCTGCCAGCGTCCCCATGGCGTAAAACACGGAAATCGCCATGGCGCGAATTTCGAGCGGGAAGACTTCGCTGACCGTGAGATAGGCCGAACTGGCGGCGCATGAAGCGATGAAAAAGATGACGGTCCAGGCGATGGTTTGCGTATGCGCCGTAAGAATGCCGGCACGGAACAGCCAGCCTGTGATCGCGAGCAAAATGCCCGCGAGCGCATAGGTTCCCGCGATCATCGGCTTGCGTCCCACCGAATCGAACAGGCGGCCAAGCAAAATAGGCCCGAACAAATTTCCCAGCGCGAAGGGCAAAAGGTAGTAGCCGACACTGGCCGCGGGCACGTCGTAGAACTTCACCAGCAGCAGCGCGTAGGTGAAGAAAATCGCGTTGTAGAAAAACGCCTGCGAGATCATCAGCGAGAGGCCGAGAATCGAGCGGTCACGATGCTTGTGCGCCATCGCGTTCCAGATTTCTTTCCACGGCGTGCGATGGCGAACACGCACCGTAAGCGGCGGCCCTTCGGGTGCGGGCAATTCCCTTCCGGCTTCCCTGGTGACTTCCTCCTCAACCTGGCGCACGACGTTCTCGGCTTCTTCTTCCCTGCCATGCGTCATCAGCCAGCGCGGGCTTTCAGGAATGTAGTGGCGGATGAAGATGATCACGACGCCCAGCAGCGCGCCGACGATGAAAACGAAGCGCCAGCCGAACCTGGCCGAGACAACGGCTCCACTGAGTAGAACGATGGTGACTGAGGCGCCGAGGGCAGCGCCAAACCAATAGGTAGCGTTGATAATCAGGTCGACGTGGCCGCGCAAGCGTGCGGGGATAAGCTCGTCGATGGCGGAATTTATGGCGGCATATTCGCCTCCAATTCCGGCGCCAGTGAACGCGCGAAAGAAAGAATAGCTCCAGAAGTTCCAGGCGAGGCCGGAGAGAGCGGTTCCGATGAGGTAAACCAGCAGCGTGGCGGTGAAGAGCTTCTTGCGGCCGAGCCGGTCTGTGGCGTAGCCAAATACAATGGCGCCGACAACGGCACCGATCAGATAAAACGTGGCGGACTCGCCCACCTGCGTGTCGGACATATGCAGCGCCTTGGTAAGGACGCCGCCTATGGCTCCGGCGAGAGTGACTTCGAGCCCGTCGAGAACCCAGGTGACGCCCAGGCCGATGACTACACGCCAGTGCCACTTGGTCCACGGCAAGCGGTCCAGACGATTTGGAACGTCAGTTTGAAACCGCTCGGCATTCTGCATCTACGTTCTAGTATTGATTATCTTCGCGCGAGAGGCACGAGAAGCTTTCGAGCGAGTGGGCAAATCGGATGCCGGGCTTGCGGCAATGCGATAGCATAAAGGCGAATGGAAAACCTTCAGACAACAAAACCGGCAGGAGACGATCCCACAGGCGGCCATCCCAACAACGAACGGGCCGTTACGCGGCGCAGCTTTGGCAAAGCGATTGCCGCCGCAACCGGAGCCGTAATCGTTGCGGGACTGTGGGGACTGCGTGAGTGGTATCACAGGAAGCTTGCTCCAATTCGCGTGATCGCGCAGACGAACGAGATCCCGGTCCGCGGATCGAAGATCTTCCAATACCCTACCGATGTTGCGCCGTGCATTCTGGTGCGGACAACGGAGACTGACTATGTGGCGTACAGCCGGTTATGCACCCACAATTCCTGCCCCGTGTTCTGGCGCCCGGAGAACAACGCTCTTGCGTGTCCCTGCCATGGCGGGATGTTTTCCATAGCCAACGGAGCGGTGCTGCAGGGACCGCCACCGCGACCGCTGCCGCGCGTTCTGTTGGAGATTCGAGGAAATGACATTCTGGCGGTGGGAATGTCGAATACGTGACCGGTCCGATCTAGTCTTCCTCCGCGCAAACGTAACTAAATGGGTGAATTCTGGCCTGTTCGCACGAAAAGCGGCAACCATTCGATGCGAAAATGCGTCGTTATATGCGGGGATGCAGCGGAAGTACAGGCATTTGCGCACGGCTCTTGAGAAAATGGTTGCGCCCAAACGGGAGCTATGTGGCTGGAGGCTCACCACAAGGAGCGCGGTACAAGGGTCAAAGGAGATGCACGGTGAAGAACCTTTTGCTTGGCGCAGTCTTGGCCGCATTGGCGGGCGCGGCCGTGATGCAAGCCGCTTCGAAGCCCGCACCGCCTGACAAGTCCCTGAAGATTTTCCTCTCACCGGCATCGAACGTTCCAAAAGCCGACGTCATGAAGAACCTCAGCGACAAGTGCCCGAACGTCACGATCACGCTGGATTCGAAGAAGTCAGACTATATGGTGGAGGCTCGCTGGATACCGTACGGCCGGTACGACTTTACCGTGTTCAAACATGGCGGCGACGCTGTCTACGGCACGCAAACGACGCTACTGCACAACGCCGTGAAAGATGTTTGCCACTATATGAACACGCACCAGCCCTGATCATTTCTTGCGCACTGTTTAGGAACGGCAGTGTATCTCCACCCCTGCCGGCTTCTCTCCCTGTGGTATTCGTGCGAAGTGGTATCGCGACAGCGAACGATTGCCGCTATGCGTCAGATAATGGCGGGGCGTAACTTTGCCAGATTGGCGTGAATCGTGATTGTCGCGATTTCGATGCCAGGCGATGAGGCAGAAACTTGGATCGCACCGGGCTGTTTCTGCGATTGAACGAACGCCATGCAGAGGCCATTGAAGGCGCTCCGTTTAGCTTGCGTGAACGAACCAGGCTTGTCGGGTTCGTGGGAGCTTGGGTCGCCGTTGCCAACACCGATCAAACGTCCCGGACCACTCAACTGAAAAGTGACATCGTTCATCGCGACCGGGACGACGCGGCCATTCCTGTCAACGATTTCGGTTGCGACAACGGAAACGTCCTCGCCATCAGCGGAGATTGCTGCACGATCGGGGCGAAGAATAATTCCGTGCGCCGCGCCTGTGGTTATTCGCTTGGCTGACGCGAGGACTTGGCCGTTCCTCGACGCGAGCGCTGTGAGCACGCCGGGCGCGTATGGCACGTTCCATTGAACGTGCCCATATTCCTCGACGCGCTGCGACCCCAGGCTCTTGTAGTTCAAAAGTAACTCGACGCTGTCGAGATTCGTGTAGCACCAAACCTCGATCGGCTGCCCTTCCTTCCCTTCCCAATTCCAGTGCGGAAAGAGGTGGACCATCGGTCTCGGAAGCCAAACAGACTGATAGTAAAAATAGTTGTCCTTCGGGAACCCGCAGGTGTCCATCGCGCCGAAATGCGAGCCGACGCATGGCCAGCCGTAGGGCGAAGGCTCGCCGCGGTAATCGAAGCCGGTCCAGCCGAAGCTGCCCGCTAGAAAGGCGCGCTCGGCAAACACTTTCCAGCAGCGCTCGAGGGTGGTCGTGTAGCCGGGGTGGTTCACGTCGTAGGCACTGACGTAGCCTTTCTCTTTATCATTCGCGTAAATGCCGCGCGTCGAGTAGTCGCTGGCCGATTCAGTGCCGACCGTGGGCTGCTGCGGGAATTTCTTGTGGAATTCATCGATGTTCGCGCCCGTCTCGGGCCCGCCGAGATGTCCGCCGCCGTAGTTGAATCCCTGAACGTCCACGACGCGTGAAACACCTTCGCCCCAGCCGCCGTTCATCGCCATGGTCACGGGGCGCGTGGGATCGAGCTTGCGCGTAAGGCGCTTCATCGTCGTAACGATGCGCGCGCCGCGCGGGGTACCCTGCGACGGCTCTTCGTTGCCGAGCGACCAGATCACTACGCTTGGATGATTGCGGTCGCGGCGAATCATGCGTTCGAGCTGGCTCAAGCCTTCGGGGTCGGAGGACATCATGCGCGTTTCGTCGATCACTAGCATGCCGAGCCGGTCGCACGCATCGAGCAATTCAGGCGTGGGCGGATTGTGCGACGTGCGGTAGGCGTTGCAGCCCATTTCTTTCAGGCGCTCGATACGGTAGTACTGCAGGCGATCAGGCAGCGCCGAGCCGACGCCGGCGTGGTCCTGATGATTGCACGTGCCCTGGAGTTTTACCGGAGCGCCGTTCAGGAAAAAACCCTTTTCCGCGTCGAAGCGAGCCGTGCGAATGCCGAACGGAGTCTCCACGCGATCAACGGCATGACCGTTCACCTCGACAGTTGTGACCAGGCGGTACAAATTGCGTTCTTCAAGGATGAAGTAAGGATGTGCGCCACGATGAAGAGATCGCGTCCGGCGAATCAACTGACGATGGCGGGACCGCGCCTTTGACGGCATCTGCTGTCACTGACGCGATCAAGCCTGCTTTCAATAGCTCGCGACGCGTCCATTTCGGCATTTTGACTTTCCCTCGTACCGGGATCGACGGCGACCGCTCGAAGAGAAGTTCCAGAGTATACGCTCTGCGCGCCGCACAACGTCTGAATCTCACGGCAGGACTGAAAATGGCGGGAGAATTGTTGGTTAAGCCACGAGGCAGACGGCAGCCGCGTGCAGTTGAAAAGGCGCAGCGTTTTGACCCGTGAGCGGGTCAGCAGCTAGTGCTGCGGTTGTGGCTGGTCCTTCTTACGCTGCTCTTCCAGGCGCTGCATAAACGCATCGTATTTCGGGGCCTGCGCTGGCGTCAGAATAGCGCGGATGCGCGCGTGTGCTTCCTGGCGAATGGCGTCGTGGCGTTGCTGATTTGCTTCATGCTGCGCGGCCCATTCCGCTCGCGTTTGGTCGATTATCGTCCCAAGCTGCGTCTGCTGGCTTGGCGTTAGCTGAAGCTCGCGCGTAAAGTCGTCGACGATCTTGGCGCGCGACGGAGGACCCGTGCGCACTGAATGGTCCTGGTGGCTTCCCCAGACGGTCTGTCCCCAGAAGTGGTTGCCGACTCCGCCGACCAGCAGGCCGAGCACAAAGACAACGAGAACAAGCACGAGTGCTTCCCGTCTGGTCCGAGTATTAATGGTTTCCATTTTTGGTTTCCGCCACCATGAGCAGCACGTCGTCGCGACTGGAGGGTACGCGATCCTGTTCGGCGCTAAACATATAGCGCATGTCGTTCAGCCGCGCCTGTGCCACGGTGGTCTCGGCCGGAGCCCAGTGCGCGCGCGCCGCTTCGTAGCTTAGACCGAGGGCAAGAACGACGGCTACTGTCGCCGCAAAGCGCCATGCAAGCGCGACGAACGGTTGCCAGAATCCCTTCCCCTGTTCCGTGGCGAGCTGCTGGCTGATACGCGCCATGGTAATCCGTGCAAATCCGGTTCCCGGATCGGGAGTCGGCTCCATCACGCGTAGCAACCGGGCAGTTGTCGCGGCTTCCTCAAAGGCCGCGCGGCATCCACCGCATTGCCCGAGATGATCGGCGACCGCCTTGGCCTCCGCGCCGACGAGATGGCCCGCCAAGTAATCCTCGAGTCTGGCTTCGTACTCAGAACAAGCGCCGCTATTCGCTTCCACGTTCATTCTTCCGCTTCCTTTCCCCCGCCCCCGGGGAATTCCAGCACCACTAGGCCCGTCCCACTCGTTTGCGGTAATGCTCCATGATCCGGCCTCTTGCCCGGAAAAGCCGGACCTTCACGGTGTTGACGTTGAGTTCCAGAATGCTTGCCAGTTCCTCTACCGAAAAACCTTCGACTTCCTTCAACAGCAAGAGCTGCCGGTCTTGCTCCGACAATTTTTCCAGGAGCCGTTCCAGCAACTCTCGCGCTTCCGCTCTTTCGCCGGGGCCGGCCGGCGGACGGTCGTTAGAAACGATCCCATCGAGCCGAGAGACCTGTTCTTCCGACAAATCCGATTCATAAACCAGCGGCCTGACCTTCTTCTTGCGCAGATAGTCCCAGCATTCGTTTACCGAAATCTTGTACAACCATGTTGAAAAAGCCGAGCGCTGATCGAAACGCTTCAGCGAAACGAACGCCTTCAGGAAGATCTGCTGGGCGACGTCTTCAACGTCTTCGCGACGGCGCAAAATTCCGCCCACCAGCGCGAAAACCCGCTGTTGGTGGCGCCGAATCAGCTCTTCGAACGCCGACTCGCTGCCCGCCTGGGCCTCGCGGACCAGGTCGCGGTCTTCCTCCGCCCGGCTGCGCCGGACCAATGGAACCGCCATCGCCGCTGCCTGCGCACTCACGTCTTTTGGGACGTCATTCATCGCGTTTCGGTTACATCCAACCCGGGGGAGGGTTGTCGTTCAGATTAGTCTTGCAGCAGCCCTTTCTTTTTGCAACAATAGCCGCCATGATAATCGGAGAACGGATTCGCCTTCTGCGCGAATCCAAAAAAATGTCCCAGGGTGACATCGAGAAGCGCACTGGACTTCTACGCTGTTACATCTCGCGCGTCGAAAACGGCCACACCGTCCCGGCGATCGAGACCCTCGAAAAGCTGGCCCGAGCAATGGAGGTCCCGCTCTACCAGCTCTTCTACGATGGCGAGGAGCCACCCGAGCTTCCGAATCTTCCAAAGCGGAAGAGCGCTGATGACATCGCCTGGGGTAGTACAGGGAAAGAAGCGCGTATGCTGGGCCGCTTCCGCCGCTTGCTCGGTCGAATCGACGAACCGAATCGCAAGCTGCTGATGTACATGGCCCAGAAGATGGCACATCGCGCATAGGCTCCTCGTTCGGCCTGGTGCGTGCTCGCGTTCGTCCCAGTTCATGTTACAGGCCGCGCGCAGGATAATGTCTCGCAGTGTCAACCGCGGCTCCTGGCCGCGGAGACGCGCAGCGTTTCCTACTCCCATTCAATTGTGCTCGGCGGCTTCGAACTGATGTCGTAAACAACGCGGTTCACTCCGGCGACTTCGTTTACGATTCGAGTCGAGATGCGTCCAAGCACCTCGAGCGGCAGCCGCGTCCAATCGGCCGTCATTGCATCGAGTGAATCAACAACGCGCACGGCAATCGTGTATCCGTACGTCCGGCCATCGCCCATCACTCCCACGCTTTGAACCGGCAGCAAAACCGCAAACGCTTGCCACACTTTCTCGTACAGACCGGCCCGTCGAATCTCTTCAATCACAATGACATCCGCTCCGCGCACGGTCTCGAGGCGTTCGCGCGTCACTTCGCCAAGGATGCGTACGGCCAGCCCGGGTCCGGGAAACGGTTGCTTCACCAACACCTCGTCGGGCAGACCTAGCTCGCGTCCAATCAAACGAACTTCATCCTTGAACAGCTCGCGCAAAGGCTCGATCAACGCGAACGGCATTTTTTCGGGCAGCCCGCCCACGTTGTGGTGAGACTTAATGACCGCGGAAGGTCCCTTCACGCTTACCGACTCGATTACGTCGGGATAGAGTGTCCCTTGAACGAGAAACTTGATCGATGGCGCACCCGTTTCGTGCCCGAGCTTCATTGCTTCATCAGCGAATACCGCGATGAATTCGTTGCCGATTCGCTTTCGCTTCTCTTCCGGATCGACGATTCCCGCAAGTCGTCCCAGGAAACGGTCTGCCGCATCGACGCCAATCACGCTCAACCCGACGCGTTTGCGCAACAGTTCCAGTGTGTCCTGAAACTCATTCCGCCGAAGGACGCCGTTATCGACAAAAATGTTTGTGAGCCGATTGCCGATCGCGCGATTTACCAGGGCCGCCGCGACGGTCGAATCCACGCCTCCACTCAAGGCGCAGATCGCGCGCGCGCCTTCTGCCTGCTCTCGAATCGCATCGACGGTCGTCGCGATAAATCCGGCCCGATTCCAGTTCTTCCTGGCGCCGCAAATCTCGAAAGCGAAGTTCCGCAGAATTTCGGTTCCGCGATCGGTATGCTTTACTTCAGGATGGAATTCGACGCCGTAGAATTTCCTGGCGCCGTTTTCGACCGCCGCAACGGCATTCTCAGTCCGGCCAGTGATCGCAAAACCGTCCGGAAGGCCTACGACGTGATCGCCGTGGCTCTCCCACACCTTGATCGTCCGGGGCAAGTCCTTGAAAAGCGGCGATTCTTCCCGGATGCCCAATTCCGCCGGGCCATATTCGCGGCGATCGGCGCGCTCGACCCGACCTCCGAGGGTATGTGTCATCCACTGCATGCCGTAGCAGATACCGAGGACGGGAATGCCCAAGCGCAGCACCTCGGGATTACACACGGGCGCGTTCGCGTCGTACACAGAACTGGGTCCACCAGACAGGACGATGCCTGCGGGTTCCAGGGCTCGAATGTCGTCGAGCTTCACCGAGCATGGCAGGATGGCGGAAAAGACTTCCTGCTCACGAATTCGGCGCGCGATAAGCTGCGTATACTGCCCGCCAAAATCCAGCACGACGATGCCGCCCTTCGGCATCAGGGCCTCGCCAACCTTTTTCGTTTCCGCGTTCTTCGTTTCCACCGTTCCGCTCTGTGGAGTCATTCCCATCTCCGCTCGCCTTCGAGCCTTGTTATCTCACAACGATGTTTACGAGCTTCTTTGGCACCACAACGGTCTTCACCACTTGCTTGCCGTCGAGCAGCGTAGCGATGCGCACATCCTTCAATGCCAGTTCCGCCGTTTCATCATCGCTCATCCCGTCGGAGACGAGAACCTTGCCGCGCAGGCGGCCGTTGATTTGTACGGGAATCTCGAGCTGCTCTTCCTTCGTCAAGTCCTCTCGATATTCGGGCCATTTTTCTTTTGAAAGCCCGTCCGAATGCCCGAGCATCTGCCACATTTCTTCCGCAATATGCGGCGCCATGGGCGAGAGCATTACGACAAAGGCGCACAAAGTGCGCTTCAGGATCAACGGCGATACGTCGACGTCCAGCGGTTCCTGCGCTTGAATCTCGTTCAGCAACTCCATCAGCGAAGAGACGGAGGTATTGAAGTGCCAGCGCGTTTCGAAATCGTTGGTCACGCGCTTGAGCGTCTGATGCGTGCGGCGAACGAGGATCTTTTCCTTCGCGCTCGCCGTCGCCATGTCCGTCTGCTTTGACAAATCCAACGGCATTTCGCGCACGCGCTCCTCGTGCTTCGCAACGAGGCGGTACACCTTGTTCAGGAAACGCGCCGAACCCTCGATCGCTTCCTCGCTCCACTCCAGATCTTTTTCCGGAGGCGCTGCGAAGAGCGTGTACACCCGTCCTGTGTCGGCGCCGAACTTCTCGGCCATCTCCACTGCGCCGACGACGTTGCCCCGCGATTTGGACATAGCAACGCCGCCCTTCAGCACCATTCCCTGCGGAAAGAGGCGCGCAATCGGCTCGTTATGATTCACCAGGCCCAAATCGCGCATTACTTTGCAGAAAAACCGTGAATACAACAGGTGCAGAATGGCGTGCTCGATCCCGCCGATGTATTGATCGATCGTGAACCAATAGCGGACGATGTCCTTATCGAATGGGGCGCGATCGTTGCGCGGATCGGTGTAGCGATAGAAATACCATGACGAATCGACGAACGTGTCCATCGTGTCCGTTTCGCGCCGCGCCGGGCCGCCGCATTTCGAACACGTCGTGTTAACGAATTGCGGATCTCTCGCGAGCGGCGACTGGCCTTGTCCCGTCAGTTTCACGTTTTCCGGCAATCGCACCGGCAACCGATCGTCGGGGACTGGAACCGTTCCATCCTTTTCGCAATACATCACCGGAATCGGCGTACCCCAATAACGCTGCCGCGAGATGCCCCAGTCCTTCAGACGATAGGTCGTCTCGCCGAAACCGAAGCCTTTCGCCTGCGCGTCAGCCGTCATGCGAGCGATGGCTTCCTCGGATGTCAGCCCGTTGTACGGCTCGGAGTTGACCACGCGTCCGTATTCCGTGTATGCCTCGCTGAACTGGTCCGCTCGCAACGGAGCCGCGTCCGCCGGCTGAATCACGATCTTCACTGGCAAGTGATACTTCTCCGCGAACTCGTAGTCCCGTTCGTCGTGCGCGGGAACGGCCATCAGCGCGCCGGTGCCATACTCTGCGAGGACGAAGTTAGCCACCCAGATGGGGAGGTTTTCTCCCGAAAACGGATTCACCGCGAATCGTCCGGTAAAAAACCCTTCCTTTTCCGCTGTGGCGACGTCGGCCACCTTCGTGGACTTTTGCCGCAAGGCCTTGAGCTGGCCTTCCATCCACGCGCGTCCCGGCACCCCATCGAGCAGATGGTCCACTTGGGGATGGCCCGGTGACAGCACCAGCGCTGTCGCGCCATAAATCGTGTCGACGCGCGTGGTAAACACCTCGAATGACATCCCGTTCATCTGCGCCACTTCAAATCGCACGCGTGTTCCGCGAGATTTGCCAATCCAGTTGCGCTGCATCGCCAGAACGCGCTCAGGCCATCCGCCCGCGAGCGTTTTCATATCGTCCAGCAATTCGTCCGCATACTGCGTGATCCGCCAGAACCACTGCTCCAGTTCTTTGCTTTCAACCTGGGTGTCTTCGTGTCTCCAGCAGAATCCGTCGATCACCTGTTCGTTGGCCAGCACCGTCTCGCACTGCGGACACCAGTTCACTTTGCTCTTCTTGCGGTAGGCGATTCCCTTCTCGAGCATGCGCAGGAAGAACCACTGGTTCCACCGATAGTAGTCCGGCTCGCACGTCGAGATTTCGCGCCGCCAGTCGTAGCTGAAGCCAAACCGCCGCAGCACGCGGCGAAATTCAACGATGTTTGCGTTTGTCCACTCGCGCGGATGTGTTTGATTCTTGATCGCCGCGTTTTCAGCAGGCAGGCCGAACGCGTCCCAACCCATGGGGTGCAGCACGTTGAAGCCGCGCATGCGCTTGTAACGGGCCACGGCGTCGCCGATCGTGTAATTCCGCATGTGGCCCATGTGCAGAGTGCCGGAAGGATACGGCAGCATCTCGAGCAAATAATATTTCGGACGCGAACTATCGCAGTCCTTCGCGTCGAAGGCGCCCTGCTCCTCCCAAGCCTTCTGCCATTTGGCTTCGATCTGCTGCGGTTCGTATTCCGCCACTCTAGCTATTCCTTATCCGTTCGAATCAAGGACGTTGCTTTACTGCTCGTACACGCGCTCCATTCGATTCGACGACGCGAAATTCCGACTCAGCGATTCTCTGGTGGTCTGCAAACCTACCGGCGCGTCTTACTCCTTCTTGCTTTGCGCCCCGGGTTTCCCCTGCCTGACTTGCTGTTCGCGAGCCTTCTCGGCTTCATCCCGTCTTGCCCAGTCGCTACTACGGTCTTTCCCACCAGCTTCCATAGAGTCGCCACGTTCCGGCGGTCGTCGCCCGGCTTATCGATTGGCGTCTCGGCAATGAACGCCTTTCCTGCCAACAGACGATGATTCAGAATCGCGCGGAACGCATCGAGCCCGATCTTGCCCTTGCCAATATGCTGATGCCTGTCGACGCGCGAACCGAGCGCCGTCTTCGAATCGTTCACGTGAATCACGGCAACGCGGTCCAGCCCCACCGCTGTATCCAAAGCCGCCAGAGTTGCTTCCAGCCGGGCCCGCTTACGAATGTCCCAGCCGCACGCAAACAAATGCGCCGTATCGATGCAAACACCCAGCGGCAGATCGGGGCACGCGTCGAGAATCGCTTTCAGCTCGTCGAATCGCGACCCAACGCAAGTGCCGTGCCCAGCCATATTTTCGAGCAGGATTCGCAACTCACCAAGTTTCACGCCACGAGCCGCCTGGCGCAGCCCTTGCGCAATAGCTGCGATCGCAGCCTCCCGTGGGCCGTCGCGACCACTCCCCGGATGCGCGACGAGATAGTCCGCTCCCAAAGCCAACGCCCGGATAATCTCCTGATGAAATGCTTGCACCGACCGCGCGCGCAGCACCGGATTCGGCGAAGCCAGATTGATCAGATAGTTGTCGTGAATAACCAGCGGCCCCAAGCCCAGCTCTTTGCGTCGCTGACGGAATCGTGTGGCCTCTATTTCGGTGATTCGCGAAGACCCGCGCTCCCACATTCGCGGACTCGCCGAGAAAATCTGCAGCGCGTTTGCGCCCAGTCCATGCGCCAGTTCCAGCGCGCGGACCACATCACCCGCAATCGACGTGTGGATCCCAATACGGACGCTGCCGTCTCTCCAGGGAGGAATTTCCGGCGGGGAAGGAGGTTCGGGGCGGTATTCGTCGGCTGGATCGTAGTTCAGGATACTGCGCTGTTGTGCTTCGGGCATGCCCTCAGATTGTCCAAATATTGAGAAAGCATTTTATCGGATTCACCGGAAACGCGCCAGAACCAAGAAGGAACGGTGACGTAAGGTGGCGTGCACAAACGTGTTCCGTTGCAGCAGGAGCTTGAAGTCGCCGCATTCACACGAACTTAGGCTTGGATCACCAGCTGACAAGCTACACGCCTGAATCGCTCCCGACAGGCAGCGCCGGCATGTGGCTTGGCTATTAATCGACTTCGCGGACGCGGGTTGATTTCACGATGGGCGAACGCTTCTGCCGGTCGGCAAAATGCTGCGCGCGCTCGCGGTCGATGTAAACGCGGGCAAACTTTTCACCGTCGTGATAATAGACGGTCACTTGCCAGTGGCGATGCTTGCGCCGCTTATCGCCGTCGAAGGTTCTGCCTTTTTTGCTTGCCACTAGGATTCGCCTCGAGACTTCGGGTGAAACAATATTGCAGTTTCAGCGAACGGACGCAAGTAGTAACTCTGCCGGTAACAACCTGCCTAGTGACATGCAGGCCCTCGCGCCGCCTACGGCGATTTCGCCACGGAGCGCACCTAGGCGATCGCTTGGGGCACGGCCTTCTTCCATTTGTCCTGAGACTTCAGGATCAGCTCGACCACTTCACGGATGGCACCTTCGCCGCCCTTCGCCACGGTGATGTAATGTGCCGCGCGCTTCACCTCGTACACGGCGTCCGCAACGGCAACGGCCAAACCCGCGCGCTCGAGCAGCGGAAGGTCCGGCAGATCGTCGCCAACATAGGCGACCTCTTCGTCGGTCACTCCGGCGCGAGTGAGAATCGCCTTGTACGCTTCCGCTTTTTTCGCCTGTCCCTGAATCACGAACTCCATCGACGCTTCCCTCGCGCGCCGCGCCGTGGCCGGCGAAGTGCGGCCGGTAATCAGCCCGGTGCGAATGCCCATGATACTGGCCAGCTTGATTCCAGCGCCGTCGTGCGCGTTGAACACCTTCATTTCGGCAACGCTGCCGTCTGGAAAGCCCTGCAGGCAGACCACGCGCGGAGTCATCGTGCCGTCGACGTCCATCAGCAGCACGCGGATTTTCCGCGCGCGTCGCATCGCCAGTGCGGGAAATTTCAATTCACGAATCGGCATTCACATCCTCTTTCGCGACGGCGTCGCCTGGATGGTGGTCTCAGAGGGCGAAGCCAGATCATGCTTCCCCTTTTTTCCGAGACGCGACGAGACAACTATTCCCCCGTCTCAAAATAATTGCAACGTCCACAGATCGTGGATATGGACTACGCCTTCGAGCTTCTGCTTCGCGTCCACAACCAGCACCGACGTGATTTTCTTCTCTTCCATCAATCGCAGCGCGCTGGCCGCAAGTTCGCTGCGTGACAGCGTAACTGGATTGAGCGTCATGCAATCCGCCGCGGAGAGGTCAAGAACGTTTTCGCGTCGCTGCTGCATCACCCGCCGGAGATCGCCGTCCGTAATGATTCCGAGCAACCGTCCGTTCGCTTCGGTCACAGCCGTCAAGCCGAGGCCCTTGCGGCTCATTTCGTAGATCACGTCTGGCATTTTTGCCGACGGAACTACGCGCGGCAGGTCGTCGCCCGAGTGCATTAGCGCTTCGACGCGTCTCAACTTCTTGCCCAGCTTGCCGGCGGGGTGCAGCACCGCGAAATCCTCTTCCTTGAATCCACGCCGATCGAGCAAAGAAACCGCGAGCGCGTCGCCCATCGCCATTGCAGCTGCAGTGGAAGCCGTCGGCGCAAGGTTCAGCGAGCACGCCTCTTCCCGCACGGCGATATCAAGCACAACGTCGCTCCCCTGAGCGAGAGTGGAACGCGGCTGGGCGGTCATCGTGATCAGATGAATCCCAAGCCGCTTCACCGATTCGAGGAGCGCGACCAACTCCTCGGTTTCGCCGCTTTGCGAAATCGCAAGCAGCACGTCGTCCGACGTGAGCATGCCCAAATCACCGTGCAGCGCCTCAGCAGCGTGCAGGAAAAGCGAAGGCGTGCCCGTGCTCGCAAGCGTTGCCGAAATTTTGCGACCGATCAGCCCCGACTTCCCCAAACCGGTGACAACCACGCGTCCCTCGCACGCGAACAGAATTTCCACGGCGCGCACGAATGTATGATTCAGGCGTTCGACAAGCTCTGTGATCGCGGCAGCCTCGATTTCCAGCACGCGCTTGGCAGTCGCGAGCGCCGACTTGGCCGCACTAAGCTGCTGCGTTCCATTCGACCGCGCCGGACCCTTTTTCGTCTTTTTCGTGCGCTGGAAGCGCGCCTTTGCCATGGTCACAGGATTTGCCACTCGCGCGCTAACGCCGAAAGCTGCACGATTTTTCGCATCAGCGGCTGAAACCGATCGAGGGGAAGAGCGTTCGTGCCATCCGATAACGCGTTCGCAGGATTGTCGTGCACCTCAAGGAAGATTCCGTCTATGCCGACAGCGGCCCCCGCACGCGCCAACGGCTCGATGAACTCTGGTTGGCCGCCGCTCGACTTCCCTTCTCCCCCGGGCAATTGCACTGAGTGCGTCACGTCGAAAACAATTGGGTAGCCCAATTTCCGCATGATCGGGAAGGAACGCATATCCACCACGAGATTCTGGTAGCCGAACGAACTGCCGCGCTCAGTGAGAATGATGTTCTGATTTCCGGTGCTCGCGACTTTCTCCGCCGCGTTGCCAATCTCCTGCGGCGATAGAAACTGCCCCTTCTTTATGTTCACCGCGCGACCCGACTTGCCTGCGGCAACGAGCAGATCGGTCTGGCGCGAAAGAAATGCAGGGATCTGCAACACGTCGCAAACCTCGGCGACAGGACCGACTTGCGACACATCGTGGACGTCCGTCAGGATCGGCAAGCCCGTGCTGCGCTTGATGTTGGCAAGGATGCGCAGTCCCTCCTCCAGTCCCGGACCACGGTAGGACGAGACGGACGACCGGTTCGCCTTGTCGTAGGAAGCCTTAAAGATCAGTGATACTTCGAGTTCTTCGGCAACGGCGCGGAGGCGCTCTGCCATCCCCATCGCGTGGCCTTCGCTTTCGATCACGCATGGCCCTGCGATGACAAATAGTGGCGCATCGGCGCCCATGGGAATTTTGGCGACTTCAAGGCTGCGCACTTCCATAGGGGATACTCCCATCGCTGCCAAAGCCCCTAGAGCCTAAGCATGTTGCGCTTTATTTGCAACCCGCAACCCAGCCGGGGTTCTGTGTACCCAGTCGGCAGAATGAGATTACCCTCCGAAAATGCTATGTGCGGCGGAATGAATGTGATACATAAAACGGGATAAATCAGGTCGGGCGGCGCAAACTTTTGGCCCGGTCGCTGCATCTAATCGGTCATGAACAAGGAAACGAAGCGCAAAGTACAGGGATCAGGGCGTTTAGTACCCACTCGCCCGACCGGCGTGGAGTACCGCGTGAAGTACGGAATTGACCGCGCTCCTGAGCCGAAGCAGCACGGTCGTGCGGCACCGCCGCTAACGTGGACCAAATGCACCGTGCGGTCGCTGAACGCGCATCGGATTCCAGAGGGTCGCTACTTCCTTCATGCCGACGAAGGCGGCGTGTTCCAGGTGAAGTGCACCGGAACCTTGTGGGAATTTCTCGCCGCTGCGGCATAAGCCGGTCCGGCCTGAACGAAGGCTTCACTAGTAAACGAAAAAAGGGGCGCCTGCAAGGCGCCCTTTTTTTGCAACCTGGAACACGGACGCTGGCTCGCCGCCCGACTCGCTCATCCCGCTTTGCGCCGCGACTTTTTCGCCGGCTGTTCTTCTACCCTTGCAGCCGGAGCCTGCGTGCCCTTTGGTACGACGCGCAACAGCGTCTTCTTCTCGGCTCGTGGCGCCGTTTGCTTCTGGTTCTGGCTCAAACTTTCTTTCAGCGCGGCCATCAGATCGATTGGTGGCGCCTGAGCGGGCGCAGGAACGGCAACCACATCCTGCCCCTTGGCCTTGGCGTCGATCAAGGTGCGCAACGCCTCCTGATAGGTATCGTGG
>JBOGNK010000133.1:0-15045 GCA_050747085.1 Candidatus Acidiferrales bacterium
CTCTTCACTAGCTGTCTTACCGTTAGAAGGTGAACCGGCCGACCAGTTGCATTTGACGTGCAGCATTCGAGACGCCCGTGATGACGGCCCCTCCCGAATTGCTGATATCCGCTGTGCCATTGTTCGGTAGCGCGAAGCTCGGATGGTTCAAGGCGTTCGTGGCGTCTGCGCGAAGCGTAAATCCAAGTCGTTCCTTGAAACGCCAAGTCTTCGCCAACGAAAGATTGATATCGGAAAGTTTTGGCCCGAAGAGCGTGTTCCTGCCTCCAGTCCCGAACGCCCCATTGCCCTGCTCGGTCGGGGTCTCAAAGGCCGCAGGGTTGAACCAGCAATTTATTGTTCCTACCGCGTACGTCACGCCGGCCTTAATGCAGGAGCCTGAGTGGGGCGAGACACCTTTGATGGGATTGGCAAACACATTGCCCGCCTGCGAATAGTCGTTGACACCATTGTCCAACACGGTGAATGGGGTGCCGTCCTGGTAGATGAATGTTCCCGACAAGCGCCATCCGCCAAGCACAGCGTCAGCGATAGCATTGTGGTTCATATAGGTCCTACCGATGCCAAACGGGAGCTCGTATATCGCGGTCCCTTTGATCGCTTGCGGGATGTCGAAGTTCGAGTTGGCATAGTTAGCGGCGGGATTATTTCCAATTTGCCAAACCTGAGCCCCTGCGGTGCTGCCCCATCCGGCCGAATCCTGGTCATCCAGCATGTGCGACCAGGCATAGTTGACGTTGAAGCTCACCCCGCTGGAATAACGCTTCGTCAGCGAGATTTGCAACGAATCGTAGTTGGAGATGCTGTTAAAGTTTGAGCCAGAAAGGCTTCCAAACGCCGGGTATGGACGCGCGCAAGTATTGGGGTCCGCTGCGATCGATGCGGGCGTTGCCCCGTTACAGGCCGATATATCGTTTGCGTTCAGCAGGGCCGGGTCGGTGATCTGGTTCAGGTCGGTGACAAATTGCAGGTTCATTCCATGACTGCCGACGTAAGCAGTCGACACCGCAAAGTCATTCGCGAACTCATGCTCGACCGAGAGGTTCCATTCGTAGATCTCTCCCGGCCTGATGTTATAGGGCTCGTAAGGCGGTTGATAGACCGGATTGCGGATGTAAGACGCCGGGTTCGTCGAACCCTGAATGTAAGGCAAGGCGTTGGCCATCATTGCAGCGCTCGAGCTTAAATAGAGCGGCGTACCGTTGCCGGTGCCAGCAATCCATCCCGTGTCTCCCGCGCCGGCATCAGGATCGCTGTTGCTGCCCTGGAAGGTGGCGCCGAAGCCCATTTGCCCGCCGCCTTCACCACCATACAGATCCATGCTGTAGTTATAGGCGAAGAGTCCCCCACCGCCGCGGATGACCGTGTTGGGCCTAATCTGCCAGGCAAAGCCGGCGCGAGGAAGGAAGATGTCCCAAACTGGCTTCTGCAAGGTCGTTCGATTGTCCTGGCCGCCAAACCATAACGAGCCCGCCGTTCCCGCGAAGGGGCCGACGGTATTGATGAGATTCTGGTCGAAATCTCCAAGGCGGTTGTGTTCCTCGCTCATACCCGTGTTGCCCTCCCAACGCAAGCCCAAGTTGAGGGTGAGAGTGGGCGTGACTTTCCAGTCGTCTTGAGCGAAGGCCTGCGGGCTCTTCAGCCGCATGCCCGTTAGTCCCTGATTCTGCGCGGACCAGGAATTGACGTTGCCGAGCAGGAAATCTGCGAAGCCCGAGCCGGCGTTTCCGGTATTCAGTGTTCCGTCAGGGTTTACGCCTGCGGTGTATTGTCCGCTGAAGCCGTAGTTGCCGGCGCTATTGGCCCCCCAAGCCGTGGTGTTGCCCTCAGCGATCAGCACCTCAACTCCGAAATGCAGAACATGCTTGCCACGCACCAGCGTTACCACATCAGACGGGTCAAACGAGTTCTCGATGTAAATGGCGTCTGTAGCGGGCGACAAAGCGTTCACGGCGTCCGGGCCACCGAATCCACCATAGATGCTTTGGTTGCCGATAAAGGGGAGTTGATTAAAATGGGTGCCTTGCAAGCCAAATGCCGTTGCCGGATCCAACCCGATAGACTGGGATTGGAACCAGTTTCCTTGCTTGGTATAACCCATTCTAATTTCGTTCACCACCGTCGGACTGATCGTCCACGTATCGGTGACCTGCGTGTTATAACCGTCCACGTCCCCGCTGCCGCAATCCAGCGGACAGTTAAATAAACCATTGTCGGTCCCGGGGTTATCTTTCTGGCTGATCGAGAACATGATTCGATTGCTGTTGCTAACGTTGT
The DNA here is from genome assembly GCA_050747085.1 of Candidatus Acidiferrales bacterium. Taxonomy (GTDB): domain Bacteria; phylum Acidobacteriota; class Terriglobia; order Acidiferrales; family UBA7541; genus Palsa-295. Next base: position 2,278 of record JBOGNK010000133.1, read on the forward strand.
AGTCCAACCGCCCGAAATAACGGTGGACCGGGGACGGATTGATATGCGACAGGAAGAGGTTATTTGTACATTCGTTCTGATATGGGGCCGGCGCGCACGTTCCTACGCCTTGGGGCGCCGTGGGCCAGCCATACTTGGAATTCATAATGGCAGTCGCTACCGAGTCCATTCGGCTGGCGGCGCCACCGCAGTTGGTGCCATTCGGAATCATGTTGAGGCCGCCGCATTCGCTGGCGAACGAGGCACGAGCAAGGGTTGCACCCGATCCTGTTGTGGTGAGCGGATCATAGATGGGGTACATCCCCGTGAAATCGCCCTGCTGCATTTGGGGCGTAGGAACCGTAACGTACCCACTTGCGGCGCTGTTATTGACGATTCTGTCTATGTCAAAGAAGAAGAAAAACTTGTTCTTGATAATTGGCCCGCCGACAGAGCCACCAAACTGGTCGTACCGCAAATATGGCACTTTGGCTGCCGGGTTGGCAATTTCCGGGCCGTTTGGGTCCAACGGATTCGTAATCAACTTAGGTTGCTGTTTGTTGAAATACCCGTTGGCGTTTAGAGCGTCGTTCGAGAAATACTCATACGCGGACCCGTGCCAATCGTTGGTTCCACCCTTGCTGATCTGGTTGAATACGACGCCTCCCATTCCATACTGCGCCGAGAAGGAATTGGTGTTGACCTGAACTTCTGAGATGGTGTCCAGGATCTCGTCATCGTTGTTGTAGCTCGCCGGCAGTAGGGTGCTGGCACCGTCCTGAAGGAAGTTGCCGAAGTTTGGCAGGTTGCCATTGATCGAAACGGCGTCGCCCGCATTCCAAGCCCCTCCCCCCAGCGAGACCCTTCCCTGCGTGGTGCCTCCAGCGCCCGGGAGATAAATGTTGAAAGCAGCCCAGTCGGCGCCTGTAATCCCACCACCCTCCTGGGGTAGCTCTGTGAGGGTTCTGGAGTCAAAAGTGGAGGCCTGCTGGCCGCTTTCCGTCTCGAGAAGCGGAGCGCCCTGCGCACTGACCTTCACTTCTTCGCTTACCGCGCCGACTTCGAGGGTGGCGTTCTCGGTGATCGTGTTCACTTCCAGGGTTATTGGCCCGACCACCTGTTTCTTGAATCCCGCCTTCTCAAATGTGATTTGGTAGGCGCCGGCCGGAGTTGAAACCGTGTCGAACAAACCGTCGCCGTTGGTGACGAATGTTGCCGATACTCCCGTGTTGATGTTGAGCACGGTGACTGTTACACCTGGCAGCACTGCGCCGGAGGAATCCGACACAACTCCGCGCAATTCGCCCGTGCTTCGATTTTGTGAAAGAGCCGGCTTCGCCAGGCACACCAACAGGCAAAGCGCAAATACGAAACGGCAGATCTGCCTCATTCGCATCCTCCACCTAGAATTAGCCACCCCTGAAGGTCACGCTCGGGACTCGGAGTCTCACCTAACAGTCAGATAAATCCAGAAACATCGTTATTCTACACCGCTCCCGGCGTTGCCGCAGATTTAGCTCCAGATCGATACAAATGTCAAGGAGAAAAACATCGTTGTTCTAAAGGGGATTTGAAGAAGCGTTTCTGCTTCCCTTTCGGTTGGCCTGGGATATAATCCCCGGCGAATTTCGTCCCACTCACTTGGCGCACTGTTGAAATCATGCTCCTGTTCGGGAGAACGGGATGAAACGGTCCACACACAAGCCTCATCGCAGCGACAAGGGACCCGTGACGCTCCGCGCGGTTGCGGATCGCGTAAAACTCACGGCCAGCACCGTTTCTCATGTCCTGAACGATTCACCCGCTGCGCGCTCAGTTCCCGACGAAACCAAGAAAAGGATATTCAAAGCAGCGCGCGAACTGAACTACCATCCCAATTTCTTCGCACGCTCGTTGAAGGTGAGGCACAGCTATACCGTCGGAGTCATTGCGGAAGAAATTGGCGACGCGTATGGTTCACTGCTCATCAGCGGCATCGAACGCTACCTGCGCGATCACAACTTCTTCTTTCTTACCGTCGCACACCGCCATGATCCCAAACTCCTGGCAACGTATTCCCACATGCTGCGTCAGCGTGGCGCCGAAGGTTTCATTACTGTCGACACAGTCCTGACCGAAGAACCGGCGTTGCCTACTGTTGCAATCGCTGGCCACCGGCGTTTCAAAAAAGTTACCAACGTAATTCTCGATCACCGCCGCGCCGCCTTTGTCGCCCTGAAACACCTCGTCGACTTGGGGCACGAAAGAATTGCTTTCATGAAGGGTTCGCAGTTGAGCTCCGACGCCGATGAACGTTGGAGGGCTATTTGCGAAACGGCAGCGAAGTTGGGTTTGCGCATCCGGCCTGAACTGGTGATGCAACTCCAGGGCGTCGATCCCACGCCAAAGCTGGGGTACCCGTTTGCCAAACAGCTCCTCGCCAGACAGAAGCCGTTCACCGCATTGTTTGCCTACAACGACATCTCTGCCATCGGGTCGATCTTTGCATTCGAGGAAGCAGGCCTGAGCGTCCCGGACGACATTTCGGTCGTCGGCTTTGATGACATTCAGAGCGCCGCGTACATCAATCCGGCTCTTACGACCGTGCGTCAGCCTCTGCTGAAAATGGGCGAGATCGCGGCAAGAACGCTGCTCGACCGCATCGAAAAACGGACAAAGTACGTTGCTGAGATTACTATCGAGCCGGAGTTGGTCGTGCGCAAGTCGACTGCGCCCGCGAACAGTCGAAGGATGATGCGCGTCGGAGCCTCAACTAACGGCGCGAAGCTGAGTTGATTTGTCGGGATAGCGCGGGCAGTGTGGGCGCGCTTGCAATTCGGAGATTGCTGGACAAAACCCTTTGAGAGGCCGAGGGCATCAATCCGCCGGCCAGTTTTGGACGCGCTCCTACCGGACCGGCCGAAATGACGCTACGAACAACCCGCTCCGCGATGACTTCCCGCACGCGCACAACTCTGAAGATGGTCGCCAAACACGTGGGACTGACTCCCGGAACTGTCTCGGCCGTACTGAACAATACTCCGGCTTGCCGTTCCGTGCCTGAGCGAACGAAGGAGCGCATCTTCACCGCCGCGCGTGAACTGAACTACAAGCCGGATTTCTGGGCGCGCGCCTTGCGGATGAAGCGGACCTACACCATAGGAGTCATCGCAGCACAAATCGGCGACCCGTATGGATCGGTGATCATCGGTGGTGTCGAACGGTATCTGCGAGGGAGCGGATTTTTCTTCTTAACGATGGTTCATCGGCATCAGGATGAGCTACTCGAGAGCCACTCGAGGTTGCTGATCGAGCGCGGAGCTGAAGGCCTGATCACGATCGACACTTCGATTTCACAAGCGCTCTCCGTGCCGGTGGTGGCGATCGCTGGCCATCGAGCCGGCGCTGGCGTAACGAACATCGTAATCGATCACCGCACTGCGGCGCTCTATGCACTCCGGCACCTCCATGAACTGGGACACCGGGACATCGCTTTCATGAAAGGTCCGGATTCGAGTTCGGACTCCGTGGACCGCTGGCGTAGCATCGTCCATGCGTCGCGAGAGGTGGGAACGCGCATTCAGGCGGAGCTGGTGATCGACTTGAATGACGCCGAGGGTAACGCTGCATCCGCTCCTGAATATGGATACCCGTTCGCAGAGGAATTGCTGCGCCGCCGCCGGCCATTCACTGCTCTTTTCGCGTACAACGACAACTCCGCGATCGCGGCCGTCCGCGTTTTTCAAGATGCAGGCCTGCGCGTGCCCGAAGACGTTTCCGTCGTTGGTTTCGACGATATTCAGCCGGCCTCTTATGCCAGGCCTGCTCTGACGACTGTTCGGCAACCGCTTCAGCAGATGGGAGAAACGGCGGCCCGCATCATCCTCGACCGCATCGAGCGCAACGCCGAGTATGTCCCGGAGATCGCCATCGAACCTCAATTGGTCGTCCGCAAATCAACGGCCCCGGCGCGGGGCGTTTGTGCCGGAGTTCCCTTCGGTGCGGCACGCGGGCACACGCGCGCCGAGGCTCGACGTCAAAAGTAGCTAGCGGGGCATGTCCAAAGCGGATTTCCCCCGGAGGACAAAGGATGAAGAGATCGACGCTGGTCCTATTCTCACTCGCCGCAATCGCTGCGCCTCTTTTCGGAGGAACCTCGGTCTATCCCCGCAAGCTGGAAGATCCGCAGGCAATCTATCTCACGCCCGGCCATTTTCTCGTGCACGCCGATGGCAAGAGCGACGACAGTGTGGGCATCCAGGAAGCAATCGATCGCGTTCAGGAAACCACCGGCCACGGCATTCTTTTCATTCCTTCGGGACGATATCGACTGACGCGGACGTTGTTTGTGTGGCCTGGGATTCGGCTGATTGGCTATGGCTCGACACGTCCCTTGTTTGTTCTCGCCGACAACACGCCCGGTTTCCAGGCTGGTCCTGCATACATGGTCTTCTTCGCCGGTTTCCGGCCGGGACCTCTTTCAGGACAATTTCAAAAGCGGCTGATGACTCACTTTCCGGATGGCCAGCCGCCGCCCATGCCTGGAACTGTCCCGCCCACGTTCGTGCCTGACGCAAATCCAGGCACGTTCTACTCCGCACTGAGCAACATTGATTTCAAAGTCGGGAAAGGCAACCCCGGGGCAGTTTGCGTTCGCTTTCACTCGGCACAACACACTTTCCTGACGCACATGGATTTCCATTTGGGCTCCGCTTTGTCCGCGCTCTATGAGGTCGGTAATGAAAGTGAGGATCTGCACTTTTACGGCGGCCAATACGGGATCATCACTGGCAGGCCTTCACCCGGATGGCAATTCACGCTGATTGATTCCAGCTTTGACGGCCAGCGATACGCGGCAATCAACGAGCATGAGGCCGGCCTGACTCTGATCCACGACACGTTCAACAATGTGCCGGCAGCTGTTTCAATCGAGGCAGGACATCCCGACGAACTTTGGGCAAAGGACCTGCGACTTCAGAACATCAGCGGCCCCGCAATCACGATCAGCGAAGAAAACAACGCGAACACCGAAATCAATACGGAGGATGTCGTTTGCGATCGCGTACCGGTCTTCGCGAGCTTTCGTCAGAGCGGGCAGAAGGAGTTAAGCAAAGGCGATATTTACGAAGTACGCCTTTTTTCGCATGGTTTGACGATTCCGCACCTTGGAGCGCAACCAGCGATTGCGACGAAATACGTTGCAGCGGCGTTGAACGCGATGCCGACTTCCCTTCCTCCGGCCATTCGCGCGCTGCCGCCCGAGGATTCATGGGTCAACTTGAAGTCGCTCGGTGCAAAGGGCGATGGCAAGACGGATGACACGGCAGCCATTCAAAAAGCAATCGGCGGAAACAGAGTTCTTTACGTCCCGTCAGGTGACTACATCATCAGCAAAACGATTACCCTTCGCCCTGACACCGTACTGGTCGGACTTCATCCCAGCGCTACGCAGTTCGATATCCTCGATTCGACTCCCGCCTTTCAAGGCCCCGGCTCGCCCAAGCCGTTGCTGGAGGCTCCGCGGGGTGGAAATAACATTGTGACGGGTATCGGCCTGTATGCTGGCGGCATCAACGATCGCGCTGTCGGTGCTCTCTGGATGGCTGGCAAGGATTCTCTGATGGACGACGTGCGCTTTCTCGGAGGCCACGGAACCTACTTCCCGGACCATAATTTGGTCAATCCGTACAACAACGACCATACTGCGGATCCTGATATTCAGAGACGCTGGGACGCGCAATACCCGAGTTTGTGGGTCACGAACGGAGGCGGGGGCACTTTCGCCGACATCTGGACTCCCGACACGTTCGCTCAAGCTGGGCTATATATTTCCAACACGACGACGCCCGGCCACGTCTATCAACTGTCCAGCGAACATCACGTTCGGAATGAGGTCAAGCTCGATGGAGTCTCGAATTGGGAACTGTTTGCCCTCCAAACCGAGGAAGAGCGTGGGGAGAGCGGCTTTGCGCTGCCCTTGGAAATCGATCGCTCACACAACATCACAATCGCGAACTACTTCGGCTATCGAGTGATCAGCAGTTATCAGCCGTTTCCGTATGCGGTCCGTGTCTCGGACTCCGGCGACGTCCGTTTTCGCAACGTTCACGTCTACAGCAACAGCAAGGTGCCTTTCGACAATTCTGTTTTCGACCAAACGTATCGGTTCCAGGTACGGCCGCTCGAATTTTCCAGGTTCGACCTCACCGGCGAACCTCCCGAGCAGCGACCGACTGTTGTTCCCGTGATCGCGCGCGGAGCGAAGCTGACGAAATTGGCCACCGGTTTCTTCAACATTTCCGGGGCCGCCGTTGATAGTGCCGGCAATCTCTACTTTGTCGACGCGCATTGGCAGCGCATCTACCGCTGGTCTGCGGAGGCGCGCGAAGCCGTGATCGTGCGCGACAGTCCGCTCCAGCCCGTGAACCTTACTTTCGATAAGTCAGGCGACCTGATGGTGACTTCCTACGCTGGCAAGGGGACCGTTTATTGGTTTCGCCCAGGCACGGCACAGACTGACGTTCACTTTCTGAAGCCGGAACCGGCGATTAACAGGCCCAATATGGCCGCCTTCGTTGCTTGCGACGTTTGGACGTTCAACGCTGATATGACGGGATCGATCACCGCGAAGAAGCCGCACCAGTATGTGTCGCCAGACCACACAACCTTCATTCCCGTAGGTGACGACTTTGTGACAGGAGAGAGGGCGTGGGGAACAAAGACGGGTGATGTGATCGTTTCTTACGGTCTCGAGCGTGCCGTGCCAGGTCACACCGCCTACGTAACCGATTCCTATCAGGAAAAAACCTACAGCGCTCTCGTTAATCCCGACGGAACGTTGTCGCATCTCAACCTATTTGCCGAGCAGGGAGGCACGAGCGTCGCACAGGACGGCCAGGAGAACATCTACATCGCCGCAGGCCAGGTGCTCGTGTATGACAAATCCGGCAGGCAGCTCGGTACGATTGACGTTCCGGAGCGCCCGATTGATCTGGTTTTCGGCGGAAGGGACCATGCAACACTCTTCGTTCTAACCCATCATTCCCTTTTTTCGATCCGCACCGATGGGAAGGATTAACCAGATACAGAAAGTTCGTCCGCCTTTTCAGATCGCGCGAGCACTGACAGAAATCTGCTGATGCGACCCTCACTGATGTGATATGCATCATCAGTTGTTGTCTTTGTCTCACAAAGAGAAAGCCGCGAGAAAGCTGACATCGTCTGGAGCTTTTATCGGTTGACTGGAGAGACGAAGGCTGAGTGAGACCACGCGTCCGGCAAATTCCATAAGTGGATTCGTTGCCGGGACCTGCCAGGGAGGGATGGATGGAAACGACCCGTCGCGACTTTCTCAAATTGACTGCATCGTTGAGCGCCGCCGTGGCGACCGTTAATGCAGAGCCGCTCCATGTGGAGTCGGAAACCATTCCAGGCACCGTGCGCGCCTGGAGGACGAGCGCTTTCGAAAAATTTCAACCCGTCCAATCGCCGCCGCAGTGGGAAACCGGACAGGAGTTGTCGCCGCTGGCAATCTATCTCGATCCGGCCACAGCATTCCAAGAAGTCCTCGGCTTTGGAGGCGCGTTCACCGACGCCTCCTGCTATCTCATGAGCCGGCTGTCGCCGGATGTGCGCCACAAGTTTCTATCCGACCTCTATGGCCCCTCAGGGCTGGGCCTTTCGATCGGGCGAACCTGCATCGGAACCAGCGACTATTCGACCAAGATGTACAGTTACGACGACGGGGCCGAGCCTGATCCCGCTTTAACACACTTCAGCATTGACCAGGATCGCGCCTGGATTATCCCCACTCTCCACGAAGCCCAGGAGATTAACCCCGATCTCTACCTGTTCTCTTGCGTTTGGAGTCCTCCCGGATGGATGAAAAGCGGCGGATCGATGTTGGGCGGCTGTATGAAGGAGCGTTGGCTTGCCACCCACGCGCACTACTTCGTCAAGTTTCTTCAGGCGTACGCCGACGCAGGCGTGAAAGTACAGGCCGTCACAGTGAACAACGAGGTGGACACCGACCAGGACGGCCATTTTCCTGCCACACTGTGGGCCCAGCAGCAAGAAGCGGCTTTCGTGGCGTTTCACTTAGGACCCGCTTTCGAAAAGGCTTCGCTGGAAACGAAGATCTGGATTCTCGACCATAACTACGATCTATGGGGTCGTGTTGTCGACGAACTGAGCAAGCCCGAGGTTGCCAAGTATGTGGATGGCGTGGCTTGGCACTCGTACATCGGAACTCCGGATGCAATGGCTCGCGTGCACAACATGTTCCCCGACAAACACATGTACTTTACCGAGGGCGGGCCGCCCGCGCACCTGTTCGCGCCCTCGCGTCATTTCGATTTCCCAGCGTATGGAACCGACTGGACCCGATGGTCGAGTGCTTTCACCGACATGCTTCGGAACTGGGCGAGATGCATTTGCGTTTGGAATCTGCTCCTCGATGAAAACGGCCGGCCCGACATCACTAATCCGCCGCGTCCTATGCGGCGTGGAGGGCTCGCCTCAGTTGACAGCAAAACAAAAGATCTCACTTACAGCGGAAACTATTACGCGTTTCCCCACTACTCCAAGCTGATCCACAGAGGAGCCCATGTCTTTTCATCCTCCGGTGAATTGCCTGCTGTTCAACACGTCGCGGCTGAAAATCCTGACAAGAGCCGCGCGCTCGTGCTCACAAACAGCAACAACGCCGAACAACATGTGCAGTGCAGATTGAACTCTCGTGTGCTGAAGGTCCTGCTTCCGCCCGACTCGATCACGTCATTCGTTTGGTCATGACTTTGCCAGCCGGTGGCTTTGAGTTCGCGCGCAAATGCTTGAAAAGGATGATCGGGGGCAAGTGGATTTGAACCACCGATCTCCTGGTCCCGCCCACTCAGTGCCCCTCGCTTCGGAACTCTTGTCGCGCGAAGAATTGCGGGCCGCATGCCACGCGCGTACATCACAGCCGGATTGCAATGCTGGTTTAGCGACCAGCACTCACGCGAAGAGGTTCATTTCGGACGGGAGACGGTCTCGGCTTTGCGCGCAACTCAGCCCGTCTTGGTCGGACTTCGAACCGCACACCCTCCGCTTCCTGCAAATACTTAACGATCTCGAATAAGTTACGCGCTTGAGGATTGCCGCGGGGTCCGAGCATCCGCATTAGACTCTTTGCGGAACGATGCGTGATTTCGCTCAGTTTTGGAAAGCCGACTGTTGCGTTGATGAAATCGCGAAGGATAATCTTTCCGGTTTCCACATCACCAGAGAGAAAGTTTTCGATCCCCTCGCGTAGAAGCGCCTGACGAAAGCCAGGGTCGCGTTGAACGCGCGCCCGGATAGTCTCTTTGAAATCTCGCGTCAAAGCCATGTGCCTCACCTCTCTGTTCCTTTTCGTTGCTTGTAGTCCTGCCACCGAGCGAGTGCTGTCGAAATGTCCATCTGCTGGCGCTTTTTTGTACCGCCGCCAAGAAGGATCACCAGCCGCTCGCCATCCTTCCCGAAGTAAATGCGGTATCCCGGACCAAAATCAATCCTGCACTCGTAAACGCCAGCCCCCACGCCTTTTGCGTTAGAAAAATTCCCTTGCTGTATTCGTGCGAGAGAAGCGGCAACTTTCGTGGCCGCTTCTTCGTTCAAGCTATCGGACCACGTGGCAAATAGGCTGTGTCCACGACGGTCCAGGTATTCGCGTACTTCGATCATGTTCGATGGTAACACAAACGGTACCACTGTCAATAAGCCGCCATGGGCGCTCCGGTAGTGTCGGCAATTGCTAGCAGCGCAGTCGGCAAGATTCCTGCCCTTGGCATTCCGGTCCTCGCCGTCGCCGTTCTGGCAGCAGGGGCCGCGATTCTGTTTCTGTTCGCTTCCTCCGTTCCAACGATGAGCGCGAGCAACAAATTAACTACCGCGCCCTGACGTTCGGGTTCGCGGGCACATCAATTTTCTCGCTCGCTATTGGCTATTCGCAGGCTGTCGGCTTCCATTCCGTCTCATGGCTGGGAATCCCGGTATTGATGGTCGTGCTGTGGAGCATCGGCCTCATTTTGTATTCATGGCGGTACCGATGAAGACCCGGCTGCGCGTATTGCGTGCAGAAGTGGAATGGTCGCAGGCCGAGCTCGCCGCGCGTGTCGGGGTAGCTCGCGGCACCATCAACGCCATTGAAACCGGCAAGTATGATCCGAGTTTGCCGCTGGCATTCAAGATCGCACGGGCGTTCGGAAGGAACGTCGAAGAGGTGTTTCTGTACGCCGAGGATCAGGCGCAACGGCCCCGGTCCTGAATCCGAAAAGTGCTGGAGAAGGTGCGATGGACCCTACCACGGCTTTGTGAAGCCGAAAGAGGCCCGCCACGATGGCGAGCTTTACCGGCTGTATCAAAAAGTCGCACGAGAAATCGAACGCTCAGGCGGCAAGGCTCGACGCGTAATCCTCGATCTGGAACTCAAGAAAGATGTTTATAAGCCTTGTCTCGGATACGGCCAGACAAAGACGAAGCATATGAGCGAATCTCCATCGCCGGCCGCTTCGATTTGAAAATGGTGGGCGGCAAGATTCCGATTCCCGATCTACGGATTGACTATGAGGACGACTCCCGCGAAGTGCACCGGCTCGACCTTCAAGTTGCGACTCGCGATTACCGGCCCCACAGCCTAGGCGAGAAAGCTAAGGCCGGTTTCCATCTTTTCGCTCGACCGCAAGACCATGACAGATCGCGATAGTTTTAGCTTTAGGGTCGTCACAGAAATGGTTTGACCGGTCGTGTCATGCTCGAGCCGCTCGAAAATCCATTCGGCCCAAAAGTGTTACCTATGTCTTAGGTACCTTCTGTCAACCATGTCTCCGGGCTTGGCGTCGCTTACGGAGTCAAGAGCGTTATTTCCCCTCTTTCGTGTACCTAGCCCTTTGGTTTTTCTTCCCAAAGGCTGATCTTGTACCTACTGTCCCCAGAATCGGATTCTTGGTGGAGCGAAGCTCCCGTTGCAAGGCAATGAACTCAAAGGACAAGAGCGTTCGAGTCCAGCGGGTATGAGACAAGAACGCTTGGTTTGGTACCAGGCGCTCATCACGCTCTTTCTCGAATTACTAAAGTTGTAAGTCGTTGATTTAAAAAAAATTGGTCGGGGCGAGTGGATTTGAACCACCGACCTCCTGGTCCCGAACTAATCAGTTCAATCCCATAACGCTTTATCTTGGCGTCGCTTACGGGACAACGGGCTTTATTTCCCCTCCTTTAGTTGTACCTAACCTGTACCTAATCGCGTCAGGCCGACGGCGGGCAGGCGGTCGCTTGAGCCGCTTGGCTTTCGCTTTTATCGATGCCTCAACCGCCTCTCTTCTGCACGCTTAAACTACCTTGCAATCGTGTCCGACGGGATTCGCGAAATTGCGACAGCGTTATGCTCTCGTGTACTTCCCGAATGCGAACTCAGATAAATAGGCAAGTACCGCCGGGATCGCCACCGCGCCCACGAAAACGGTCTCATTCAAGGGGACCAGATGGAATCCACCGAGCGCATCATAGACGGCAGCGAGCAGGAACAAGGGGCCAGTGAAGTAGCAATGTCGCCTGCCGCATCGAGCCGCGTTTGCAAGACACGCTAGGCCTGCAACGAGGAATGCGGCGAACCACAGCCACGGTCGCGCACTCGCCCATTGATCGCCCGCGATCACGAGAACGGCTGCCGGCCCCCAAAGCAACAGGCCCTTGCCTGTGCATGCCCAGTCATTTGCCTGACAGGTTGCCGCCGAGCCAGAAGAATTGGATTCTTTAGTTTCCGTGTGGAACCTCCGCTCCATGGTCCAGCAGCTTTGCGACTTCCGCGCTGAGCCGGGTTGGGTCGGCACACAACAGCAAGTTGGGATTCACGCCCTGCAACTGATGCATCCAGAATGTGGGAGCCGGTGGCTCTCGTCGTTCCCACTTAATTCCGGGTTTGTACAACAGATATACGTCCCAGGCGGTTGCATGCAGATCGAGTGTGTCCCCAAAAAGATCGCCGACCTGCTTGTTCCCGTTCCACCCCTGCCAGATGCGAGCGTCACGAACCTTCTCAGCCTGCTCGGTTGCAACGGTAGGGCCATCGTCGCTCCGCATCGGCTCCCACACCAGTATGGCTTGCAGTTCGGGAGACGAAAATTTCTTCAAGACTCGGCCCACGACGGCATGGCCAGACTGGCATCCGGGGCATGCCGGAGAAAGGAGTGCGACGATGCGAACCTTGTCGCTGGATGCGTTGAACTCCCTCCGCACTCCATCCGTGGTCACCGGAGACATCGCTGGTACTCGGACGACACGATTTGTCCCGGAGCGTGCAGTCTTCTCGGCAGACCCATGACAGCAATTTTGAGGACCAGCGGGCGAAGGGGCTGCCCACCCAATCAGCAAAAGCGCAGCAGCAACGGACAAAGACGCGTACATAATTCGCACTGAATATCCCTCCTGGGTCTAAGGCCCTTGACGAGTAGCCTCGCCGACTGCTGTTTGAAGACCCGAAATCGACCGGTAGACCGGGCCACGCCAAAACAACGGCGCTGAAGAGTCTTCCCATTCGGAATGCGGCGCGTACACGATCGCTTCATCCCAATGAAATCCATTGTCGGTGTCGCTACCGGAATTGGGTACGGATGGCCTTAGGTTCGCCATTCGAGTCAATGCTTTTGACACTTCATGGTTTGGGTCCCAGAATTGCCGGACCCGAGAGTCCGGCATCCTTGCCAATGTGCTCCCGCTTGGCGCGCGCCAGTCGGTCACCAGAATCGGCTCCCATACGACCAGCACCTTCAGTTTCCATCCCGGATGCTGTGC
>JBOGNK010000134.1:0-9326 GCA_050747085.1 Candidatus Acidiferrales bacterium
CGCGGCTGCTGGCACGTAGTTAGCCGGGGCTTCTTATACCCGTACCGTCAAGTCCTTGCGGACATTCTTCCGGGTCGAAAGGGGTTTACACTCCGAGAAGCTTCATCCCCCACGCGGCGTTGCTGCATCAGACTTTCGTCCATTGTGCAAGATTCCCCACTGCTGCCTCCCGTAGGAGTCTGGACCGTGTCTCAGTTCCAGTGTGGCCGGCCAACCTCTCAGTCCGGCTACCGATCATCGCCTTGGTGAGCCATTACCTCGCCAACAAGCTAATCGGCCGCGGATCCCTCTTCCGGCGACTTGCGCCTTTGAATGCAAGAGCATGCGCCCTCGCAATGTTATGCGGTATTATCCCAATTTTCACTGGGTTATTCCCCACCAGAAGGAAGGTTATCCACGTGTTACGCACCCGTTCGCCACGAATGTATTGCTACACTCGTTCGACTTGCATGTGTTAAGCACGCCGCCAGCGTTCGCTCTGAGCCAGGATCAAACTCTCGTTTGAACTGGTTGCCTTCACCCCGTAGAACGGGGTGGGGCGAACTTTTGATCGCTCGGTTTTATCCTTTTAGTCCCCGCCGAAGCGGAAACCAAAAAGAAACTCAAACCGCTGTTACCGCAAATCCGAAGACTTACGATAGCAGCCCTGCTGTCACCGGGCAGGCGACAGCAAAAAACGGGTTCTGGCATGTATCATCCGATTGTCAAAGAGCAGGTCATCCCAGGCCAGCTGGAAGGACTACAGACGAACCCCCATTCTAGGGATGGGTCTCCCCGCTGTCAAGCGCATTCAGGCTCACTTCACGACAAAATTTTGGGCAGCGCCTGTGGAAATTTCTGACGGGTGGAAGCTTTCGGCCGGAAGCAGCGGAGAGTAGGCCGCGTGCTAATATCGCGCCGGGGGTACAATGTCGGGGCCAACGGACTCGCTCCAACAAACCTAGACGGAGCCACTCGAATGCTGCGCCGCATCCTCATCGTGATCGTGCTGATGGGACTTTCCTTCGGAGGCGGCTACTGGTACGCGCACGCGCAATGGTCGGCGGCCAAAGCGAAATCGAGCGCGCTCTCTACGCAACTCGCGCAGGCCAACGTCAAAATCGCCCTCTACCGCCTTCAGGACCAGCTCCTGACGCTAGTTCAGGAAACCGCAAACCAGAATTACGGCGACGCCTCAGCCGTCTCCACGAAATTCTTCGACGACTTGCTCACGGAGATCGCGCAGACAACCGATCCAAGCCTCCGATCGCCGTTGCAGTCGATCCAGAATCAGCGCGACGCGGTTACCGCCGGCCTGGCCAAAGCCGACCCAAAGGTCCACGAACTACTCGTCCAGTTGCTTGAAAACTTCGGCAAAATTCTCGACCAGGCGGGCAGCGGTAGCGCCTGACACTTCGACTCTCCGCCGGCCGCTTCTATTTCGTTCGAGCCTCGGCATGTCCGCAATCGAAGAAGCGCAACTGAACCCCGCGCGCGAACCGTCGGCCCGGCGAAGAGCCGCACTCTATCCTTAGAATCTGAAGTTCTTGTATGGGTCAACACGCGTCGTGTTCGGGGTAAACGTCGTCAGAGTCTTTGTCTTTTCGAGTTTCTTGCCCTTCTTCAGCGTCTTGGTCTTCTTTTTTGCCATCGCTTCTCTCCTATGACCAACTGCGGCCCCGTGAATAGATACTCTGGAACGACAGTTATTGCAAATGGGAAGCCAACCTGGGCCCCAGGTCCGGCCGCAGGCATCTCGGTCCAGATGTGCATCTTACGGGAAACCGGCGGGGTCCCGCCCTCCGGCTCAGGCGTCTCCATCGTTGAATTTCTCAGCATTCGATCAAAAAAATTCAACGGGGCTACGTTCTGGAACGCTGGTGCGCATTTCGCCGCCTGCGCTAGGAAGGATGGGCGCTCCGCCAGTCGAAGAAGCGCAACGAAAGGCCAGCGACTTCGGCTTCGGGCGAGCCCGTCGAAGCTGCCGAAGGCGTCGCCACCTCGGCGATGAGGGCGCCGGCGTAGCCCGTCTGCGGCTGGAACGAGCGCAGCTCCCAGTGCGAGGCATCGTCGGCACGCAACTGCTCGGGCAGGCCGGTGGCGGTGATCCGGTTGACGGCGGAGGGCGAGACGCTGATTGCAAATGGGTTTCGCAAACACGCGAAGGTGGTGAAGGCGCAGATGCAAGCGTTGGAAGGGCGGGAGCAGTTGTCGTTGAGCAAGCTGTGCGGGAAATTGCGGCGCGGCGATGTGATGCGGTTCGTCCACGAATTGATGATGGAGGATGCGGAGGAAGAGTAAGGGCGGTTCCACCAGCGGACAAAGGAAGAGAGATTTCTGCGTGCGGCAGGCAAGCTTCCGGACGCAATTTATCGCGATCGCTGCTTCATCCATTTCCTCACAACGGCTGCGACGGTTCTTTTGTTGATGTTGTTTTCCTTGCAGTACTCTGACTCAAGCCACTGTGCGAGCGTTTTAGTCCCCTTGCTCGAGTTACACGCATAGCAACAGATAACAGCGTTGCTGCGTGACCTCGTATCACTGTTGTTTATGTGCTCCAAGGTAGCCATCTTGGTCCGCCCGCCTATTCCGCGCGCGAAACGCTTGAACGCAGTGCCGCAGTAGACGCACTTCTTGTCTCGCTTTCTAGCCATCTGCTCAACATCTGCCGGGGTGCCCCATCGGTTCATGTGATCGCCTCCTATCAGTTTCACGAGCTTAAGGCTGCCAATCGAAGAAGCGCAAGGAAAAACGGCCTTCGGCCACGGACGAGCGGGCTGCCTCGGTGATGAGGGCACCGGCGTAGTCTTCCTTTGGCTGGAAGGAGCGCAACTCCCAGCGCGAGGCGTCGTCAGCGCTGAGGCATTCGGGGGCGTCGGGGGTGAGGGAAACGGAGAAGCTGGTGAGCGGAATCTGCAAGCCCTGGCCGCGCGCCTTGATGTAAGCCTCCTTGCGCGACCAGCAGAGAAAAAACGCCTGAGCGCGTATTTCAGGCGGCAGCGACATCAGCTCCGCAACTTCGTCGCGCGAGAAGTAGCGTTGTGCGATGTCTTGGCCGCCGAAGTCGGCGCGGATCAGCTCGACGTCGATGCCCAGGTCGCGGTCGAGCGCGAATGCGAAGACGGCCAAGCCCTGCGAATGCGACATGTTGAAGCGAACGCGGGAGTTTTCTTCGGCGCGATTGAATGGCGTTGTTTCCGCGCGATTGAATCGCGATGGCTTCAACGAGGGCTTCCCCTGTGGACCGTAGTCGAAGTCGATTTCCGCGGGCGCGCATCCGATGTACGCCGCAAGCAGTTGGCGCAGAATGCCGTGCGCAACGATGAAGCGATCGCGATCGCGCTGGAAGACGAAGCGTTCGGCGCGCGCTTTTTCGTCCGCATCGAGCAGCGCGTGAAGGCGCGAAAGGACGGGCGGCTCGACGGTTTGCGACGCGCGCCAGATGTGGACCTCGCCGGACGCGAGCGGCGGGCAGACCGCTGCGTCCTGCAGAGAATTCAGGGCGACGGCGATCCAGTTCTGAGGCGTCATGATTGTGTGGCGCGCACGCGTGCGATGATATCGCAAGCGCAATGCTTCAGGGACTGGCGATTGTCGGGCAGGCCGTTCCCTACGTCGGTACTGAAGAGAGATCCCACCTGCGGCGGCCAAGCTTAGCGGCGAAAGCGGCCTCAGAGACAATGTTAGGACGTGGAGCGGCGATGCCCGTCCTTGACCGCATGAGCAGGCGCTTGCTACTTTCGTTTCCCGCTTGGGCAGGTAGACCGCGTTACGCAGACGCGAAGCGAGATTCCCGCCAGGGCGCCCAGGCCGGTGCGGCGGCAGGCAAGCGTCGAGGCAAGAAGCGCCCGTCAGAAATGACAGCGCGTTTAGCACGAGGATGACGACGAACCTACTTTCGGTGAAGGACCTGAGCGTCGCGTTCGGCAGCCGCGCCGTGATCCAGAACGTCAGCTTCGACGTCTATGCAGGCGATTGCCTGGCGATTATCGGGCCGAATGGAGCGGGCAAAACCGTGTTACTGAAGTCGCTGATGGGATTGCAGCCGCACGGCGGTGAAGTTCACTGGAGCGCGGCCGCGCGGCTGGGCTATGTGCCGCAGAAAGTGGCAGCGGACTGGCAATTGCCGTTGCGCGTGCGCGACATTCTTGGAGCGAAGCAGCGCACGCTGAAGCTGCCCTTGCAGGATTTGCAAGCCGTGTCCGAGTTGGTTGGACTAGCGCCGGAAGTGCTGAACGGGATGATCGGCAGCCTTTCAGGAGGCCAGTTTCAGAAGGCGCTGATCGCGTTCGCACTACTGGGCAATCCGAACGTGCTGCTGTTCGACGAGCCGACTGCGAGCCTCGACGAGCTGACGGAAAACCGCATCTACGAACTGCTGCATTCGTTGCAACGCGAGAAAGACATCACGGTGCTGCTGGTGTCGCACGATTTGAGCGTGGTGTATCACTACGCGACGAAGGTGCTGTGCCTGAGCAAAGGCGTCACCTGCATGGGCACGCCGCAGGAGGTGTTGACGCCCGAGCGGCTGGAAGAACTCTACGGCGCACCGCCAAAATACTATCGCCATGCCGACGGCCACGCGCACGGTGACTTCGGGCCGACGAAATGAGCGGCGGCGATGCGCTAACGATCGTTCTTGCGTTGCTGTTTGCGCTGGCGGCGGGATTGGTTGGCTCGTTCGCGTTGATGAAGCGCATGCTGCTGGCGAGCGACGTGATTTCGCATCTGGCGCTTCCGGGGCTGGGCATCGCGTTCCTGTTGAAATTCGAACCTATCGTTGGGGGCGCGGCAACGCTGCTGCTGGGAGCGCTGCTCGTCTGGCGATTGCAAAAAGGGACGGGACTGGCCACGGATGCGGCGATTGGCGTGGTGTTCGCGGCGGCACTGGCGATTGGCGCGGTGATTACGCCGCGCGAGGATTTGGTCGAGGCGCTGTTCGGCAACTTTCGACCGCTGTCGACGATGGGATTTCTGCTGGGCCTGGCAGGCGTTGTGTTCGTCATCTCGACCGTTCTGCGATACAGGGACCGGCTCACGCTGTCGCTGTTCGCGCCGGAACTTGGCGCCGTAACGGGGATCAATGTGGATCGGCTCGATCTTGGTTTCCTGCTGATTTTCAGCTTGACGGTGCTGATCGGGCTACGGTTCATGGGAGCGCTGCTTTCGAGCGCGCTGATTATTTTGCCGGCTGCGACGGCGCGGCGCGTGACGGACCGCCTTTCGCAATTTATCGCCATATCGATGATCGTGAGCGCCCTTTCGGTTGGGATCGGATTCCTGGTGAGCAACGAATTGTTTCGCAGGTCGACCTCAGGCGCATCCACGGTGGGACCGACGATCGTGATCGTCTCCGCGTTTCTGTTCGCGGGCAGCCTGCTGCGCAAGAGAGCGTGAACAAATGCATAAGCTTGCGCTGATCGGGTTCGGAAACGTTGGCAAGGAATTTGCGCGGCTCTTGCAGCGTAAACACGAGCGGCTGCGCGCAGATTACGGCATCGAATTCCTGCTCACGGGAGTTGCTTCGCGCCGTATCGGCTGGGTGGCGAACGCGAACGGGCTGGACACAGCGGCGCTGCTCGCCGGGCAATTTCCTGAAACTCCTGGGTGGGCTGTTCCTCGGAACGTACGTGAGTGGCTGGAAGCAGCGGATGCCGATGTGGTTTTCGAGGCGAGTTCGCTCAACCGGCACACAGGCCAACCGGCGATCGATCACCTCAAAGCTGCGCTCGAGCGCAATGCGCACGCGATCAGCGCGAACAAAGGCCCGATTGTCTACGCCTACCGCGAGCTGCGCGAACTGGCACGGTCTAAAGGCCGCAAATTTCTTTTTGAATCGACTGTGATGGACGGCACGCCGATTTTCTCGATGTTTCCGCACTCGTTGCCCGCCGTCGAACTACGCGGCTTCCGAGGAATTCTGAATTCCACGACGAACGTGGTCCTCACGGAAATGGAAAAAGGGTTGACGCTGGATCAGGCGGTGAAGCGCGCGCAGGAAATCGGCGTCGCAGAAACAGATCCGTCGGACGATCTGGATGGATGGGACGCGGCCGTGAAAGTGGCGGCGCTGACGATCGTGCTGATGGACGTTCCGATCCGGCTGGACGAGGTAGAGCGCGTTGGGATTCGCGCTGTATCGCCCGAGCAGGTGCGCGCCGCCAAGGCCGCGGGAATGCGCTACAAGTTGATTTGCCGCGCTGAGCGAGTTGGGAATGAGATTCGCGCGAGCGTCCGGCCGGAACAGTTGCCGTTGAACGACCCTCTCGCGCTGCTGGAAGGAACTACGTCGGCGCTACGATTCGAAATGGATGTGTTCGGACTATCGATCATCGAACACAAGCCCGGCGTCATCGCAACAGCGTATGGACTGTTAGGCGATTTCATCCGCGCGGTTAGGGTTTAGCGCTCGGTGCGACTGCGCACGGCATCATCTGCGTTGGGAGGAGTCGCTGCATGAGGAGGTGCCGCTGAGCCCCGAGTTTCGCTACCACTCGCGCCCTTTTCAGCATCGGAAGAGTACTCGTTCTCAGATCCGATCTGGACGAGTTCGCGCGCCGATGAGTGCGATGTCGAACTCGAAGAGTGGGGAACCCAACGAGGCGGAGTCGGCTCTTTCGCGCGAAGCCAGTTCACGGTGCGGCCGATGGTGAGTGATGCCGCGATCAAATGGTCGATTTTCACTGGGCCCGCGACGTTGACGTCTCGGACCCAGTGGAGGCCCGTGCTGATCGCGCATCCGCACTGCGAACAATCGGGTGAACCGCCGAAAACGCATGGTTCGACGCGGCTGCGCAGGTCCGCGGAGTAATTTGTGGACATTTTCGAGAATACGCAGTCCGCTGGGTTTTGCGGCGGACGCAACAGCGCGGGGCCAAAACCCTCTCTGAAGAGAAGCTTCGGATATCTCCGCGCAAGTTCCGGTAACGCTCGAGCAATCGTCGCGCGATCAACAGGAGTGAGGGCCTCTACACTGCGTTCACCGATTTGGGGCGTGTAGACGCTGACCCATATGCGATTCACTTCTGGCTGCGCGCTCCAGAACGCGACATATTCCTCCAGGTAGCCCGGCCGCGAAAGCATCGGGCGCGTAATCACCCAATGGACATTCACCTGGCGTCCTTCGATATTCTTCAGGATACGTTCGTAGGTGGCCGGCTTCCTGCGCTCGTTATGATCTTCGGGCAGGCCATCGACGGAAACAGCGACGCGAAGCCGCGGCAATTGCATCCATTCATGCGGAATGGGAATGACTGCACTGGTCACCACAAGCGTGAAAATACCCATGCGACTCAATTCAGGAAGAATGCGGCTGAGCTCGCGATGACGGACGAGCGGCTCGCCCCCCACAAGCGATACATGCAGGGCTTTGTGTTTTCGAACCAACTGCAACACGCCGTCGACGAGTGCATCGCCGCGAAAATCGCTGAGTTCGGTGAGGGTAACTCCGCCACCGAGGTGCATATCGCCGAAGGCGTAGCAACCCGGACAACTCAACGGACATTCCCGGGTGATTTCGATGGAAAGAAGTGGAATTCGTCCCGCGAGGATACGTCCCCAAGCGGTGAGCAGTTCTCGTGAAGTGAGGCTTGGACGCAGCGCAGTAGGCTTGGACATGATCTTCCATTTTCGTACTATTAGTTGGATGCTGCCAGAGGCACGGACGCGCCAGCGTGATGTATCCAATTCCGAATGCGAACGCTCAACGAACAAAACTAGGCGATCACGTCGTCGAGATTGAGGCTGGGGAGGTCTATCGGATTCCGGACCAATCGTCGGCCAGGAGAATGGAATTGCTGGGGTTAGAAGGATCGTACTTAACGCTGGCGGTCTGCCCTACGGCAATGCGCTTCAGATGAGCCTGTTCTTCAAGCCCTGTTACATCTTGAGCCGTCTCGTACGTAACGCCCGAAATCGAATAGGAGTAGTAGAGAAGCTTTTGCGCACCGTTCTTTGTCATGACGTTTCGCTTGCCAAGCAGAGTACTACGCGCGGATACAGCCGGCTTAGCAGCCTGGATCTTCGCCGCCTGATCGGATTCCGTGTGGTCCACCACTTCCATAATATGCCCCTCCACGATCCGCCCCACGCGATTCAGATAGACGCGGCGGTCGCGTTCAAGCGCGTCGGAATTTTCCGGCTTCTTGCGAAATAGAACTAATGCGCCGCCGGCGGCGATAGCAGCCACGACGGCCATCGGCAAGAAATTACGCCAATTTGCAATCAAAGTCCTCACCGCGCGCCTTTACGCATCGCTTCATCCTCCGTGATGCCCCCGAGTACCTCACGAGCCTTGTTCCAGTCGCTGAGGAACGTTTCGAGGCCGCGGTCGGTGAGAGGATGCTTGAACAGCATTTCGAAAACCTTGAACGGCATAGTGCCGATGTGCGCCCCCATTTTTGCCGCCTCCGCGACGTGAAGCGGATGGCGGAGGCTGGCTGCCAGAACTTGCGTCTTGTAGTCGTAGGCGCGATAGATTTCCATGATTTCGCGCAGCAGTCCGAGGCCATCGATGGAAATATCATCCAGGCGTCCTAAAAATGGGCTGACGATGTAGGCGCCGGCTTTTGCTGCGATCAAGGCCTGCGAAGGCGAAAAAACGAGCGTGATGTTAACGCGCACACCCTCGCGGGAAAGCTTGCTCAGCGCGCGCACGCCTTCCGGAGTCATCGGGATTTTCGCGACGACGTTCGGATGCCAGCTCACAACTTCGTGAGCTTCGCGAAGCATGCCTTCACAGTCGGTGGAAACAACTTCCGCGTTAACGATGCCGTCCTTCACAATGCCGCAAATTTCGAGGATCAACTGGCGAAAGGGCTTCTTTTCCTTTGCCGCCAGGGTGGGATTGGTTGTAATACCGTCGAGAATTCCAAGGGAAGCCGCCTGACGGATTTCGTCCAGGTTCGCCGTATCGAGGAAGAATTTCATGACTGCAACCTCTCACGCTGCCGCTCTCGCAGAGCAGCAAAATCAACTTTCGGGGCCTACGACAGTGTTGCGCAACGTGCCGATGCCGTCCACACTGACTTCCACAACATCGCCGGGTGCAAGCGGCCCCACCCCCGCGGGAGTGCCTGTTGCGATCGCGTCTCCGGGCACCAGCGTCATCACCTGCGCCACAAAACGAATTATAACATCGACCGGAAAGATCATTTCCGAGGTACAAGCCGACTGTTTACTGATTCCATTCACGAAGGTTTCGAGCCTGGTGTTCGTCAGGTCGACGCTGGTCTGAAGGACAGGCCCGAAAGGGCAGAACGTATCAGCGCCTTTCCCGCGCGTCCACTGACCGTCGCGCTTCTGCAAATCGCGGGCAGTGACATCGTTTAGGCACGTGTATCCAGCGA
>JBOGNK010000135.1:0-2828 GCA_050747085.1 Candidatus Acidiferrales bacterium
ACCGCTTGGCGCTCGCCAGCGCCATGCCGCTCGATCCACCCGTGATGACTGCAACCTTACCCTCAAGCTTTCCCATAACTGCCCCCTTCGTGATGATCGGCCGCGCCCGTGATTCCTGAACAGACGCGCTGCGCGTCGACTCAAAATTGCCGTTGCACCAGATTTCAACCTTGCGTGGCCCGTCGGGCAATTCTGGTACACTCACTTCAGATGTGGTGGGCGGCGCATCGGATTCACGCTTTTAGGCTCTAATACGAGGGAGCGAGTAAAAGAATGAAAACAGGGAACGGAAAGACGGGACGACCAATCAGCTTTGACAAAAACGCCGCTTTGGAGGCGGCGATGCTACTTTTTTGGGAACGTGGGTACGAGGGAACATCCGTGGCCGATCTTACTCAGGCGACGGGTCTAAATCCGTCAAGCATCTATGCGGCTTTCGGTGACAAGCACGCGTTGTTTCAGCTCGCGGTAAAGCGCTATATGGAAATGCGAGCGCAATACGCAGGTAAGGCCCTGGAGGAACCGACTCTCGAAAAGGTTGTCCGTGCGCTCTTCGACAACACAGTTGCGTTCCTCACCGCGCCGGGCCATCCGCCGACTTGTATGACGCTGTCGGGGGCGGTGGGCTGCAGTGTAGACGCTACCCGAGCGAGGGATATCATGACCGAAATACGTAGACAGAATGAAGCCGTGATGAGGGAACGCTTTATTAAAGCGCGGAGGAGTGGAGAGTTGCCGAAGGACATTAACGTGGATGATTACACAAGGTACCTGTCGACGATCATCGCCGGTCTCTCCATCCAGGCAGCGAATGGTTCAACGAAGGCGGAACTCAACCGGACCGCCCAGATGGCCCTTCGCCACCTAGGTTACTGAGGCTTGTTGTGGCCGATAGTGAAATTCAAACCGACTTGTCGGCTTCCAGGACTGATCTCCGCGCCCGCATCCAATTCTGGAAGAATGACGGGCAACCCGGACAATGTCGGTCGCTCAGCAGACGTGTCGTGAGGTTGAGCGCAAAATCGCAGGTCGCGGCCCTCATGAATCCACACCGCAAGAACTACAAATTCGGATGGTTGCGGGCTACGCCGAAGTTCTTTATGCAGAAGAGGTTTGGTTGCGGGGGCCTGCAACCATCCGAATTGTTTAGTTCTACCTTTCCGCTTCCCGATGATTCGCGCGGCGGCCTAAAAAACCAGCCCTTGATTGCGCAAGGGATTTTCAGGCTGCGAGGACAATCTAGCTATATACTCTTACACTCAGTTCACATAAGTTGCGAACTTGTAGTATAATGGTATAGCTGTGGGGCCCGGGAAAGACCCATCGCCAGCTCACCGCGCACGCCTCGCTGCAGTACTCCGAGCGGCCAAGGAAGTCGTGTCGGTCGATGTTACATCTCAGACATTAGGCATCGAGAGGCGCGCAGCGGCCAAGCTCTTATCACGGTGGAAGCAGCAAGGCTGGCTCCGGCGAATAGGACACGGTCTTTATATCCATGTACCCTTGGACCTGGCTGGCAGCGAGCAGCTAATTGCAGATCCCTGGGTCCTCGTACCAACGCTGTTCAATCAATGCTACATCGGCGGCTGGACGGCCGCTCATCATTGGGAACTTAGCGAGCAGCTTTTCAATGAAACCTTGGTCTTCACTACACGGCGTATTACGGAAAACCGCGTGCTCGCTCAAGGTGCGGTTTTCGTCTTGCACAACGTCAAGCCGAAACGTCTCTTCGGATTGAAGAAGCTATGGCGCGGTTCTACAAAAGTGTCTATTTCCGACCCCGCGCGTACGCTGGTCGATATGATCGCCGCGCCCGAGGTGGGCGGTGGCATCGACCAGGTCGCTGATAGTCTGAGCGCGTATCTCAAAACTAAGACTGCTGACCGAGGCTCGCTGATCCGGTACGCAGAGGAATTTGATAACGGCGTCATCTTCAAGCGCCTTGGATATCTTGCAGAAACGCACTTGCAGGACAATAAGCTTGCTGCCGAGTGCCGGTCACGGTTGACACAAGGTTATGCCCGGCTCGATCCCTCCCTTCCTCCGAAAAAACTCGTCACGGCCTGGCGTCTCTGGCTGCCGTCCGCTAGGAAACAAACGGCATCATGATCGACAGGCGCGAAATCCTCGAAGCCGCGTCGGCGTTTTCGCTTCCGGCACTTCGCGGTCTCGCAGCAGAAGCAGATCCAGAAACCACATCTGATCTACCTTGCCGAGATTGATTTCCTGCGGGTGGCTCTTGACGAAGTGCAACATGTCGTTTTTTACGGATGCGATTGATGTCCCGCCCCATTCCCATTATGCCGCCGTGTACCTTGGAATCGATCGCGAAGCCAGCCGTTCGCAATCCACGTTCATATTTTGTGGTGGTCTTCGCCCAGGCATTGCTCAAGGTCGCGCATCGTGTAGCCATCTCGAACACGACGGGAATTTCCGAGCCGTTTTAATTTGTTCACAACCGAGATCTCGGGCCGATGTAGGCGCTTGGCAATCGTAGCAAACGAAGCACGGCCGACTAGCTTGTCGAGTACGTTTAGTTCTGTCGGCGTCCAGGGCTTCCGATCCATCTTCGTAGTTGAGCCCAACCGCGCCGCCAGGCGTTTGATGTACCAGCGTAGCAGGCCCATCACATCCGACCGAGCACTTGAAAACGACGATTGAGTCCGCCATAGCATTGCGCCTTCAGAATGTCATCGAATTCCGAGCGCCACGTGTACTTCAACTTGGCGTGTCTGCGGTGACTGCTCTACACTTCGAGCATACTTCACCTCAGTCGGAGGCACGCCCTTCCTACGCGCCTCTTCGATGGGCTGACCACAGATACGCAA
>JBOGNK010000136.1:0-5316 GCA_050747085.1 Candidatus Acidiferrales bacterium
GGCTCGACCGGCAAGCCCAAGGGCGTGATGGTTGAGAATCGCGCGGTCGTGCGGCTCGTCCGGAATACAAACTACTGCCACTTCGGGCCAGACGAAGTTTTCCTCCAGTTTGCTCCGGCTTCGTTCGACGCATCGACGTTCGAGATTTGGGGGCCGTTGTTGAATGGAGGCAAATTGGTCGTCATGCCTGCGGGACCTGCCTCTCTCGCGGATTTGGCGCGAGAGATTCGCGAGCGCGGCGTGACGACGCTTTGGCTGACCTCGGGCTTGTTCAACCTGATGGTTGAGCAAAGGCTCGACGATCTGCGCGGTGTGCGGCAGCTTCTTGCCGGTGGCGACGTCCTGTCACCACGCCACGTCCGGATGGCGCTGGAAAATCTCCCCGATTGCCGGCTGATTAATGGCTACGGGCCGACCGAGAACACCACGTTCACCTGCTGCTACACCGTGGGACGCGACTGGCGCGTGGAAGAAACGGTTCCGATTGGCCGGCCGATCGCGAATACGCAGGTTTACATCCTTGATGAGGGAATGAACGCGCTGGCTCCGGGCCAAGCTGGCGAACTCTACGCGGGCGGCGACGGCGTGGCGCGGGGTTATTTCAACAATCCCGAAGCGACCGCGGAAAAATTCGTGTCGAACCTCTTCTCTGCGGATCCCGCAGAGCGGATGTATCGAACGGGCGATGTCGCCCGATGGCGAGAAGATGGCACGATCGAGTTCCTCGGGCGTGTCGACGACCAGGTGAAGATTTCCGGGCACCGGATCGAGCCGCGCGAGATCGAAACCGTTCTGCGCATGAACAGAGGCGTAAGCGAAGTTTGCGTGCTGCCCGACGCGGCGGAGAACGGGCATAAACGCCTCATCGCGTACTACGTTCCAACATCAACCGAGGGTCTTTCGAGTTCCGATCTGCGCCAATTTCTCACCGGCAAACTGCCGCACTACATGATTCCAGCCGTATTCGTGCCGCTCTCCGCCATGCCGCTTTCGCCGAACGGAAAACTGGACCGCTCGGCTCTGCCTTCGCCTGCGGCGGCCAGTTTGGAAAACGCCGCGCAGTCGGCGATAGAGTCAACGGAGCTTGAAAAAAATCTGATCGAGCTTTGGAAGCGAATCCTGCGCGTCGAAACGGTCGGCCTCGATGACAACTTCTTCGACGCAGGCGGCGATTCCCTGATGATCATCGCCCTTCACTCGAATTTGCAGAAGACGCTCGGAGCCGAAATCGAGGTCACCGATCTGTTCCAGTTCCCCACCATTCGCGCAATGGCGCGCTACCTGACAGAGCGGAGTCCGTTGGCGAATGCCCTAACCGACGCGCAGCAACAAGCTGCCAAGCAACGCGACGCGTTTGAACGCCGCAAGCGAGCCCAGGCAGGCGGATCGGCATGAGCAACCAGAAACCCACGCTCGACGGCGTAGCCATCGTCGGCATGGCGGGCCGGTTTCCAGGCGCCCGCAGCGTCGAGGAATTCTGGCGAAATCAACTGAACGGTGTCGAGTCGATCTCGCACTTCACGGTTGAGGAGCTCGAAGTCTCCGATGCGACGGAACTGGCACGAGACGCGCACTACGTGCGGGCGCGTTCAGTTCTCGATAATGTGGACCTGTTCGACCCTGAGTTTTTCGGAATGCATCCGCGCGAAGCGGAGCTAACCGATCCGCAACACCGGCTGTTTCTCGAAAGCTGTTGGCAAGCGTTTGAGGACGCCGGATATGATCCTGCCGCTTACGCGGGCGAAATCGGTGTCTACGCCGGCTGCAGCCCGTCCACATATTTCCTTTCGCAAGTTTGCGCGCAACCCGGATTCATCGAGAAGTTCACGCGCGAATATCATGTCGGGAACTATCAGGAAATGCTCGGGAGCAGCGTGGATTTTCTGTCGACCCGCGTTTCCTACAAACTGAACCTGCGTGGACCGAGTTTCACCATGCAAGCAGGATGTTCCACGTCGCTGCTCGCGGTGACCCAGGCCTGCCAGTCGTTGCTGACCTACCAATGCGATATGGCGCTCGCGGGCGGAAGCTCGATCACCTTTCCTCAAAAGCGCGGATCGTCTTATCAGGACGGCGGAATGACTTCCCCGGACGGGCATTGCCGCACGTTTGATGCGAACGCGCAGGGCACGGTTTTTGGAAGCGGCGTCGCCGTGGTTCTGCTGAAGCGCCTGGAAGATGCGGTGCGCGATGGGGACCACGTCTATGCGGTGATCAAAGGCTTTGCTGCGAATAACGACGGTGCCGCAAAAGTCGGCTACACGGCGCCAAGCGTCGAAGGACAGGCGCGCGTAATCGCAATGGCCCAGGCAGCAGCTGGCGTAAATCCGGAAACGATCGGCTACTTGGAAGCGCATGGAACGGCAACACCACTTGGCGACCCGATTGAACTCGCGGCGGCAACCCAGGCGTTTCGCGCGCACACGAACGCGAAGAGCTTCTGCGCGATCGGCACCGCGAAGACAAACGTAGGTCATCTCGATATCGCGTCGGGTGTTACGGGACTGATCCATGCAACGCAAATCGTTCGGCACGGACTTTTCCCAGCGACGCTGCACTTCGGGAGCCCGAATCCCAAATTCGACCTGGAGAACAGCCCGTTCTACGTCAACAAGCAGCGCACTGAGTGGAAGGCCGGCAAACAACCTCGCCGAGCAGGGGTAAGCTCGTTCGGTGTTGGCGGAACGAATGCGCATGTGGTGATCGAAGAAGCGCCGGAACAACCGCCGCATCAAAGTGCGCGCGCAGTCGAGCTGCTGGTGCTATCAGCGCGGTCTGAAGCGGCCCTCGAACGCGCGACGGACAATCTCGCCGAGCACCTGAGGAATCATCCGGAAGCGAATTTCGAGGACGTGGCGTGGACGCTTCAAACGGGACGCCGGGCCTTTGCGCACCGCCGCACCGTGGCGGTTCGGGACACAAACGATGCGATCGCAGCGCTTGGCGCGCGCGACCGCAACCGCGTGCAAACACGCTCGCGACCATTACAGAATCCCGGGATTTCCTTCCTCTTTCCGGGCCAAGGCTCGCAGCACCCGAACATGGGCCGCGAAGTCTATGAAACCGAGCCGGTGTTTCGCAACGCCGTCGACCGCTGCTCTGAAATTCTGCGTCCACTGTTGGGCGCCGACTTGAAGGATCTTCTCTACCCGGATGGCGCCGTTTCGGACCAAGCACGAAAGCGCGTTACGGAAACGATTCTCGCGCAGCCGGCGATTTTCACGCTCGAGTACGCACTCGCACAGTTGTGGTCGAGCTGGGGCATCCGCCCGAAAAGCATGCTGGGACACAGCGTCGGCGAATTCGTTGCGGCGTGCCTTGCAGGCGTCTTCTCTCTGGAGGACGGACTCCGCCTCGTCGCGGCTCGCGGCGAGATGATGCAGAAGCTGCCCGCGGGGGGAATGTTGTCCGTGCGTCTGCCTGAAAGTGAGATTCGAGCGCGCATCAACGGACACCTATCCATTGCCGCAGTCAATTCGCCGTCTTTGTGCGTCGTTTCCGGGCCGTTCGAAGCGCTTGAGCCGTTTGAGGCGCAACTCGCGAAGGAAGGCGTCGCTTCCAGACGCCTCCTGACGTCGCATGCATTTCATTCCGCAATGATGGATCCGATCGCGGAGCCGTTCTCCCATGCATGCGCGAAAGTAAAGTTGAGTCCGCCGCAGATTCCCTACGTTTCCGGAGTCACAGGAAAGTGGATTACATCCGACCAAGCCACCGATCCGGCTTACTGGGCCTTGCATTTCCGCAAACCGGTTTTGTTTTCGCCCGGCGTGCGATTGCTGCGCGAAAATCCCAACGCAGTCCTGCTGGAGGTTGGGCCAGGAAATGTGCTGACGACACTCGCGCGCCAGCACGCCGGATCTTCTACAGAGCAGGTGATCGTTCCTTCGCTTACGCATGATCATTCAGGGGCCGCCGATTCCATTGCACTGATGAACGCGCTCGGCATGCTGTGGATGGCTGGAGCGCAGCCCAACTGGCCTGCGCTATACCACGGCGTCCAGCGGCAGCGCCTTTCCCTGCCGACATATCCGTTCGAGCGCAGGCGCTATTGGTTCGAGCCGGCCAAACAACCGCAAAACACCACGAGTCAAAGGCCGCAGACACCCCTCCCAAGTTCAACCGTATCCGTCGCAACACTTCAGGAATCCCCTCAGGAGAACGAAAAAGTGCAAGCCCAGAGCACAAACGCCGTGAAGCGCACGAATAGCACGAATCGCGCTGAGCAAATCAGGAAGAATCTTGGAGACATTTTCGAGGATCTTTCCGGAACAGACATTCTAAGCGCCGATGGCGCGACAACGTTTCTGGAAATGGGATTTGATTCTCTTTTCCTCACGCAAGTCACCCAGGCACTGCAGAGCAAGTTCGGACTGAAAATCACGTTCCGGCAGCTTCTGGGGGACCAGTCGTCTCTGAATAGCCTTGCTGAGTACGTAGGGAAAAATCTTCCCTCCGACGCGTTCGCTGAGGCGGCATCCACTGCTCCCGAAGGTTCAGCATCGCCCAGTTCTACCGGAACTGCTGTGGCTGTCCCGGTTGTCGCTTTGCCTGCTACTGCTCAGGCCGTTACCGCCTTCGCGGCAGGGGCAAGTGCCACACCGGCCCCCGTGCTGGGCGCCCCTCCCTCTGACGGCGCAGTCGAACGAGTTATACGCGAGCAGATGCAAGCGATGAACGCGCTGTTCGCGAAACAGCTCGAAACACTGCGGGGGATTCCGGCTGCGGCGCAAGCAGCCACTTCCAGTTCGACCATCGAAATCGGGACGAACCCGGCGGCCGCAATAACAGTGCCCCAGCCGATTGCTGCACCTGTCGCGGCCACTCCGGCGCTCGCAGATAAAGACACCAAAGAACTGAAGGGTTACACGCCGTTCAAGCCCCTCCAGAAGGCATCATCGGGGGACCTGACGGCGCAGCAGCGCGATTACATCGCATCACTCGTCCAACGCTACACTCAGCGAACCGCGGAATCGAAAAAGAAGACCCAGGAATACCGCCGCGTGCTGGCAGATCCGCGCGTCGTCTCGGGATTTCGTTCCGAATGGAAGGAACTGGTCTACCCGATCATCGCCGTAAGGTCGAAGGGATCACATCTTTGGGACGTGGACGGGAACGAGTACGTGGACCTGCTGAACGGTTTCGGGCCAATCATGCTTGGCCACCGGCCGGACTTCGTCGAGAAGGCGATCGAGAAACAATTGCACGAGGGCTTCGAGATCGGGCCGCAGACGTTGCTCGCCGGCGAAGTTGCCAAAATGATCTGCGAGTTCACGGGCAACGAACGCGCGACGTTCTGCAACACAGGGTCGGAAG